>JBANFR010000067.1:0-19135 GCA_037975925.1 Verrucomicrobiota bacterium
AGTGGGTCGCGCCCGGGGAGATTTTCGTGAGAGTGCATTGTGGGGGGAATTACTTGGCGGTGCGGAGGAATGTCACCAGATCGGCGATTTGCTGCGGGGTCAGGTGACCATCAAAGATGGGCGGCATCAGCGAGACCCGGGAGTACTGGGTTTCCTGAATCTCGGAACGCGGGATCCGAACCTCGGCGCCAGGGGCTGCTGCGATCACCAACTCGTGCGAGCCATCCTTCCGGATGAGGCCCATCGATTCTCCCTGTTTGGTGCGTACGATGAGGGGCTCGTAATATCGGGCGAGGATGTTGGCCGGATACACGATCGATTCGAGCAGCTCTCCGGGGGTGCGAATGGCGCCGATTCTTGTGAGATCGGGACCAAACGCGACGCCCTCGGATCCAAAGGTGTGGCAGGTCAGGCAGAGCGATTGCGAGCCGTTGCGAAAAAGTGCGGCGCCTCTGGAGACATCGCCCGAGGGGAGGAGGGCTTCGAGTTCACGGAGGCGCTTGCTCTGTTTGGCAAGAGTCGCGGGGTCAGGGACGGCTGGGGGAGCCTCTTTGTGGAAGGGGATCTCCGGTAAGGAGGCGGTCGCCTTCGAGACTTCATACATTTCCCGGACGATTTTGGCCACGGGGCTTTGGTCGGATGGGGCAAGCAGCGAGGGGTCACCCGTCTCAAAAAGAGCATAGGCAAGGGCATGGAACAGGAACCGGTCCTGCGCGCTTTGGGCGGCCTCCAGAAGCGGTGGAACGAAGCGACGATCTCCAATACGGCCCAACGCCATCGCCGCAGCGCTCCGGAGTTGAAGATCGTTCGAGCGGAGTTCCGCCAGAAGGCTCTCCGCTGCCGCCCCATCCCGTGACAGGGCAATGGCCTCGATCGCTGCCAGTCGAACGGCGGGATCGGAATCCGAGAGAAAAGAGCGGATGCCAGCCCGAGCTTCAGGCGATGCAATGCGCGAGAGACACCAGATGGCAGGAATCCGCGCCTTGGATTGAAGGAGTGCCGGAACATGCCGTGGATTCGCAAGAGCGCCGACCGCTCGTTCAACCACTGCCGGCCGAGGGTCGGAAAGCCAGTCGGGATGCGCATCCGTCCAGTGGAGCTTGAGCCCACGAGGATCCACCACTCTGGGAGCGTTGATCTTGCGAATCCGATAAAGCCCCCCAAGCACCTCCGGTTTGGCCGAAACGGAGGTCGGACAACACATCCGGTACCAGCCTCCCGTATCGGCGACAATCAGGCTGCCATCGGCATCTTCCAAGACGTCGGTGGGATGAAAGTCGGTCTGATTGCTCACCAGAAGCGGGGAAGCCTCGGCCCGATAGGAGGCGCCTTCTTTGGAGAGAACATGGCGGGAGACCCGGTGAAAGTTGAATTCCGCGCAAAACAGGTCGCCCGGATTTCCCAGAGCGTTGCTGCGCGACATGCGCATGCCGGAGGGAGCGGCCGGGCCCATTTGCTGGAGGACAGGGAGCAGGCCTCCCGTGCGCGGGTGGTCCTGGAGGACTCCGTCATTGACCCGCCCAAAAACGCCGCCGTAAACGGCGTGGAGGATGCCGTCGCGTTTCCCGCCCCCCGAGAGGTCAAAAAAGGTGCCACTCAGGAACCGGGTGCCGGAGGGGGAAAACGCGAGCCCGACCGGGTTGTTCATCCCCCCGGTGAGGACCACCTCCAGTTGCGAGCCATCGGGCCGGGCCCGAAGCACGTGGGCCGCTCTCGAAACCAGCGTGCGCCCATCGGCCAAGGCGAGCGTCTGCTGGGCAAACTCCCCTTTGCACCAGTAAAGGAGTCCGTCGGGGCCGGCATAGGGGCCATGCAGATCGTTTCCGCACCCGCTCACCGTCTTTGAAAACCAGGGCTCCCGGGAGTCGGCTACCCCATCTCCATCGGTGTCCGTAAATTTCCAGATGGTGGGCGGTGCGCCGACGTAAAGAGAGCCGTTCAGCCAGAGGGCCCCTTCCGGGAAAGGCAGTTTGTCGGCGTAAACCGTGGAATGATCGAAGACGCCATCGCCATCGGAATCGGTGAGACGGAGGATCCGGTGGGTCGGATTCTTCAGCTGAGCTCCGGCGGATTCGGTGTTCCCAGAGCTATCGGTGACGTAAAGGGCCCCGGATTCATCGAAGGCCATGTGGATGGGGCGCTGAACCAGGGGTGGCCCAGCGATTTTTTCAACCGTGTAACCTTCCGGGAGGGTGAAGATATGCGCGTCGATGGAAATCTCGACGGCTTGGGAGAAGGGAGCCAGTAGGCAGGCCAAGGGGGCGAGAAGCAAAGCGCGCGCTTTCATGCGGAGTGAAAGTTGGGGAGAGACGGGTTCAGCGAGCGGGTCAAGGACGGGCGGGATCGGCGATCGATGCGAGATCGATCTCCAGAAAGTCTTTCACTTCAGGAACCCAGCGGGAGGCGACAAACTCCGAGTGAAGCGGATGGCTGAGGTAGTTCTCAAAGTCGGCGGTATCCCGAAACTCCATCGAGATGCCGAATGCGAAGGGGTTCTTCCGACTGATCTGACGATGGATTTCAAACTGGGTAACGCCCGGGATCTGTCGGAGGTGTTCCGCGGCTTTGAGAAATTCCGTTTCCCGAGAGGAGTGGGATGGGTGGTGCAAGGTAAAGAGGACAGAGTGACGGAGCATGGGGCAAGGAGGCAGGGGTGGAGGAGGGAGTCGCTGGAGCGAGAAGTAGTTCGCAGGGTGACTTGGAACGGGGGCCATCCTAAGGCCGACGGTGAAATCTGTAAAAAAGCAATAAAAGATCGATCTGATCGGTTTTACAGATATCCAAAAAGGACCATGGAGTTGCGATACCTGCGGTATTTTGTGGCGGTGGCGGAGCGGAAGAGCTTCAGCCGTGCGGCGGAGGATTTGCGAGTGGCCCAATCCGCTGTCAGCGAGCAGGTGAAGATTTTGGAGCAGGAGCTGGGGGTCGTGCTATTTCACCGGGATCGGCGCCGGGTGGAGTTGAGTGAGGCAGGCGAGGCATTTTTGGGGGAGGCAAGGGGGGTGCTGCAGAAGGTGGAGCAGGCGTGTCATCAAGCGCAGCGCGCCGCGCGGGGGGAGGTGGGAACGCTCAAGATTGGGTGCTTTAGCTCTGCGGTGGCTCAGTTTCTGCCGGGGTTGATCCGGCGGTACCGCGCGGAGCGTCCCTGGGTGGAGATTGAACTGGAGGAGCTGGGGCCGACAGAGCAACTGGAGGCCTTGAAGGCGGGCGACATTCACGTGGGCTTCACCCGGCGAGTCTCCCCGCACCTCGCGCGGGGACTCGTCCAGGAGCGGGTCTACTCGGACCAGGTGCACTTGGTGGTCGCCGACTCGCATCCGCTCGCCGCGAGCGGAGAAGTCCGGCTGGAGGCGATTTCCCAGGAGGCGTTTGTGTTTTTTGAGCGAAGAGGCGCCCCGGAATTTGTGGATCAGACCAAGCTGTGGTGTTTGCAGGCGGGATTCACACCGAGGGTGGTGAGCGAAGTACCTCTCATGCGGGTGATTCTGATGTATGTCGCGGCAGGCATGGGAGTGGCGTTTGTGCCAGGCTGCATCCGGTGTTACCGGCAGTCGGGCGTGGTGTTCCTGCCCATTTCGCCGCGTCCGCCGGAGTTGGATCTGGTCATGGCTCGTTCGAGAGAGAACCGCAACCCCGCCCTCGATGCCTGGACGGAAATGGTGCGAGGCGAATTTCCAAGTATCCGAGCATTTTACGAATCGGAGAAACAGGCGGGCTGAGGTCGACACATCCGCCTTCCTATTCCTCGCGATCCAGGTCGGCGGAGGATTTGCCGCGGAAGGTGCTGGTGCGCTGGCTCGCTGCGTGGGCGGTGCCGGTTGGAGGGTCGAGATCAACCATCACGGGCTGGGCGAGGAATCCCTTGTGGGGGTGCACGGCATGGCCGCGCCGGGTCAGATCGGCCAGAGGATCGCTCAGGGCGGGGTTGAAAGAGTCCTGAAAGTGCGAGGTCAGAAATCGGGGAGCGGAGATCGCCTCCTGCGGCATTTTGCGGAACTTTTGTCGGGCTCAAGGAGTTGGGGTGTCCCTTCTGGGTGTTGAGGGGGTGTTGTAAGCCATGCCCACGCTTTCACAGACCGCCGTATCCGGGGTGGGCGCCGGGGGGGGCGCGGCGACGACGCAGGTGGTGGCGCCGGGGTCCTGTTCATCGAAAGCGAGGGCTGCTTCCACGCCTCTCCCTACGCGGTGGGCCGGTGCAAGACCGGTCCGTGGGAATGGTACGGCCCCTCGCCCACCATGACGGTGCTGCCCGGGATCAACCTGTTCCGGGAGATGACCAAAACCATCCCCAAGGCCGCGCAGAAGGCGGCGGCCCCGCTCCGACTGGAGTACGGCACGCTTTCAGCACTTCGAGCTGCGTCCCGGTACGATGAATTGGCGCATCCCGCGCTGACACTCCGCGCGCGCCGACTCCGAAAATGGGGTGTAAAACGAATTCCCGCCAAGCAATCGCAGGCGCTTCGCCCAACTACTCCGTGGGAACCTGGAGATCCTTCGGCGCGCGCCCAAACAGGCGTTTGAAAAAAGATACCTTTTTCGTTGGCTGCGCAGGAACTCGCTCCTCTTCCTTTTCTGCGACCGGCTCCGCCAACTCCGCTTTCACTGCCACGGGCGGGGTCATCGGCAAATCAATCTCCCTCCCCTCGGCATCACGCGGTTTGACAGGCTTCGCCTTCTCCGCATCCTTAAAGTATTCCCGGAGAACCATCCCGATCATCGGTGCGGCATTGGTGCCACCATGCACGTCGTTGTCGTTCGCCTCGCCCTCGTAGAGGGCCGCAAAAGCCACGCGAGGCCCCTCGGCCGGCGCAAATCCGGCAAACCATGCCGCTGTCCGCTCGTTTGGCTTCTTGCCCCACTGGGCCGTACCGGTTTTGCCCGCCACAGTCACCTTGTCGAGACGCGCCGCGTGAGCCGTTCCTTTGCTTCCGTTGACCACCCAAACCATCCCCTGCCTCAGTGCGCCCATGGCCTCCGGGGGGATCTCAATCCGGCGGCGTTCACGCACCGGATAACCATTCACAACCTCTCCGGTGACATCCTGAATCTGCCGCACCAGACGCGCCTGATACAGCACCCCTCCATTGGCAATCACCGACATGGCCTGCGCCATTTGGAGGGGCGTCACCTCCGTGTCCCCCTGCCCAATCGCTAAATTCGCCAGATTCCCACCATTCAATCGCTCCTTCTTCACCCGGCGCATGTATTCGTCCGTAGGGATAAAACCCGACGCCTCGTCGGGAAGTGGAATCCCCGTGCGCTCCCCCATCCCCAACTGGTTGGCGTAATCCACAATCACCTCCGCCCCCAATTTCAGACCCACCTGATAAAACCACGTGTTGCAGGACTGCTCGAGAGCCTGCGCAAAGTTGAGAATCCCGACGTGCTCCTTCTTCCAGTTCTTTTTCTCGTCATTGCCGATTCGGAAGGTAGGCGGCCCCTCATACTCCTCCTCAGGAGTCAGTTTTCCAGAACTAAGCCCGGCCAAACCCACAAAACACTTGAAAGTGGATCCCGGATGATAAGCGGCCCGGAAGGCTCTCGGGATGAGCGGCTGATTGGGGTTTCCATTCAGCGCGTTGTACTCCACCTCAAACCTGTTCGGGTTGTAACAAGGCCAGGACGCCATCGCCAAAATGTCGCCCGTTTGTGGGTCCATCATAACGATGGCACCCCGCTTCGCCTTCGACGCAAGGGCCTTCTCACAAAGCCGCTGCAACTCCAAATCGAGAGTCGTCACCACATGCTTCCCCGGCATCGGCCGAATGCTGACCTGCTCGGACGCCTTCATCCCCTCCCCATTGTAGGTCACATTCAGCTGCCCGGACTCTCCCCTGAGCTGCGCATCAAACGTTTTTTCAATCCCATCGCGCCCCTCAACGTCCGGCCACAGCGATTCATTATTCTCCACCGCCCCCTCGCGAAATCCCCCCATCCGCCCCACGTACCCCAAAACGTGACTCGCCAAGAACCCATTCGGGTAATTGCGCACGTAATACGGCTGCAACAACCACCCCTCCCGCTTCGCCGCCCGAATCTTCCCCTCCTCCTCCGGACTCAGGTTCTGAACACAAATCCACGGCAATAAAGGACGTCCACGGTAATGGCGAAGTGCCGACTCTGCGTTCACCGTAATGCTCCTTCCCAGCACCTTCGAAATCTCCGCCGCCTCGGATCGCACATACTCCAACACCTGCCCATCGCCCCACTGGAGGGGCCGGGGAAAACTCAGACCCAAATGGGCGCCCACACGCACATTGGCCAGGGGCAGTCCGTTCCGGTCACAAATGATCCCGCGAGGCGGCGGGATCGAAAAAAACCACGTCCGGGCCGACCTTTGAGTCTCCAGGCTGGCCTGCACAGACGCCTTTTTCGGAGCCGCATCAGACGCGAAACCTTCAGTCGGCGCTTGGCCTTGCGCCTGCGCTGCCCAAAAACCCGCCAGAAAAACCACCCCCAAAACCCGCTCCCGACCCACAAAAACTCGCGCAAAAAAAGGAGGGAGCAGCCGCATTGCAAAAATCAGGCAATTTGGAACCTCGGATTTTGAGAAAGAAAGCGCTTCGGATTGCCGTAAACCAAGTGGTCGATGGCCTCCGCGGAATGTCCTCGCCGCCTCATTTCGAGGGCGGTTCGCGGAACCGCGAGAGGCTCCGAACGGCCCCAGTCGCAGGCGCAATTCAACCAGATATTACGCATCCCCGCCTGCTCCACCATGTCGATCGCCCGCGCAGGCGTTGCCTTCGACTCCGGATACAAAGTGATCCCTGCCCAAAAACCCGCATCCAACACCATCGCTACCGTGTGCTCCTCCACATGGTCGATGATCACCCGCTGCGGATCCACCCGTGAATCCGACTTCAACACGTCCAGAATCAGCCGGGTTCCCTTCAGCTTGTCCTCCAAATGAGGCGTGTGCACCAAAATGAGCTGTCCATGCTGGACCGCCAGATCGACGTGCTCCTGCAGGATCGCGAGCTCGTTGCGCGTGTTTTTGTTCAAACCGATCTCGCCGATGCCGAGCACTGTCGGCCGTTTCAAAAACTCCGGAATGATCGAAATGACCTCCCGCGCCAGCACGACGTCCTCGGACTCCTTCGGGTTAATGCAAAGCCACGAATAATGCGGCAGACCAAACTTGGCAGCCCGCTTCGGCTCGTAGTCCGTCAGCTGGCAGAAGTAGTCGTAAAAACCATCCACGCTGCTGCGATCAAAGCCCGCCCAGAAAGCAGGCTCGCAAACCGCCGCACAACCGGCCGTGACCATCGCCTCGTAATCATCAGTCACCCGACTGACCATGTGTGCATGGGGTTCAATGTAACGCATGAGCGGAGGGACGATTGGGGAGTTCGAGAGGGGACAAGAGCGTCACGAATGGGAGGCCGAAAAACCCGGCCACGCGCCGCACGCCCCTTTCCCGGGGGCGGCAGCGATGGGTTCCGCCGTCGGATCGCTCAAAGCGAGGAGCACTTGCTTGGCACGGGAAGGCTCTCCTGAGGAGAGAGCCTCCAGAGCGTGCCGCAAGGCAGCATGACGAAAGTCCGCCTCCCCGCTGGCACGGTCCACGCGGTCGAGGAACGCCGCAAGCTCGATCAACTTGCAGCGGGCGTCCATAAAATACAGGTCGAGAACCTGTTGGCGTGTCATGAGTCTTGGGGGGCGGCTGGCTCAGTGAACCAAAAACTAGTCTTTCTTGAAGTCTTCGTGACCCTTCTTCTTCAGGTCATTGAGCTTATCAAAGGCCGCCTTTGCAGCTGCCGTATCCCCCGCATTCACCGCGGCTTCCAAAACACCCACCGCCTTGGCCAAATCCGCCATCTGCCCCTTAAATTTCTCCAGGAAAGCCGCCTTTTGTGCCGCAGGCTGGTCCGCCGTGGTCTTCGGCTCAAGCTTCGCAGAATTCTCGGTGGTCTTCTTGATCTCGGCGATCAAAGCGAGGTTCTCCGTCTTTTTGGACGGATCTTCGATCTGCTTCTTCAAGGCCTTGTAGGCCTTATTCATGGAAGACATCTCTTTTTCCATCGGCGTGTCTTCCGCATGGGCAACCGCTGCAAAAGCCGTGATAACCGCGACGGGAATGAAGTGCTTAAACAATTTCATACATTAGTTTCTTGGGGTTAGTGGGAGGACAGACCCTTGCCAAGGCCTGAATCTGCGCTCCCCTTCAGACTTCCAGACTTTTTTCCGCGTTCAATCCCAAGCTTGTTTTCGGGGCCACACTCCCCTCCCCAACTCGCCCCCAAATCCACTTGCACCGCGTCTCGCCAACATTACGCATAAGCCCCCCCCAAACCTTCACAACCCATGTCTCAACCCACCGACATCCACCCGAAACTCTTCGGGACTGACGGCGTCCGCGGGGTCGCCAACCTCGAACCCGTCACTGCCGAGACCGCCCTCAAACTCGGAAGGGCCGCCGCACACGTGTTCAGCCAACGCGACACCCCGAGAGCCACCAACAGCGAACGCCCGACCATTGTGATCGGCAAAGACACCCGTGTCTCCGGCTACATGTTGGAGAACGCGTTCGCGGCAGGGGTAATGTCTCTGGGCGCCAACGTGCTCTTCATCGGTCCACTGCCGACTCCGGGTGTCGCCTACATCACCAGGTCCCTCCGCGCGGACGCCGGAGTCGTACTCAGCGCATCTCATAATCCATACGAAGACAACGGGATAAAGTTTTTCAGATACGATGGCTACAAGCTGGACGACGCCCTCGAGCGACGCATCGAACAACTCGTCTTCAGCGGGGAAATCGAATCCGTCCGCCCCACGGCAGGGAAAATTGGACAAGCCAAACGCATCGACGACGCCCTCGGCCGCTACGTGGAATTCGCAAAAGCGAGTTTTCCAAAAGGCATGACCCTCGAGGGCATCCACATCGCGCTCGATTGCGCCAACGGAGCCGCCTACAAGTCCTCCCCCTGCGTGCTTCGAGAGCTGGGAGCCCGCCTCACCGTCGCCCACCACAACCCCGACGGCAGAAACATTAACGCATCGTGCGGAAGCACCTACCCCGATGCCATTCGCCAACTCGTTCAGCAGTCTGGTGCCACCCTCGGAATCTCCCACGATGGCGATGCGGACCGGGTTCTTTTGTGTGACGAAAAGGGCGAGATTGTGGACGGTGATGAAATTCTGGCCATCGCGGCGCTGCACTTTATGCGACGCGGAGAACTGGCACGAAACACCCTCGTTGCCACCGTCATGAGCAATTTTGGCCTGGATGAAACCCTGCGCAACCAAGGCGGGCGTGTGCTGCGAACCGGTGTCGGCGACCGTTACGTCATCGAGGCCATGGTGCGTGAGGGCCTCAACGTCGGAGGCGAACAAAGCGGCCACATGATTTTCCGCGATTTTGCGACGACCGGGGACGGCCTTGTGAGCGCACTCCAAATCCTGCGGATTCTCCTCGAGACGGGTAAACCCCTCAGCGAACTGAAGCGCTGTCTTTCCAAATACCCCCAGGCCCAGCGCCACCTCCGGGTCCACAGAAAGCCTCCGTTTACAGAATTACCCGAAGTCGACCGGCTGCTTGCGGCGGCCGAGCGCGCACTCGAGGGACAGGGCAGGGTCCTCCTCCGCTACTCGGGAACCGAGCCAAAAGTCCGCCTCCTCCTCGAGGGACGCGACGCAGCGCAAATCTCCGAACTGGCCGACGGCATCGCCTCGGCTCTGCAAACAGCCATTGGCGTCTAAACTCATGCACAAAGGCATTTTTATCACCGGCACCGACACGGGCGTGGGAAAAACGTTCATCACCCGCCTGTTGGTTGTGGCTCTGCGCCAACTCGGAATTCCCGCCGTGGGAATGAAGCCCTTCGCCTGCGGCGACCGGCTTGACGCCGAAACCCTCTCCGGGGCGAACGAGGGAAGCGTGGAATTGGGACTGGTCAACCCGGTGTGGATGCAGGTGCCCGCAGCCCCTTACGCCGCTTCCCTCATCGAAAACCGGCCCCTGGACGTCGACAGCGCCCGATCCGCATTCCAGACCCTCACCGCTCAATACCCCATCGTCGTTGTCGAAGGTGTCGGCGGCTGGCGTGTTCCGCTCACAGACCAACTGTGCATGAGCGACTTTGCCGTCGAGCTGGGGCTCCCGGTGCTGGTCGTCTGCGCCAACCGACTCGGAGCCCTGAACCACACCCGGTTGACCGTGGACGCCATTCGAAGCCGGGGACTGCCGCTTGCTGGGTTGGTGTGGAATGAGCCCGCCTGCGGAGAACCCGACCCCGCTCAGATCACGAACCGCGCGGTGATGGAGCACCTTTTGCCCGGAGTTTTACAGCCGGAAATCCCCTACGGCGCGTCGTCCATCGCTCCCGAATTTGTCCGCCGGATTTTCGGCCTTGAAAAGGCCACCGAGGGGTTGCCCCCCTTCTCCTGCTAGCGAGCCATCGCAAAGCCCACCCAGCGCCAGTAGGCGTCCACCAATAGCGGTCCGGCCGCCATCCACAGAAAAGCGCCAAGCGCCAGATAAGGCCCAAACGGGATGACGGAGCGATGCTTTCTCAAAATCAAAAGAAGCATCCCGACGATTGCCCCAAGGGTGGACGCCGCCACCACCGTGAACAGGACGGCCTTCCAACCTAAAAACGCACCAATCGCTGCGAGAAATTTAACGTCCCCAAAACCCATCGCCTCGCGCGGGAAAACAATCCACTCAGCCCCGAGCCGAATCTGGTGGACCTGATTGAGATCAAACACTCTCCCTTCCATCCTCACCTCGTTGAGCCCCCACTGAAATTCCCCTGGCCCCAGCGCCAAGCCGTCCACTTCTGAGCGCATCACCTTCATTTGAAGCCGCTCGGTGCCGCGAAAGAAAAATTCCCCCCAGACCATCTCCTCTTCCCCCACCGAAAGCACGGCTTCCTCCCCATTCCGAGTCCAAACCACCTCCACTGGAGGCGCATAGGAAATTTTCTTCCTGCCAAACAACAGGCGCCCTCCTTCGACCACGCCCCAGAGCAGCCCGTAACCCGCAAAAGCTCCCAGGAGGGCGGCGGCGAAGCCCTCGGCCCTTCCCGAAACACCGTGCAACTCGGGTAAACCAAAAGAAAACACCAGCCCCGCGACCACCCCGCCCCACGTGATCTCGTCGGGGATAATCAGGTGTTCCAAATCCACAAAAGTCGCCACGAGCAAAATCGCCACAAACACCCATTGGGGCACCATGAGCCAGAGGTGCGAAGGATCCGCACAGGCGGCCACCCCAGCGAACAGGAGCGCCGTCAACAACTCGACGAGGAAATACCTCGGGGAAATGGACACCCCGCAGTTCGAGCAACGTCCACGCAGCCACACCCACGACACCAGGGGGATGTTTTCCCACCAGGGAATGGTTTTCCGGCAACCGGGACAAAAAGACCTCGCAGGCCGACAAACCGACTGCCCACGCGGCAACCGGTAAATGCACACGTTTAAAAAAGACCCCACAATAGCCCCCAAAAATGCAGAGGCTCCGACGACCAACTCGGGGGGAAAAAGGACACTCACGGAATGGAATGAAAGGCGGCCTCCACTCAGGGTCAACCCCTGTCTGGAGGATGAGAAAAGAGGAGAACCCGCGTGTGACCATTTGGTCATGGACTCCCGAATTGCATGAGTCCTTGGCGCACTCGATGCTGCCCCAAGATCTCAGCCCTTTTCTTCCCATGAACACCAAAAACCTCCTTCTCAGCGCGTTCGTTCTGACCTCCGGCATCGCAAACGCGGTCACCGTCGAAATTGCCAGGGTCGATCAGGTCTCCTCGGTCAGCACCAAGCAGGGGACTGGAGGAAAGCCAGCTGCCGGGGCGGCAACATCGGGGCCCGTCGCCGTGTCCCAGAATCGCACCCTGAAGATTGTGGTGCGAAACATGACCTCAGTCCCCCAAAACAGCACCGTCCGTTATTGGACCATCGGTCGGGACATGGGCACCAACAAGACGCTGATTATGGACGGGGGAGAAAAAAACGTTTCCCTCAAACCCAACGGCGAAGAAACCCTGGAATGCGATCCGGTGAAGGGAGAATTCAAGCAGAAGCCGGTTTTTCTTGTAACCAGCGCCGCAGGAGGCGCCAGAGGAGCACAGGGAGCGGCCAAACCCGCAGCTCCCGTGAAACCCTCGGGAAACAAAATCGTGGGCTACGGCATCCAGATCATCCGGGAGGGGAAGGTCGTTGACGAAAAATTCTCCGAGCCCTCGTATAAAAAGCTCGTCGGAGGAACGGAGAACGGGACGCCAGCACCTCTGTTCACCAAACCTACGGAAGAGAAGGAAGCGGGCCAGTAGCCGACCGAGGCCCGGTTTTCCTCCACGCTCGCCTCCCCCTGTTTGTTAGGAACGAGAAGCCCGCTGCAACGCCTCCTCCACCTGCTCGCAAATGTTGTGCAGCAGGAACTTGTGCGCCTCCTGAATCCGCGCCGTCACGCGTCCTCCCACCAACAATTCCACGTCCGCTTTGGATCGGCACCTTCCACCGTCCCGTCCCAGGAGCGCAATCGTCTGGATCTGGGCAACCTTCGCCGCGTCCAGTGCCCGAACGATGTTTTGTGAATTACCGCTCGTCGAAATCACCACCAGCACATCCCCCGTTCGGGCAAATGCCTCGACCTGGCGCGCAAAACTCCACTCGTAGCCGTAATCGTTTCCAATCGCGGTAATCAGGCTTCCGCAGGCGCTCAGATTGATGGCCGCGTAAGGCTTCCGATTCTGAACAAAACGGCAGGTGTATTCCGTGGCAAAATCGGCTC
Organism: Verrucomicrobiota bacterium; assembly: GCA_037975925.1. Classification (GTDB taxonomy): domain Bacteria; phylum Verrucomicrobiota; class Verrucomicrobiia; order Chthoniobacterales; family Chthoniobacteraceae; genus Chth-196. The sequence goes on from JBANFR010000067.1 coordinate 12,737, forward strand.
CGTCTGCGGCGCTCCCCCCGTTCCCTGCCACTAAAAGTTTCCCGCCAGAAATCAGGCACTGCCTCACCAAATCCGCCGCCTGCAAAAGAGCGGGCTCCATCTGCCGCAAGGAGTCAAAAGTCGCAAGGGCGTCGCTGATTGAGTTCTGGAAAGGGCTCATGATGCGCCCCATGGCAGCGCTTTTGATGCCACCTCACCACCGAAATCGGACACCCTCGCCACCCCTTTTTCTCAAACACACCTTTCTTTTGGATGCCGCTCACGCTTGGTTTTTTGCCATGACGCTGCCCTCCCCCAAAGCTCGCTACATCATGATCGGCGGTTTCCTCGGCGCAGGAAAAACCACCGCCGTCGCAAAACTCGCCGAGCGGCTCACCGCACAAGGGCTCCGTGTCGGACTCATCACCAACGATCAGGGGCAAGAACTCGTCGACACTGCCATGCTCCGTTCTCAAGGTTTTGCGACGGAGGAAATCCCGGGCGGCTGTTTCTGTTGTCGGTTCAATTCTCTGGTCGACGCAGCCCAGCGGCTCACCGACGCCAATACACCCGACGTCTTCATCGCCGAACCCGTGGGGAGCTGCACGGATTTGGTAGCCACGGTGACCTACCCGCTTCGACGCATCTACGGGGACCAGTTCACCATCGCTCCCTTGAGCGTCCTAGTGGACCCGGTTCGCGCCCAACGCATCTTCGGTCTACGCCCCGGAGGGACTTTTTCAGCCAAAGTGCTCTACATTTACCGGAAACAGCTAGAGGAAGCGGACGTCATCGTGATCAGCAAATCAGAGCTTCTCTCTTCCGGAGAAACGCAAGAACTGGAAAACGTCATCGCCCTGAACTACCCCCAAGCCACGGTGCTGCGCGTTTCGGCAAGGGAGGGTCTCGGGCTAGACACTTGGTTCTCGCTCCTTGAAAGCTCGGAGCAACGCCCCCGCAGTGCCATGGAAGTCGACTATGACGTCTATGCGGAGGGCGAGGCATTGCTCGGATGGCTCAACGCCACCGTGGCGCTGCGCAGTTCGGCCTCCTTTGATGCAAATCTTGCGCTCACCACACTCGCCGGAGCGGTCCAGGACCGCCTCCGTACACTTGGAGCAGAGATCGCCCACTTCAAGATGACCTTCAGCCCGGGTGCCGGACTGGGAGACATCGCCGTTGTCAACCTGGTCCGAAACGACTTCATCCCAGAGCTTTCCATCCGATTGGAGCCACTCGTCGAGGCAGGTCAACTCATCGTGAATCTCAGGGCGGAAGCCCCCCCACACGTCCTGGCAGATGCTCTCCAGAGCGCATTCTCCCCGCTGTCGGACGCCTTTCCGGGCATGGTCGCAAGCCTTGAGCATCTGGAGCATTTCCGTCCCGGACGCCCCACCCCGACGCACCGCGACCAGATGGCCCCTCGGTAATCCGTCCTCTGGCGCCTGCCGCCTCAGGCCATCCCGCGTTTCTCGCGGAAAAACGCTTGGAGCATGGACGCGCAGTCAAAGTGCCGGACGCCCTGGGTCACCAAACACTGATGATTCAGCTGGGGATGCTGGAGCAGGTTCAAGAGGCTTCCTCCGGCGCCATCCTTGGGCGAGGGACAACCGAAGACCACTCGGCGCAACCGGGCATGGACCAAAGCGCCGGCGCACATGGGGCACGGCTCCTTGGTCACAAAGAGGTCGCAATCCGTCAGACGCCAGTCTCCTACAGCGGCCTCGGCCTGGGTCACCGCCAGCATCTCCGCATGCGCCGTGGCATCCTTCAGTTGCTCCACCTGATTGAAGGCCCTCGCTATCACCCGACCTCCACGAACGATGACCGCGCCCACCGGCACTTCATCCTGCTCCCAGGCCCGGCGGGCCATACGGAGGGCTTCGCCCATAAAATACTCGTCACTCGAGACGTCAATTTGTTCGCTCATGAATCGGATTCTCCAAGAATACAGAGGAATTTTGGTTGCTTCACCCCAAGGTTACGCATTCAATCCCACCCCCTTTTCAAACCTCGCTGGAGGATCCTTTATGTCAGCTATTATCGCGAAGATTAATCAGGAACAGATGAAGAAAGATATCGCCCCCTTCAAAGTGGGCGACGCAGTCCGAGTGCACACCCGCGTGGTTGAGGGCGATAAGGAGCGCATTCAGATCTACTCAGGCATCGTGATCGGCCGCAAGGGCACCAACATCGATGCCTCTTTCACTGTACGCCGCATTTCCTACGGAGAAGGTGTTGAGCGCGTTTTCCCTCTGCATTCTCCGCGGGTTGCCAAAGTGGAAGTGGAAACGCAGGGCACCGCACGCCGCTCCAAGCTGAATTACCTGCGTCAACGCAAGGGCAAGCAGGCGATGGCAGTACGCGAGAAGAAGACTCGCTAATCATTCCCCCTTCCCTTTCTGCTCCATGTCGGCCCGGTGCACCCTCGAGTTTGAGGAGTCGCTCCGGGCCGCTGGCTTTAATACGGTCGCAGGGGTCGATGAGGCCGGACGCGGTCCGCTTGCGGGTCCCCTCATGGTTGCGGCGGTCATTCTCCCTCCGAATTTTGTCCACCCACGACTCAACGACTCCAAAAAACTCTCTGCCTCCGCCCGCAGAAAAATTTTCAAGGAGTTGTCCAATCACTCCGAAATTGTCTCGTGCGTCGTCGAAATCTCCTCCGAAGAGGTCGACCGTCTCAACATTCTAAGAGCAACGCACGAGGGCATGCGCCGGGCCGTCGCGGGCCTCTCGACGCCCCCCGATCACGCATTGATTGACGGGCTACCCGTCCGCCCCTTCCCCCTGCCACAGACTGCGCTCGTGAAAGGCGATGCCCGAAGCCTCAGTATCGCCGCGGCAAGCATCCTCGCGAAGGTGACGCGCGATGAAAGAATGGAGGAACTCGACGCGCAGTACCCGCAGTACGCCTTTGCAAAGCACAAGGGGTACGGGACGGCTTTGCACCTGGAGCGACTCCGTGTGCATGGACCTTGCCCGATTCACCGCCGCAGTTTTGCCCCTGTGGCACAGGCTTCTCTCAGCCTTTAAAATGCGCTCTCTGCGGGAAACCCTCCCGCACGCCCTCCAACTCGGTGCCGAGGGCGAACGTGTGGCCGCCCGATTTTTACGTCGGCGCGGATACAAGGTGTTATACCGAAACTTCCAACCCGTTCATGGTGGCCAGGTGGACTTGGTGTGCAGAGTGCGCCGACGGCCGGAACTTGTATTCGTAGAGGTCAAAACACGTTCGAACGAAGCCTTCGGCGCTCCCCAGGAAGCGGTCAGCGCAGCTCAAAAAAGGGCCATCGTGCGCGCTGCACAAGAGTGGCTCGAGATGCTCGACCACCCCGAGGTCATCGCGCGCTTCGACATCGTCGAGGTCATTGCGCACGCCGACCGCTGGGAGGTCCATCACTTGGAAAACGCCTTCCTCGCAGAGGAAACCCTGCACCCCGGCAGTCTTCCGGCTAGCCTGGAGGCCAACCGAGCGGTCGCCCGCCCAACACATGGACGTGCAGGTGCGGGACGGTTTCGCCGCCGTGCGCCCCGTTGTTGATCACCACTCGATATCCCGTCTCGAAAATTCCCAACTGCTGCGCCACGACCTGAGAAGCGAGCAAGAGACGGCCCAAAAGTTCAGCGTCCCCAGCAACAGCCGCTCCGATTCTCGGGATCAGCCGCTTCGGGACTACCAGCACATGCACCGGCGCCTGGGGCGCAACGTCGTGAAAAGCGATCCATTCGTCCGTTTCGGCCACCACACGCGCAGGGATCTGACGCGCAATGATTTTTTCAAAAATGCTCATCCCCGCCATTCTCCCCCGATTTCCGCCCTCTTTCACACCCCATTTTTATCGCTCTAAAACGATGGCTTGAAGAGCTCCGGCTGGTGAACGCTCCGCTTGGGGCGCCGCTCGAGGGACTGAATCTCATCAATAAACTCCCCAATGTCCTGAAACTGCCGATACACCGATGCGTATCGCACGTATGCCACCCCGTCCAGGGCGTGCAGCTTGTCCATGACCTTGGATCCCACCACCTGAGAGGGCAGCTCCCGCTCATAACCCGCCTCCAATTCGGCCACGATGTCCTCCGCCGCTTTTTCCACGTCGGCAAGGCTCACCGGCCTCTTCTCGCAAGCCTTCATCATTCCCCCAATGATCTTGCGGCGATCCAACGGCTCCGAACTGCCGTCCCTTTTTAAGACGCGCAGCTCGAGACGCTCGATCTCCTCGTAGGTCGTGTAGCGAAAACCGCAGCGCACACACTCCCGGCGACGACGAATGCTTTTCCCATCCTTGGAGAGACGGGAATCAATGACCTTGTCTTCGAGTTCACCGCACTTGGAACAATACATGCGCTTGTGCCTCCGGTCGGAGACCCGCGCATTTTAACACAAGCGATTGTGCCCACAACCGGAAAGCTCAGACCATCCCCCGCTCCGACTCGGGCTTGCCGTGCCCCACCTCTTCCGGCGAAAGAAAGACATGCAGATGCTCTTAGATGCGGTCAAAGCCGGGGAAAATCTGTCCCCAGTTCAGGTCCAAGTCGCCGTCTCCTGGCTCGCAAACCCAGAAGCGGGGACCTCTCCCAAAGGTCTGTTCCTCGAAGCTCTCCATCAGAAGGGGGAAACGGCCGAGGAAATCGCAGCCTTCGCCAAAGCGCTGCTCGCACTGGCCGTCACACCACAACTGGACAAAGCATCTCTCCCCGGACCGACGATCGACGTCTGCGGCACAGGCGGCGACCGCCTCGAACTCTTCAACATCTCCACAGCCTCCATGTTTTTGCTGGCGGCTGGGGGTGCCGTCGTCGTCAAACACGGAAACCGGGCCGTCACATCCCAATGCGGAGGGGCCGACGTCCTCGAAGCTCTCGGGGTCCGAATCGAACTTTCTCCTGAAGAACTCTCAGAGTGCGTCAAGCGCCACGGACTCGGCTTTCTCTTTGCTCCCCGTTACCATCCGGCTTTCCGAACCATAGGACCTGTCCGCCGTGGATTGGCCGATCGAGGCATCGCTACGGTGTTCAACTTGCTCGGGCCACTGTTGAACCCAGTCAGACCGGATTATCAGCTCGTCGGTGTGTACGATGCGGAACTTCTGCCTCGATACGGAGAGGCATTGGCGCAAATGGGTCGCAAACGCGCATGGGCTGTCCACGGTTCCGGTGCCGACGAGCTAACCCTCGCAGGTCCGGCTCAAGGAATTGCAGTGGAAGGCGGGAAACTCTCAAAAATCACGATACACCCCGCCCACTTTGGTCTCCCTCACGCGTCAGTCGAAAAACTGCGCGGCGGAGGAAAAAAAGAGAACGCCTTGATTCTGGAGGCCATCCTGAGCGGAAAGGACAACGGCCCGAGAGCCCAGGCTGTGGCCCTGAATGCTGCGGCGGGTTTTGTCATCACGGGACTCGCCAAAAACATGTCGGAGGGACTCGAAAAAGCCGTGGAAACGCTCCAGAACGGCCAAGCCCTCGCGAAGCTCAAGAGCCTCCAGTCGCTCTAGGCGGCCCTCCAGAGGACAAGCCTCGGCTTGATCGGAGCGATGGAGGAGCCGGGTCCGCCCAGGGCCCTCCCTACCCCACCGACAACAATTCCTCGACTTGGGAGGCGATGTTCCCCGCTCGCATCAGGCTCTCTCCCACTAGGATGGCGTCGCATCCTGCGTCGAAAGCCCGCTGCGTATCCAAACGAGTCCGCAGTCCGCTTTCGCACACCAACACGACCCCGTCCGGCACCTCCTCGCTGAGCTCCTCCGTCGTTCCCAAATCCACCTCAAACGTGCTGAGGTTTCGATTGTTGATTCCGATGATTCCAGCTCCCAAATCCAGGGCACGCTCCAATTCCTCCCGCGTGTGCACCTCCACAAGCACGTCCAGTTGCAGAGTCGTCGCCTCCTCATACAGAGCTTTCAGTCGATCCTGCTCCAGCGCCGCGACAATGAGCAAGATGGCGTCAGCACCCGCAACACAGGCCTCCGCAATCTGCGCCTCGTGAATCATGAAATCTTTCCGGAGCAGTGGAAGCCCCACCTCCGCCCGAATCGCACTCAAAAAGGCCAGGTTTCCCTGGAAAAATTGCTCATCCGTCAGGATCGATAACGCATGCGCACCGGCAGCGGCGTACTGGCGTGCAATATCCACGGGGTCAAAATTCGATGCGATCACCCCAGCGGAGGGACTCGCCTTTTTGACCTCCGCGATCAACCCCAACGCGTCGCCCCCGCGATGGATTGCCTGAGCAAAGGGGCGAAAATCGTTTCGCTGAAGCGCTGCAGAGCGGAGGTGCGCTGCCCTCGGTAAAAGCCGGGCCACTTCTTGCCTCTTTACTTCCAGGATCTTCTGCAGACGGTCGGATGCCATAGGCCGATGACTTAGCCTGCCCACGACCCTCGGTGCAAGCATGTTGCCGCTGGGGAGAGAGAGCCCTCATCC
>JBANFR010000068.1:0-18626 GCA_037975925.1 Verrucomicrobiota bacterium
CGACCCCCGGTCTTTCGCCGCGAAAGCCCCATCCTGAAGGGATGGCGGCGCGGGTGGGAGCGAGGCTGCGGCGCCGCAACCCCGTTGGGGTTGTCCTTGGGGGGGCGGTGTACCGGTGGTCGCGCGAGGCGCGACGCACCGGCTAATAGCCTCTAAACCTACGGTTTAGAATATCTTTCACCGTCCGATATGCCCTCAAATCCCGCCTGTTGCGTGTTCGCGTTGGTTAGCGCGGGGATGCGCGGGGATGCGCGGGGATGCGTGAGATCTACGGATGCCCCCGGTGACCAACCCGGAGGGTTGGGGGCCATTAGCCGGGCGGTCGCGCTTTGCGCGACCCCCGGTCTTTCGCCGCGAAAGCCCCATCCTGAAGGGATGGTGGCGCGGGTGGGATTTTGATTGGCGGCGCCGCAACCCCGTTGGGGTTGTCCCACGTGGGGGAGGTGTCCCGGTGCTGGATTCTAATGAACGGTCTTTCGCGTAGCCGTTTGTGATGATGACCGTGGAGCCACTAGAACAGCTCGCCCTGATCGGGGGGCGGTGGGGAGGCCGACGGCGCCACGGGGCCCAGCAGGTTCCGGAGACCAGCTTCGTCGAGGATCGTAACGCCCAGGCGCAGCGCTTCCTCCCGTTTGGATCCGGGCGAATCTCCGGCCACGACAAAGTCGGTTTTTCGGCTCACCGATCCCGTGACGTTGCCTCCGACGGCGCGGATGAGAGCGGTGGCGTCGCCCCGGGAAAGGCCCGGCATGGTGCCCGTGAGGACGAGGGTTTTTCCCGCGAGCGGATGAGAAAGAGCGGGGCTGACCTCGGGTGCGGTGCCGCCGGGGGTGATCTCAAGCTCGGCGAGGCGTGCGAGAACGTGGCGGCCGGCTTCCGAGGCGAAATACTCGAGGACGGCTTTGGCCACGACGGGCCCAACGACAGGGATGGCACCGGGGGCGCCCTGCTGGCGTTTGGAGGGTTTGGCGAAGCCGGCTTCCAAGAGGCGGGATTCGAGGGCTTGCAGCGCTTTTTCAGATTCAGAGTGAATCGCTTGCAGTTGGAGGGCTTCCTCCGGGGACTTGGACCGGTTGCTGCGCGCTCTCGGGTTGGCCGTGAGGAGAACCTCCCGCAAGCGCTCGCGTTCGAGCACGTCCCGCAGCAGCGGCGAATCGGCTACCTCTTCGAGAGTGCGGTGAGCCGCTGCCAGGTCGTAGGCGGTGGTTTCGCCGACCTCGGGGATGGCCAGCGCGTGAAGCCAGCGCGCCAGGGAAAGGTTCCGGGCGCGGCGGACGGCCTCGGTCAGTTTGGTGGCGTTTTTCTGGCCAAAGACGCGGGGCTCGTTGTCTGTCCCCAGATTAAGCGCCGCGAGGAGGAGGGGCAGTTGTCCGCTTTTTTCCAGAGCAAAAAGATCCAGCGGATCTTGCACAATTCCTCGTTCGACGAGTTTTTCGGCGACGATTCCTCCGAGCCCCTCGAGGTCGAGCGCATTGCGTTTGGCGAGGTACTCGAGGCGGCGCGTCCGTTGCGCGGGACAGTGCAGATTCGGACACAGCCACACCGCAAAATCCGGTTTCCGATGAACCCGTCCACCACACGCCGGGCACACCCCTCCAATCTGGCTTTCGAAATCGAAGGGAACAGCCTCCTGTTTGCGCTTTTCCGGAACAATCCGCACGACCGCAGGGATCACCTCCCCCGCTTTCTCGATGACCACCGTGTCGCCGACGCGGATGTCTTTTCGGCGAATCTCGTCCTCATTGTGCAGCGTGGCTCGCGAAATCGTGCTTCCCCGCAGGTGGACAGGCTCCAGCTCGGCTACGGGGGTCAGCACACCGGTGCGCCCCACTTGAATCACAATCGCCCGCAGGAGGGTCTCTGCCTGTTCCGGGGCAAATTTGTAGGCTCTCGCCCAGCGCGGCGCCCGGGAAGTGGCCCCGGCCCGTTCGCGCAAAGCCAGGGAGTTCAGCTTGATTACCGCTCCATCCGTCTCGAATCCGAAGGTGTCGCGGATCCCATCCAGTTCTTCAATGGCGGCCGCGACCGCTTCGGCGGACGGGCAAAGTCTCTGGAAAGGCGGGGTGCGGAATCCCAAGTCTGCGAGCCATTGCAGGAGTTTGTCCTGGGTGGGCGGTGCTTCCTCAGCGACCTCGCCAAGGCCATACAGCGAAATTTCCAGCGGGCGCGCAGCCACGGTGCGCGGGTCCAGCAGCTTGAGTGAGCCGGCCGCCGCATTGCGTGGGTTGGCGAAAGGCTCCTGCCCGGCAGCGAGCATCTCCTCGCACATCCGCTCAAACCCGGCGCTGGGCAGGTACACCTCTCCCCGGACCTCCAAAGTGGGCGGCGCTTTCGGCAGCCTCAAAGGAAGGCTCCGAATGGTGCGCAGGTTTTGCGTGATGTCGTCGCCGCGTTCGCCGTCGCCCCGGGTGGCGCCCACCGCGAGAACGCCCTCTTCATACCGGAGGGTGACGGCGAGTCCGTCAATTTTGGGTTCCACCAGCCACTCTAAAGCCTCACCCGGAAGCAGACGTTCGACGGACTGGATCCATTTACGGACGCCTTCGAGGCCGTCTTTGTCCGCGAAGAGGTTGTCCAGAGAAAGCATGGGAACCCGATGGGTCACCTGGGCAAAGGAATCGAGCGGGCGTCCGCCAACGCGCTGGGTGGGAGAGTCCGGGGTGAGTAGCTCCGGGTGAGCAGCTTCCAGTTCGCGCAGCTCGCGGAAGAGGAGGTCGTATTCCCGGTCCGAGATCGTGGGGGCAGCCTCGAGGTAATAACGGCGGTCGTGTTCGCGGAGGAGTTCTCGGAGTTCGGAGGCGCGTTGCTCGGGATTCATGGGAGCAGGGGGGGCAAAGGTCACTCGGGGGTGGAAAAAAGCGCGTCGAGCAGTGCGGTGTACTTGGCGTTGGGCAGCACCCCGGGCTCCATTTGATTCATCACATAGGCAAAGCCCATCCCACTGGCAGGGTCGGCGAAAGCGCAAGAACCGCCCGCCCCCGGGTGACCAAACGCCGCGGGAGAGGGCCCGAAGATGCGGCGTTTTTTGGATCCATCCAGATGAAGGGGGTCCCGCATGAAGCCCATGGAGAAAGCGGTCTCCATTTGGAGTACGGCGTCCTGTCCCTGGACCATGGAGGAATGCAGAGGGCGAAGGGTGTCGGTGTGGAGGAATCGACGGGATCCCCAGCACCCGTCACAGGCGAGCATGGCGTAGAATTGGGCCAGAGCGCTGGCAGTGCCGATGCCGCCCCAGCCGGGGTAGGAGTTTCGGCGGGCGCTAGGTTCGTTCATGGCGGCGGCGGTTTGGAGGCCGCGCGGGGAGGCGAAAGAGCGGGAGGTGAGGGAGCCGGGGGTCAGGAAGGCTCTGAGAAAAGGGTCCTCTTTGGGCAGAGTGGAGCGGGGAGCGAGTACGGGAGCGACTTCGGATTCCAGCGAGGGGGGCAGGCCGATCCAAAAATCCAGGTGAAGCGGCTCACCGAAAACCTCCCTCCAGTATTCGCCCAGGGACAGGCTAGTGATGCGGCGCACCATTTCATCGAGCAAAAATCCGAAGGTGCGTGGGTGGTACCCGTGGGCTGTGCCGGGCTCCCAGGCTGGTGTTTGAGCCGCAAGCGCGGCAACGACGGCGGCGCGGTCGTCCACGGGAGGAGGGGTGTCGAGGCAACAGAGGCCTGCCTGATGGTGGAGGAGCATTCCAAGAGAGACGCGGTCCTTTCCGGCGGCGGCGAAGGCGGGCCAAAGGTGGGAGACGAGGGTGTTGGGGGCGAGCCTGGCTGTTTCCATGGCGTGCAGGAGGCAAGCGGCGGCAGGTCCCTTGGTCGCCGACCAAACCAGGACGCGGGTGGAAGAGAGCCAAGGCGTTTGGTGTTCTTTGTCCTGGAAGCCGCCTGAAAGAGACAGCACTTCGCCGGAGGCATTCCAGATGGACACCGAGGCCCCGAGCTCCGCCCGGTGGGCGAAATTTTCGGCGAAGGCTTTTCGAGCGGCCTCGGAATCGAAGGCGGGGGAGGGGTGTCCGGCGTGAGGTTTCATTTTTCCAAGGCGTGAGTGAATCTTGGGAGGGGCATGGAGGCCAAGACCCGTGAGGCCGATTTCACGCAGGGGTGACGGGTGCACAAGGGCAGGGGTGCAAAAGGCCGGTGAAGCGGGGGCGGGAGAAGGTATGCCGCAGGTGGCGCAAAGGGGTGGAAGGAAGGGAGGGGTTTGCCGGGGTACTCTGAAAATCTTGGACAAAGAGTGCCGCCCGCGTAGCCTGCGCAACCCGTTTTCGGAAGGCCGAAACGGCCTTAAACTCAGTCAGGTTCTCTTTTTATGCTCAACGCTCTTTCTCTGTTTGTGGCTCAAACGACCGCTCCCGCCGGTGCAGCGAATCCCAATCCCGCCGGGATGCTCGTCCCCATGGTGCTGATGGTCGGGATCTTTTATTTCCTGATGATCCGCCCCCAGCAGCAGAGGCAGAAGCAGTTGCAGCAGATGATTTCTAATCTGAAGACCGGAGACGATGTCGTGGTGGCCGGGATTCACGGGACCGTGGCGAACGTCAAGGACGGGAGCACGCTCACCCTCAAAATTGCGGATAACGTGCGGATCGAGGTCGAGAAATCCGCCATTTCCACCGTGGCTCGCAAGGCCGAGTTGGAGAAGGCGTAGTCAACCGGACTTGGAGGCTCCCCAATGAACCCTGTGCTCACCTTTATCCTGGGGCTGCTACTTGCGGCTCTTTTCCTGTGGTATTTTTTGACCGATAACGACGCGTACAAGCGCGCCCTCGGCAGCATGCTGACGGTGCTCTTGGTGGCGTTGGGGATCGCCGCTTTTTATCCGCCGGAACAAAAGCTTCCTCTGGGGCTAGACCTCCGGGGGGGGACATCTTTCCTGATCCGCCTCCAAGCGGAGCCCGATGAAAACGGGACCGTGCGCGCGATCACGCCGGAAATGCTGGATCAGGCCCGGGAAACCATTCGCAAGCGGGTGGACTCCATGGGAACCAGCGAACCGGTGATTGCACCGCAAGGGACAGACCGCATTTTGGTTCAGATCCCCGGCATGAACACGGCCAAGCTGCAAGAAGCTCGGGATCAGCTTTATAAGCCTGCGAAACTGGACTTCAAGATGGTCCATCCACAGAGCGCCGCCATTGTGCGCCAGCAGGCCCCTCTCGATCCCGCCTATCGGATCGAGTACTATAGCGACGACCGTTTAGATCGGAAGGATAGCCAGGTCGTGGTCCGGAAGAAGGCAGATATTCCTGGCAGCATGGTGACGGGAGCGCACGCGTTTTTAGGGCCGCAAGGTTGGGGAGTCAGTTTGCGCTTCAACAGCGAGGGGGCTGCGCTTTTTGCGAAGCTCACGCAGGAAAATGTGGGCAGGCAGTTCGCCATCATGCTGGACGGCAAGGTCCGCTCGGATCCCTCCATCCGGGAGCCGATCACGGGGGGCAACGCCCAGATCACGGGAAATTTTTCGGAGCAGGAGGCGCGTAATTTGGCGAGCATCCTCGAGAACCCGCTACAGACACCCGTGGTGATCGAGGAGGAGAGGACGGCCTCCGCTTCGCTCGGGTCGGACTCGATTCACAGCGGGGTGGTTTCGGGAGTGGTCGGGGTGCTGCTGACGGTCTTGTGCGTGCTCTTGTATTACCGGTTCTCTGGATTTGTCGCCAATCTGGCTCTGGTGGTGAATGTGATCCTCCTCTTTGGAGCGATGGGGCTTTTCGGGACGGTACTGACCCTCCCCGGGATTGCCGGGATCATCCTCACGCTGGGGATGGCCATTGACGCGAATGTGCTCATTTACGAACGCTTGCGAGAAGAGTTGGCCGAGAAAAAACCGCTCCGTGCCGCGGTTCAGTCTGCCTTCGAAAAGGCGTTTTCAGCCATTTTTGACTCCAACGTCACTACCCTGATCACGGCGGCGATCCTCTTCTGGAAAGCAACCGGGCCGGTGAAGGGGTTTGCGGTCGCTTTGATCATCGGGATCGTGGCCACCATGTTCACGGCTCTGGTGGTGACCCGGAACCTTTTTTCGTGGGCCTTATACTCGGGTCTGCTGAAGAACATCCGCATGGCCAACCTCATCCGTGCCACCCACTTTGATTTTATGGGGTGGAGAAAGCCGGCGATTTTTTGCTCCACGGTCATCATCTTCGCGTCCATCGCGATCTTTGCGGTGCGGGGCGACAAAAACTTTGGAGTCGATTTCAAAGGAGGCGACCGTGTGGTGCTCGAAGCCACCAAAACCAAGCCCGATATCGCAGCGGTCCGTTCCGTGGTGGAATCCCTCAAGTTGGGTGACGTGGCGGTTCAGATCGAGAAATCTGCCAAGAAGGAGTTCTTCACCATCCGCAGTCCGCGCGAGTCGGGAGAAAAAGTCAGCGAGGCCTTGCGTCAGAAATTCCCCGAGGCGGAGTTGAGTTTGGAGAACATTGAAAAAGTGGGGAGCCTCGTGGGCGGGGAGTTGGCCAAGAACTCGTTGGTGGCGCTGCTGCTTGGGATGTTGGGGATTCTGGTGTACGTGACGCTGCGTTTCGAGTTCTCCTTCGCTCTCGGTGCGCTGGTGGCTCTCCTGCACGACGTACTGATCACCATCGGCGTGTTTGCATTTTTGGGTCGTGAGTTGTCCCTGGTCACGGTGGGCGCCGTTCTCACTATCGCCGGATACTCGGTCAACGACACGATCGTGGTGTTCGACCGGATTCGGGAGGGAATTCAAATGGGCCGTAAAGGGTCCGTGCTCGAAATCATGAATTTGAGCATCAACGAGACGCTTTCCCGAACCATTCTCACAGGCGGGGTAACCCTGTTGACGACGGTGGCGCTCTTTTTCTTCGGTGGACCGGTGCTCGCCGATTTTGCGCTCACGATTCTGATCGGGGTGCTGGTCGGTACCTATTCTTCCGTGTTTGTGGCGTCCCCAGTGGTGCTGTGGTGGAGTGCACGCGGGGGGAAGGGATTGCACGAGGAAATCACGCGTTCCTCACGCAGCGGCGAGGCGGCAGCCTGAGGAATTTGCGGATTTGTTTTTCAAAGGGGGCTCGGGAGGCCCCCTTTTTTTTGTGGCGGGATTCCGAGGGGGGCGTCGTAGCCCCGGGGGTCGGGAGCCTGCGGGGCGGTGGTTTAGGGGCGTGAGTCTGATTCGCCCCTGTACGTTCTCTTGTCCCCAAAAAACAAACGGCCCGGAAACCATGTGGTCTCCGGGCCGTTCGGGGGATTAGAGGGAAAACGTTGTCCTTTAAGCGGCTTTCGGGACCCCGGGCTTGGCTGCGAGTGCAGCCTGCGCCTTGGAGATGAGAACCTTGAACGCAGCCTCTTCCTTGATGGCAATGTCGGAGAGAACTTTGCGGTCTAGATCGATTCCTGCGGCTTTGAGGCCCTCGATGAAGCGGCTATAGGTCAGTCCGTTGGCCCGGGCGGCGGCGTTGATGCGCTGCTGCCAAAGCATCCGGAAGTTACGCTTGCGGGTCTTGCGGTCGCGGTAAGACCAGACTTGGGCTTTCATTACGGCATTTTTGGCGTAACGAAACAGCTTGGAACGGCGCCCGCGAAAACCCTTGGCTTTCTCGAGCATTTTTTTCCGGCGACGACGACTGGCCGGACCATTAGTGGCTCTTGGCATGTTATCTTGGTTTGAGGTGTTGCGTTCAGCGGATTGTTATTTCCTTTCAGGGTCCGGCGCCTCACCCGCTGAGGAGCCCGGAAGATTCTCTAGAGAGAGTCTTTCCAGGCAGGCGCTTGGGACCGGGGATTCAGGGTGCACCCACCGCTTTACGCGAAGGGCATGCACTCCTTCATCCTCGCCACCATAGTTTCATGGACGAGCGTTGCTTTGCCCAAATTCCGCTTCCGCTTGGCGTTCTTGGAGGAAGCCAGGTGGCGCAGACCGGGTTTACGACGAAGCAACTTGCCCGTAGCGGTGATTTTAAACCGCTTGGCCACGGCTTTTTTGGTCTTTCGACGAGCAATGGACTTAGGCATGGGGCGGGAGACAGTATAGACCCTGGTTGAAAGAGCAACTTTGTTTTTTCTCCACAGCTCCCAACCCCCCTTGAAAGCTGTAAGGCAGCGCCAACCTTCGCTAACGCACCGGCGGGCGCATTTCAAATTTCGGGATTCGTGTAAACACGGGCGTTCCCTCATCGGTGACTCCAAAAAAAGCCCCCTCTGCAAAGGAGGGGGATCCGATGACGTGGTAGCTGTTGTAGGAAAACTGCTCGCCGGGTTGGAGACGCGGGAACTTGCCTACGACGCCATCACCCTCGACCACAACGCGTTCGCCCTTCGTGTCGGACACTATCCACTTGCGGCCTCTGATTGTTACGGTCTGCTCGGAGTCGTTACGGATCGTAATAAAGTACACGAAGGGGAAGGGGCGTTCCGGAGGCGCCTCTAGGTGCGGGACGTACACCACCCGGTTGACAGTGACGTGGAGGTGGCGCAGTTCGGAAATCACGCCCCTCAGGGTGCCAGAGTTGAACTGCGGAGGATACATGGAATCCTTACTTCCTCACGGGGTTCGCTTGCGTTTGGGGTTCGCTCTGCGTGAATTTTGGACACGATGGCTCAGATTCCCGTGGTGCTCTCGATTGCAGGCTCCGACAACAGTGCAGGAGCAGGAATTCAAGCGGATCTCAAAGCGTTCAGCGCTTTGGGGGTCTACGGGTTGACGGCACTCACCTGTGTTGTTGCCGAAATACCAGGCAAGGTGAGCGCCATTTACCCGGTCGATCCCGAAGTGATCGAGCAGCAGATTCGGCTCAGTTTTGAGGCGTTCCCTGTCGCTGCAATCAAAACGGGAATGCTGCACTCGGAGGCGGGTGTCCGCGCGGTTCTGCGGGTGATGGATTCTCTAAACCTACGACTGCCTCTGGTTGTCGATCCGGTCATGCTGGCGACCGCGGGGGCGCGGCTTTTGGATCCCTTGGCGCTGGAGGCTTGTCGGAGCGGGTTGTTCGCACGGGCTACTTTGGTGACTCCAAATTTAGATGAGGCCTCTGTGCTGGTGGAGGGGGGCGTGAGGTCTCGATCCGAAATGTCCGAGGCGGCGAGGGTTCTTGTGCAGCAGTACGGGAGTGCCTTTCTTGTGAAGGGGGGCCATTTGGGCGAGGGACAGGCGGCGGACGTTTTGGTGTTGGCTGACGGCACGGAGGAGTGGTTTGAGGCGCCCTACGTGCATGGAGTTTCGACGCATGGTACCGGTTGTACGCTCTCTGCGGCGATTGTGGCGGGTCTGGGAATCGGTTTGTCCCTGCGAGAATCGGTGGCGAAAGCAAAAAGCTATCTGAATCAGGTGATTGCAGGGTATTTGTCTTGGGAGCTTCCCGGTCGCAGGACGCATGCGCTGCGCCACTTTCTCTAGGAGCGTTTCCCTTGCGTCATGCCCAGAACAGACCGTCCAAGGGCTGGTCATGCGGTTCGAAAGGAATTTCAGGCACTATTTGAAACTCGAAACAAACCCCCATGGCGAGAGATTCGGCGCCCCGTCCTGAGAGCGCGCGGTCGTAGTAACCTCCGCCTCTCCCCAATCGACGTCCGCATGGTGAAAATCCCAGTCCGGGTACCAGGATGAGGTCTGCTTCGGCGATCGAGACCCGCTGGGATCCGCCGGGCTCAGCGATGCGATGGCGGTTCAACTGGGGTGGCAAAAGCTGTGTGTGAGGGTCTGTGACTTGGATCCATTCCAACTCCGAGCCCACGACACGGGGGTAGAGGAGCTGCTTGCCGGGGGTCGGACACAGCGTGGTGAGGACCGGTTCTCCGCGCAGCGGTGAAAAAAGGGCGACGGTCTTTGCCCGGTTCCAAGCCGGATGCTGGATGATTTTTTGACGAATTTGGACCGATTTGCCCTCGGCCAGTGGGGCATGGTTGCGCAGTTGAATTCGTAGATTTTGACGGAGAGCGTGTTTTTGAGGATGCATCGAGGTGCCTTGGGCGTTTCTTTTTGCGACACGAGTCGAATGCCTTTAGACTAGGCGATTGTGGTCAATCCCTTCCGCAGAAAATCGATCGCGGAGATCCGCAAGCCTACCCCTGTCGAAGGAGCCGGACAAGAGGCCCTCGCATACCGAGTCGGCCTGAAGCCGGCCGCAGCTTGGACCAAACGCAATCCGGTGACTGAAATCCTGCTCCCCTCTCTGTTTGCGAAGCGGGAGGGACATTCGCTTCGTCCGGATTGGCCCGAATTAAAAGGGGACGCCGTCGCGCTGACTTGGATCGGTCACGCTTCCTTTTTGCTTCAGGCGGGCGGGCTAAACGTTTTGATCGATCCGATCTGGGGCAACTGGGTGAAGGGGATCAAGCGGATGCGCCATCCCGGCATTGAGCTCCGGGATTTGCCGAGGATCGACCTCGTATTGGTCACGCACGCTCATTTTGATCACCTCGACCGGAAGACCCTCCGGGAGGTAGCCTCCGACCAGCCGATTGTGGTCCCGTTTGAGGTGGGAAACCTTGTGCACGACCTCGGTTTTGGGGTGGTTCAAGAGTTGGGCTATTGGGAAACTTTCCAACATGGTCCCGTGAAAGTGACCCTGACACCTTGTTCTCACTGGGGCGCAAGGATGTTGCACGACTCTCACCGCGGGTTTGGCGGATATATTTTGGAGATCGGCGGCCGGGTCATTTATCACTGCGGGGATACTGCTTACTTCGAGGGGTTTAGGGAGATTGGCCGGCGTTTCCCGATTGATGTGGCTCTTCTGCCGATTGGTGCCTACGAACCGCCGAGTTTGCGTCCGGTTCACATGAACCCCGAGGAAGCGTTGGAGGCGTTTCAGGAATTGGGAGCCCGGTATATGGTTCCCATGCACTACGGCACCTTCCGGCTCTCCTATGAGCCCTTGGAGGAACCCCCGCGGAGACTTTCGCTAGCGGCCACCGCGTGTGGATTGGAGGATAGGATTGTTTACATGCGGGAAGGCGATCCCAACGTGTTCTGAAAAGAGAGATAAGCCCTAGGCTGCAGAGTTTTTTTAAGTCTGACGGGCGGTGCAGGAACCGCGATGGCTCACAGGGGAATGGCGCGGGTCTGGCGAGGGAGGAGGGGGACACTGGGGACACCGGGCGAAGTCTGAGGAGCCTCGGGATTCCCGAGGCCCGCTCCCCATCGGATGCACTCAGCGACGTTCTTTTTCCGAGTGGGAGTCGAGGGGGCTTCTCATGACTGGAAAAACAGGCACGCCGAAAAGCAGCTTTGGATGGTTCACTCGTCGCGACTCCGGCTTCCCCCAAGGATGAGGGGGAGAAGGTGGTACAGAAAGTATGCGAGCGAGGTAATAAACGCTGCGACATAGGTCCAACCGGCGGCATCGAGGGTTTTTTTGACGCCGCTCATTTCTTCAGGTGTTCCAATAAATCCCATGTCGGCCAGGATGACCTTCGCCCGGCGCGAGGCATCGAATTCCACCGGGAGAGTGACCAGATTAAACAGCATGATGACACCCCAAGCGACCGCCAGGATCCAAGCCGCGGTGTAAGGGCGAATCAGGCCTGTAAAAATACCGACAATGGGGAGCCACATCAGGACTTGGTTTGCGAAGGTGGTGATCCCCACAGCCGCCATTCTCCAGTGAAGGGGGGCATAAGCGATGTGGTGCTGGATGGCATGGCCACACTCGTGCGCTGCGACTCCGAGAGCTGCAAGCGAGCGACCGTGGAAGTTTTGTTCCGACAACACCAATCGCTTCTGGAGAGGGTCGTAGTGATCTCCGAGCATTTCGTCCATCTCCACGATGGACACGTCGTGGATGCCAGCCCGGTCCAAGATGGCGGCGGCCACCTCCGCACCGGTTGCTCCAGAAGATGCCGGGATTTGGCTGAAGCGATTGTACACTGATTTCACTCTGTACATCGCCCAGAGCGACAGGCACATCGTGACGGCAAAGAGCAGGATCGTGATCATGGTACAGCAGAAAGGTTCGTTCCCTCACAGATAGCTTTGGAAGGTCCTGTGACAACTTTTCCGAGCCGATTTGCGCTCAAAAAAAGGAGGGCGCTTCGGCGGTAGCGATATTGCTCAAGGCTGTTCCCGACACTAAAGCATCGTCCTCTTTCCGAGGTTCTGGAGGAGAAGAAGTTCCGCCACTTTTTCCTGTGTGAACAGTCCGATTAGGCGATGCTCCTCGTCCAGCACAGGGAGGGTTTCGGCGGCGTGTTTTTGCATGAGTAGCAAAGCGTGCGCGAAGCTCTGCTGCGGTAAAATAAAAGGCAGGTCCCTTTCGGCGTAGGCCAGCGCTGGAGCATCGGATCCCGTTTCGTGAAGTCCCATGATCAGGTTCTTGCGTGTCAGCAGGCCGAGGAATTCTCCCGCGAGCCCCACGCAGGGCAAATCCTGTTGGGCGGAGTGTCGGAGCAACTCCACCGCCTCTCCCAGTGTGGCTCCGTTCCGAAGAGTCTGGAGCGGTGTGATCATGATATCCCGGACATGGTGTCCCCGGGAGACGCTTCGGAGTTGGGATTGGGCTGCCTCGCTGGCGGCCCCGAAATAGACAAAAATGGCAACCAGGAACAGGGTTGGAGCGGGGAGGAGCAGTCCTGCCAATCCCAGAAAGAGTGCGAGGGCCTGTCCGATCCCCGCCGCGATCCGGGTGGCTCTCTGGTGCTGCATTCGGAGTGCAAGGAGTGCTCGGAGCACTCGGCCGCCATCCATTGGGAAGGCGGGAAGAAGGTTGAAGAGGAGCAATCCCAAGTTGATGGAGAGCAGAGTCGGCGCGAAGGCGAGATCTGAAGTCCAGAGGGTGTCCCATCGGGGTGCTGAGAATCCGGATATGCCCCAAAAGAAAGCCGCTAAAACCGCGCTGACTGCCGGCCCGGCGAGGGCGACGAGGATCTCTTGAGTCGGCTTTTCCGGGATCCGCTCCAGGTGAGCCACTCCGCCCATGGGCATGAGCGTGATATCCGGGGTGCGGATCCCGAAGCGGCGCGCCGCCAGGGCATGCCCAAACTCGTGCAGAACGACGCAGGCGAAGACCATCAGGAGGAGTAGAACTCCGGAGACTGCCGCGTCCCACCCGGCTTCGGCACCCCGCGCCGTGCCGACCCACGCCAGCAACAGGAGGAAGGCGGCGTGGATGCGAAGTTCGGTGCCGAGCAGGCGGGCTACCGGGAAGGACCAGCGCATAGGCACAAGGGAAAAGAGACCGAATGAGGGAACCGGGATGCTCCTAGGGAGACTAGGTTCGCCGGAGTCTCGGCCGGATTTTCTCGGGCGAGGTGCTGCGGCCCGCTATTTCGCAGCCGCAAGGCCAGGGCCCACCAGATCAGAGTGCTTTCCTTCTCTGTGCAGGGCGTTGAATCGGTCCATCGTTTTCGCATATCGCTCCTCTCTTTCCCTCGAAGACCAACGGCAGGATTCTGCGAAGGCTCTCCGGACTTTCACCAAGGCAAGCTCTGCAATTCTCCGGACCCATTCGTGACTGACGCCCATGCGGCGTCCGAGTTCGCGGAAGGAGAGGGGCGTCGGGACTTTGAGACCGAATTTATGTGAAATTACCTGCAGTTCACGGTCGTCTAGTTCCGACAGGCACGCCAACAGTTCGTCGCGGACTTCGTTTGCATTGAGGTGTTCTCCTGGAAGAATAATCCCCTCATCGGGAAGTGTTTCCGCTATTTTTCTGGAGTCCTCTTCCCCGGCTCCGGGGTGGACTGGGGCGTCGAGGGAAACCATTTCGATTCGGTCGCCTTGGAGCTCGGCGAGTTCCTCACCGGAAAGCCCCAAGCGGTCGGCTAGCTCTTCCTGGCTCGCGGTTCTGCCGAGTTGCGAGGACAATTCCTCGTGGATCCGGACGAGTTTGCGCAGCCTCTGGGAGCGCCAAATTGGAATCCGGACGGCCTTGGCTTGAGAAGTGATGGCTCTGTGAATGCGCTGTTTAATCCACACGGAGGCATAGGTGAGAAAGCGGGTGCCAAACTTCGGGTTGTAGAGCTCGGCGGAGCGGATGAGGCCGAGGTTACCCTCGGAGATCAGGTCGGCGAGGGGCAACCCGAATCCAGCATACTGGTGGGCGATTTTGACCACGAGTCGCAGGTGGGATTTCACGAGTTGCTCCTGGGCGTCGACGTCTCCCGAGCAGGCCCTTTCACCCAGAGCCAAAGTGTCCGGTTCGGAGAGGGTAGGGAATTGGGAGACCTCAGCCAAGTAGGCGTCCAGCGCGCTCCAGTCTCCGCTGCGGGCGTTAGCGAGTTTTTTCATAACAAACAGGACGGAACAGGGTGGATTTTACGGGATGGATTTAACGGGACTGGGATCGGTGAGGCTGGAAACCGAGTGGACCGGGCGGGAGGGCGTCAATTTTCATCTCCAATTTCATCCCCGATTTGGCGACTTTGCCGCAGTGAGCGGTCGCCCCTTGCGGCCACCGCCCGTTGCACGTTTTTGCGGCTTTCGGATCGTTATTGCACGCGGGGAGTTCGTTTGTCGGGGAAGTTTGAAAGCACTCACTCTGACAATCACTGCGGATCTGGGTTCAAAGAGGACGCAAAAAAGTGAGGCAATTTTGGGCGTGGGGTTCCGAGGGATTTTTGTGCGTGTTTTCTGGGGAAAAAGGGAGGAGCAAGGAGTCCCGTGGGGCGCGGTTGCCCTTCCCTTTCCGGGCCGCTATGGAAGAGGAATGCAGATTCACATTACTCCCCGTCACCTTCGTCTGACCGCTGCGATTCACCAGGCCACCGCATCCCAGGTCTCCCTTCTGGAAGACTTGGGCGCGGAAATTTTGGGTGCCCACGTAGTGCTGATGCATGACGAAGTTGCCAAGCCGGCCGACCGTTACACGGTGAAGGTGCATTTGGCGGTGAGCGGGCCGGACATTCATGCGGAGCAGAGTGCGGACGACCTCTATATCGCTTTGGAGAAGGCGGTGGATAAGTTGGCGCGTCAGCTTCGGAAGCGGAAGACGGCGATCAAGGACAAGCGTCGTTCTGTGGCGCAGAGGGCGACGGAGAGGGCGAAGAATGGGGAGGTTCCAGTAAAGGCGGCGAAGAAGGCTGCGAAGCGCTCGACGAAGTGAGGTGGCGTGGAACGTTGGAGGGATGGAAAGGGGCGCTGGTGCTCTTTGGATCGTTGTGCCTCCCGGCGTGCGTGTCGGTGGGGCCCGGCGGATCCTCCCATCCTCGAACGCTTCAAGTTCGGACCACGGCCTACACTCATACCGAAGCTGGCGGGGCGTACAACGCGCTCGGAAGCCGGCTTCGGTTCGGGAGTGACGTATCGTCTGCAGCGACGGATTGGAGCTGGATTCCGGTGGGTACGCGTTTCCGGGTAAAGGAGACGGGGAGAGTTTATGTGGTGGAGGACTACGGAAGCGCGCTGGTGGGACGGGAGACGATTGATTTGTACCTGCCGAATGAGCCCATGATGCGGGCCTGGGGGGTGCGGACGGTACACATTGAGATTCTTGAGTGGGGTTCCACGGCGATGAGTCGGATGCTGTTGGAGAAACGTCGCGGGACGCCCTACGTCAACCGGATGTTGGTTTCGATGGGGGCGCAGTAGGGGGGAGGGTGCGAGTGAGGAGGCGTTTTGCTGCCGGAGAGATGTGGAGAGGGGCGGAATTTACCAACCCTTTACGATTTTCCGGAGCCTTCGACACACTTGCTTTACAGTTCGGGCGTTAGCTTTGGGTCACTTACTTCCGCTGCCGGAAGTCATCTCACCTAAAGCTATGAAAAACATTCCCCTCCCCGTTGTGATGAGCCTGAGTCTGGCGAGTGCGGCTCTTGGTGCTGTTCCCTTGCCTCCACCCAGACCGCCGACTCCGCTGTTACCCCCTCCTGCGGGTGGTACATCTGGTGGCGCACCCGTGCAGGCACCGAAGCCCCCGTTGCCTCCGCCCTCGAACTCCAATCCGGTTGGTGCCCCCCCAACGGCTGGGCGATTCTCGGTTCCGCTGTCGGGGATCAGTGCGGCTCAGGTGCAGGACTTCCTGGCTGGGCGCGGGGAGTTTTTAAAGCAGGAGACAGCGGCGACGGGGTTGGGGCCTATCTTTAACGATGTGTCATGCGTGGCCTGTCACTTTGAGGGGGGGGCGGGAGGGGGCAGTCGCAGAGCGGTGACTCGCTTTGGTCGTTTGGTCAACGGGGTGTTTGACCCTTTAGCGGAGCAGGGGGGCTCCCTTTTGCAGGAGCGGGCGATTGACCGCGCCTATTTGGAGCACATTCCACGGGAGGCGAATGTGGTCGCGCGGCGGATCACGACTCCGCTGTTTGGAGCTGGGCTTGTGGAGGCGATTCCGGATGCGACGCTGATCCAAAACGCTTCAGTGTCCAAGACGGATGGGGTCAAGGGACGGGTTGCCATGGTGAAGGATCCGGTGAGTGGGGAGATGCGGGTGGGGCGTTTTGGTTGGAAGGCGCAACATGCCACGCTGCTGGGGTTTTCGGCGGACGCGTATCTGAACGAGATGGGGATCACCAACCGCTTTTTCCCTGTGGAAAACGCTCCCAATGGCAATCAAGCGCTGTTGGCGGCGGCGGACAAATTTGTGGATCCGGAGGATGTGGTGGATCCGGCGACACGCAAGTCAGACATCGACAAGGCGGCTGACTTCATGCGGTTGTTGGCTCCGGTTCCGAGGGGGCCTGTGACGGAGAGAGTCACGGCAGGGGGTGCGGTGTTTCAGCAAGTGGGTTGCGCTCAGTGCCATGTGCCCTCGATGAAAACGGGACCGGACGGACCTATTGGGATTCGGAATCAGACGGTGGCTTTGTATTCCGACCTGCTCCTGCACGATATGGGGGCGTTGGGGGATGGGATTGCACAACCGCCCGCAGAGATTCGGGAGATGAGGACGGCTCCGCTGTGGGGGCTACGGATTCGGGAGCGGTATCTCCATGACGGCAGGGCGACCTCGGTGGACCAGGCGATCGTGGCGCATGATGGGGAGGCGCGGATTATCCGGGCGAGATACCAAGCTCTGCCTGCGACGCAGAAGGCGGCTCTCTTGGAGTTTTTGAACTCTCTGTAAGGATTTGGGGGGTGTGAAAAGCAGAAGGCCGGACCTTTACGGGTCCGGCCTTCCTTTTGGATCGCTTGGAGGCGTGGGAGATCAGGCTTTCGGAATCATTCCGCTTTGGCGGGCGTAGTTGAATATTCCGCCTGCATCAATGACGGGTCTGACCTCACCCAAGGGTTTGAGGGAGTATGTTTTGCCATTCACCGTGAGGGTGTCGTCGTCGAAGTTGAGGGTGGCGATGTCACCCGTTTTCAGGACATCGCAAAGCCGCTCCTGGGAATCGTAGGGGTAGAGTTCTCCGGTTGCGACGCAGTTGCGGAAGAAGATGCGGGCGAAGCTTTCGGCGATGACGGCTTCGACTCCCGCCGCTCCCATGGCGATGGGGGCGTGCTCGCGGGAGGAACCGCAGCCGAAATTGCGCCCGGCGATGACGATCTTGTATTCGGTGTCGGTCTGTCCCTCTTGGACGAAGCGGTTGGGGTAGATGTCATCGGGAAGACCGATCAACGCATAAGAGCCCAGTTTTTTGTATTCCTCGGGGATGGTTGGCACGAGGGTAAGGTACTGGGCCGGGATGATTTGATCGGTGTCGATGTTGTCCTGAACCACGTAGACAGGCGAAGTGACGGTGTGAGCCATACAAATGGGGGGCTGAGGTTTAGGAGATGAATTCGCGGGGATCGGTGATGCGCCCGGTGAGTGCGCTTGCGGCGACGGTGTAGGGGCTTGCGAGGAAGACTTGGGATTCCTTGTTGCCCATGCGGCCCGGGAAGTTGCGGTTGGTGGCGGAGATGCACTTCATGGGAGTATTCAGGCGGCCGAAGGTGTCGACGGGCCCGCCCAAGCAGGCTGCGCAGGAGGCGTTTTCGGTGAGGCGGACGCCAGCGCTTTGGAGGATTTCCCAGACGCTTTGCGAACCCCAGACGGTTTCCTTCAGGTCCTGTACGACGCGGGTGGTGGCGGGTACGCCGAAGGTGTCAATTTTCACGGATTTTCCGCGAACCACTTCCGCGAAGGCGAGGAAGTCGCTGGTTTTGCCGCCGGTGCAGGAGCCGATGTAGGCGCGATCGAGGGAGACGTGCTCCATTTCCTTCGCCTTTTTACGGTTTCCTGGATCGGGGTGGCAGGCGACGGTGGGCTCGAGTCGGGAGAGGTCGAAGGTCTTGTCGTAGATGAAAGACTGATCGCGATCGACTTCCACCGGCTGGAAGTCGCTGCGCGTGCCGTTTTCGGCGACGCGTTCCCGGACGTAATCGAGGGTTTTTTGATCGCAGGGGAAGATCCCGTTTTTGCCGCCGGCTTCGATCGCCATGTTCGCGATGGTCATGCGGTCGTCCATCGACATCGAATCGACGCCGGGTCCCTCCCACTGCATGGCCCGGTAGGTGGCGCCGTCGAAGCCGATTTCGCCGATGACGTGCAGAATGACGTCCTTGGCCATGACGCCGGCGGGGAGTTTTCCATCGAGGAAGAAGCGCATGGTTTCGGGCACCTTGATGAGGAGTTTGCCGGTGCCGAGGATGAATCCGGCGTCCGTGTTGCCAATGCCCGTGGCGAATTGGTTGAAGGCTCCGGCCATGCAGGTGTGCGAGTCGGTGCCGAAAAGGATTTCGCCCGGTCGGGTGTGTCCCTTCCACGGCAGGGTGGTGTGGCACACGCCGGTGTACTTGGAGCCATACTGTTTTTTCAGCTGGCCGGCTTC
>JBANFR010000069.1:0-18486 GCA_037975925.1 Verrucomicrobiota bacterium
ATGGACGGCATGGACGGCATGGACGGCATGGACGGCATGGACGGCATGGACGGCATGGACGGCATGGACGGCATGGACGGCATGGACGGCATGGACGGCGTGGACGGCGTGGACGGCGTGGACGGCGTGGACGGCGTGGACGGCGTGTGGGCGTGCGGGCGTGTGGGGGGTTACAGGAGTTTTTCCTGGAAAGCTTTGGCGACGGCGCCGGATCGGTTGTGCACTTCGAGCTTTGCGTAAATGCGACGTAGATGGGTGTCCACGGTGTGGACGCTCAGGGCGAGCTCGTCGGCGAGTTCCTTGTTGGTTTTGCCGACGACAATCAGTTGCAGGATGTCTTTTTCGCGTTCGGTCAGTCCGTAGTCGTGTTGCTTGGGCGTGAGCTTCGCAAACATCTCGAGGACCCGATGCGCAATTTTGGGACTCATCGGTGAGCCCCCCGACAAGGCTTCCCGTACGGCACCGATCATCTCCGAGGCGCTCGATCCCTTGAGCAGGTAACCCGTCGCACCCGCGCAAACCGCACGGAAGATCTTGTCGTCGTCCTCATACACCGTGAGGACGATGACGGTGGTTTTGGGGGAAAGGGCACGGATTTGGGGGATGATTTCGAGTCCGTTGGCATCGGGAAGGCCGATGTCGAGAAGAAGAGCATCGGGCCCCTGGGAGGTACGGAGAGAGGACAGGAGAGATTTTGCGTTGCCGAACACCGATTCGCAGGCCAGTTCGGGGTCCTTGGTGAAAACGCGTTGAAGGGTGTCGCGCAAGGGGGCGTGATCTTCGAGAATCCAGAGCGTTTTCATGAAAGGGGGGCCCTCAAGATAACCTCGGTTCCCCCCGGGCTCGTAGGCTGAATCTCCAGGGTGGCCCCCATGGCCAGAGCGCGGTGGCGCATATTGGCAAGGCCACTGCCCGAAAAATCCTGCCCGGGATCGAAGCCCACCCCGTTGTCGGTAATGCGGAGGGTCAGGAGGGAGGGGGTCCAAACCAGCGTGACTTGAACTCTGGAGGCTTGGGCGTGCCGGACCGTGTTGTGAAGCGCCTCCTTAAAAATGAGGAAAAGGTTCCGGTAAAAATCCAGGGCGCGGGTGCCGGAGGGAGGTGTGCCCACGCTTTGGAAATCCCAGGCCAGACCGCGCATGGCCTGCGCGCAGTGGTTGCGAAGCGTTTTTTCAAGCTGATCCAACGGCGGCGGGGTGCCATCACGGATCATCCAGACGATGCCGCGCATCGAATTGGCCGCCTCCGAGGCGAGTTCCTGGATTTGGGCCAGCGCCGTCAGATCCTGCTCTTGTCGGCCCAATTCGCTCATGAGCGCGATGCTACCGAGGCTCGAGCCAATTTCGTCGTGGAGGTCCCGGGCGATTTGCTGGCGCAGTGCCCGCATTTCGCGCCGACGAATGAGACGGTTGCGCCACAAAAAGAGGGACATCCCGAGGAAAACGCTTCCGAGCGACCCCCAGGCGAGCTGAATCCAGTGCTTGCGATCCTCCTCGCGGGCGCTGGCCTCTTCGGCCTCCACCGTGGCGATCTTGGACTCCACGTCCGCCCTTTTGGCGAGTCCTGACAGCCAGGTTTCCAAGGGCACCAGCGGTCCCAAACCGGAGCGTCCGTCCACAAGATAAGCGGGCTGAAAGCTGTGATGGGGCGATGGATCCGGACAGGTCACCTGCGCGCCCAAAGCGACGTTGCTTCCTTCCGAGTAGACCTCCAGCTCGGCCAACGCAAAAACGTAGTGGTTCCAGCGGTTCTGCAATTTGGTAGCCGTGAATCGCACAAAGCGGCCCGTCCGTTTGCGTACTGGCCATGCGACGAGGTGGTTGCCTGGGTTGGGGAAATCGCGGGAAGTGGCATCCACCACGGTAAAGGCCGACTCGAAACTCGCCGTGTTGGAAATTTCGATCCGGAAACGCTCGGGGAATCCGAAGCCGGGCCGAGGCGTAAAGGTAACGGTACTGGCGGGGACGGCCCGGATTTCCTCGATCGAATACTCGCGACCGAGGTCGATTTGGACCCAGGTGGGAGAGTCGGCGCTCGAGGCAATTCCGCTGAGCCATCCATTGTTGGGGGGATCCGGGGGGGTGTGATCGAGCTGGATGGGAAGGCCGAGAGGGCTGGTGCCGTCGACGAGGTTTTGAGGGGCCCAGGTGGGGAGGCTGGTGTTGTCGCCGAAAGGGGGAAAGGTGACGCGGCTGCCGAGGGCCACGTTTCTTCCGCCCGAGAAGGCGTAGATTTCTCCAAGGCAAAACAGAAATCCCGCTTGAGAGTCCGGCTGACGCGAGAGGCGTGTCGCCGTGAAGCGCAGGGAGCGGGTGGGCACCCCGTGGCAGTCGATCCACAGGGGACCATTCGGGACGGGCTGATCCGTCTCGGTACGATCCAGCAAAACAACGGGAGCGGAGGCTCCTTCCTCTTCGTCAAAGGCCTCGATTTTGAATCTTCGCGGAAACCCGTATCCCCAAACGGAGGCGGGCGCGGCCGGGACGATGACGATCGAATCCAGTTCATGACTCTCCCCGAGGTCTAGAGTGACAAAGAGAGGCGCGTCGGCCGTTTTTTCCCAGCGGCTGTGGAAACCGACAGCCTGGGCGGGTTCGAGTGCGGGGCGCAGCGGGAGATCAAAGAGGAGGCCTTCGAGGTGGGCGCGCTCCGCCTCGAGCTTGGGCACTTTGGAAAAGGGCCACAGGAGGCTCATCGTCAACAAGCCCAGTGGAATGCAGGAGGGAAGTGGCATGCGTGCAGCTGTCTCAAGCCGAGACTGTAGCGTCTTTGGGAGAGGGCGTAGCGGCGAGGAGCCCGGACGCGTCCCGAGAGTGGTCCGGGGCCAGCCCGGCGAGGCGAAAGCGGGTGGGGGTGGTCTGTCGCGTTCTTTTGAGGAAACGCGCGAGCTCTTCGGGGGAGGAAAACCCCATGTCCGAGGCGATTTCTTTGACGCTCAGCCGTGTTTCCAGGAGTTGCTGTTCCAGCCGGGCAAGACGCGTGCGGAGGATCGTCTCCTTCAAGGTGGCTCCCGTTTGAGTCCGAAAATGGATTCGAAAGACAGAGGCGCTCCCCGGCGCAAAGCGGTCCTCGACTTGGGCTGCGGTGAGAGGCACGCGGGGAGCCTGTTCCTGGATATAACGCAGGGCATCGCGAATCGCTCCGGAAAATCCGAGCACCTCGGCCGTAGACTCGCGTTCCTGGAGTTCGCAGCCAGCGACAATCACATGCCTTGGGACGGGGCCGGATTGGGAGAGAAGACCATCGAGAGTGGCCGCCGCCTCGTAGCCGGTTCGCTCGCCCGGGTAGTCGATGGTGGTGAGTGGTGGGAAGCAAGTCATCGCGAGGAGATCGCTGTAGCCGGCACCGAGCACGCTCAGTTGCTCGGGCACGATGATTCCCAGGCGCTTTGCCGAAAGAAGGACATGGGCTGCCAGAAGGTCCTTGGCAAAAATGCCGCATGGAAAATCCAGCTCAGGCAGGGCTGCATCCAGCCGGGCGGCCACCTCTTGCGCATTCTCCGTGGGAAAGAGGAGCGCCTCGGGCATGGGAATGATCGTGCACCGGCCACCTGAGCGGTGCATTTCCGTCACCAGCCCCCGCTGCCAGGAGCGCGCGTAGCTCATGCGCGGGTCTGCGGCAAAAGCGCATCGCTTGATCCCCAACCCGAGAAAATAAAACGCCGCTCGGCGTCCAATCTCCACGCAGTCCGCCACGACACGCGGAACTCCGGGTTGGCGCCCCTCAGTGCTCAGGGCCACCATCGGAATCCCCCGAGCCCGTGCGTGCGCGGCTTCCTCTCGGGTCGGACGGAAAAGGATGGCCCCGTGGTGTTCGGAGGACTCTGTCGGAGCGCCAAAGGCGCCAAAAACCTCCCCCTCACACAGGAGGCGCCAAGGGCGAGCGCGTTGCCGTTGATAGCGCAAAATCCCGCGCAAGACCGTGTCCGCGAAGGTGGCCCAGAAGGGCAAACGGATGCGAATGCCGAGGGAGCCTTTCATTTCCCCAAGGATATTCGGTGAAAATGAAAGGTGAAAGTGCCTTTTTATCGCGGGCGTCTCGGATTGTCGTCTCGCATGGATTCCCCTCCCTCCCCTCGTTCCGTCCCGAGCGCCGATTTTGTCGGGTCCTCCTTGACCCGGGCGAGCTCCGGCCGCGGCAGCCTCTGGGGATGTTTTCTCCCCTTTTGGTTGGGGGCTTTCTCACTGAACTTGGCTGCCACCGCAGCTCCGGGTCCCGGCGCGAGCCCGGCTCCGCTCCGTTTTAATCGCGATATCCGGCCCTTACTGACGGTGAACTGTATTTCCTGTCACGGTCCCGATGCCGAGCAGCGCAAGGGGGGACTCCGTCTGGATGTGCGCGAGGAAGCGGTGAAGCGTCAGGAATCCGGGAGCCGAGCGATTGTCCCGGGGGCTCCCGACGCGAGCGAGCTGATCGTGCGTTTGGAGAGTCGCGACCGGGACGAGGTGATGCCTCCTCCGAAGTCACATAAAACGCTCACGGTTTCGCAGAAAGCCACGCTTCGCCGATGGATCCAGGAGGGGGCGAATTACGAGCCGCACTGGGCCTCTGTGCCTCCGCAGCGTCCACCGGTTCCCGGGGAAAAGGCCGAAAAGGCTGGGAATCCCATCGACGCCTTCATTCGCGAGGGCCTCCGGGGTGGGGCGCTGACCCTTTCTCCTGAAGCGGACCGCGCGACGTTGTTGCGTCGGGTGACCCTGGATTTGACGGGGTTGCCGCCGACGCCGGAGGAGTTGCGCGCCTTTATGGAGGATGCACGTCCGGATGCGTATGAGCGTGTGGTGGATCGGCTCATGGCGTCGCGGGCTTACGCGGAGCGGCGCGCGCAAGACTGGCTGGATTTGGCCCGGTACGCGGACACTTGCGGGTTTGCCGATGACCGCAAGCAGGACATCGGGCCCTACCGGGACTGGGTGGTGGAGGCGCTGCACCGGAACATGCCCGACGATCAGTTCACGATTGAGCAACTGGCGGGCGACATGCTTCCCGGGGCGACGGATTCTCAGCGCATTGCGACGGGTTTCCACCGCAACGCGCCCCAGGCGAAGGGGGAGACTTATCCCGTGGAGGAGTATCGTCTGAAGGGCGTGGCCGATCGGGTGAATACGACGGGACGGGTTTGGTTTGGGCTGACGCTGGGGTGCGCGGAGTGCCACGACCACAAGTTTGATCCGGTCTCGCAACGCGATTACTTCACGCTCTTTGCGATTTTTAACAACATCGTCCACCTCGGGTCAGGGCACACTCAGGGCGGGCCGGTTTTGGAAAAGCCGACGCCCGCCCAGTCGGAGGCAGTGCAACGGCTGGAGGAAAAGCTCGCCCTCTTCAAAACGGCACCCGCTCAGGACGAGGACCGGAAGGCGCAGAAAAAGGCGCTGGAGCAGGAGTTGCAAAAGGTCAAATCCCAGATCCTGGCGATTCCGGTGATGGTGGAGTTGCCCGAACCCCGGCAGACCTTTGTGCATATCCGGGGCAATTTTTTGCAGAGGGGTGAATTGGTGGAAGGGGCTCCGCCCAAGGTTTTTCTATCGAAAGAGGAGCGTGTGCCGGGGAACCGGCTCGAGTTTGCCCGGTGGCTGGTGAATGGGCGTCATCCTTTGGTTGCGCGGGTGGCTGTGAACCGTTTTTGGCAGGATCATTTCGGGGAGGGCCTGGTGCGTACCCCGGACGATTTCGGGCTGCACGGCGATCAGCCGACGCACCCTGAGCTGCTGGACTGGCTGGCCTGCGAGTTTGTGGAGAGCGGTTGGGACATGAAGCATCTCCACCGGCTTTTGGTGACCTCGGCGACTTACAAGCAGCAGAGCCGTGTGTCGGAAGAGCATCTGCGTCTCGACCCGAAGAATGTTGGTTGGGCGCGCGCGCCGCGTCCCCGCTTGGCGGCGGAACAGTTGCGCGACCAAGCACTGGCTGTGAGCGGTCTGCTGAGCCGGGTCGAGGGCGGTCCGCCGGTGTTTCCAGTCCAGCCGGCGGGTTATTGGGGGCAGCGCGGACTCAAAGACCGCTGGACCGACAGCGAAGGAGAAAACCGCCACCGCCGCACCCTTTACACGTACTGGAGACGTATGGCCCTACACCCGAGCCTCGAATTGCTCGACGCCCCTTCCCGAGTCGCTTGTGTGGCGCGCCGACCGGTTTCCAATGTGCCCACTCAAGCGCTGGTGCTCCTCAATGACCCCATTTTTTTCGAAGCCGCCCGGAGCTTTGCCCAAAATCTCCTGCGTGACTTTCCGGGGGACGCACAGGGGCGATTGCGAGCCGCTTTCGAAAGAACCCTGGCGCGGGAGCCCACCCCGGAGGAGGCGGCTCGAATGACGGCATTTGTGCAACAAATGCTCTCCCTTCCCGAAGAGGCGGAGGGGTCTGGGCCCCGGCCTGCCCGGGAGCCTTTTTCGCCGGAGTTCCGCGCCTGGACCCTTGTCGCCAACGCTCTTCTCAACCTGGACGAAACCCTCGTCCGCCCTTAGCCCACCGCAATTTGTCCGCCTTGAACCCTCTGGCTTGATGCAAAAGAACGCTCTCTCTCCGCTCCTGACTGCGCAGCCCGTGATGCGCCGCGCTTTTCTCCAACAATCCGCCATGGGGCTTGGATCCATCGCGCTCCATTCGCTTCTGAAATCGGAAGCCTCCGGTGCATCCGACCTCGGGACCGCTTCGTCCGTGGCGCTTCCGCATTTTGCGCCCAAAGCGAAACGCGTGATTTTTTTGTTCATGGCGGGAGGTCCTTCGCATGTGGATTTGTTTGATCCCAAACCGGCGCTCCGGGAGTGGGATGGAAAGGACATTCCCCGGGAGCTCCTGCGCGACCACCAGTCCTTTGCGCTGATCCGGGGCACTCCCAAGCTCAAGGGGTCCCCCCGGGTGTTTACCCGTCACGGGCAGTCCGGGATCGCAATGTCCGACCTGCTTCCGCATCTGGCCACGGTGGCGGACGAACTGACGGTGGTGCGTTCTCTCAAGACGAGCACGAATGTGCACGATCCCGCAGTGAACGTGATGAACTGCGGATCGCCCATGTTTGATCGCCCGACGATGGGTGCGTGGCTTTCCTACGGTCTGGGCAGCGTGAATCGCGATTTGCCCTCCTACGTGGTGCTCACCTCCGGGGCCAGCGATGGCCAACCGCTGCTCCAGAGCTTTTGGGGGAACGGTTTCCTCGAATCCAAACATCAGGGAGTGCCCTTTCTCAATCAGGGGCCACCGGTCTTGCATTTGGTCAATCCCCAGGGGGTGAGTGCGCAAGAGCGCCGCTCTCAGCTGGATTTGATCCGTTGGATGAACGAGGGCGCCCACCAGAGGGTGGGGGACCCGGAGATTCTCTCGCGTGTGGCCTCCTATGAAATGGCTTTCCGAATGCAAAGCAGTGTGCCGGAGCTCTCGGATTTGAGCGGGGAACCGCAAAGCGTGTTGGAGGCCTACGGAGCGACGCCAGGGACGTCTTCCTTTGCGAACAACTGTCTGCTGGCCCGGCGACTCGCTGAGCGCGACGTGCGCTTTATTCAGCTCTATGACCGGGGCTGGGATTCCCACACGGACATTGAAAATGAGCACCGTCGGCAATGTGCGGCGGTGGATCGTCCGATGGCCGCGCTGGTGCGTGATCTGAAGGAGCGTGGGCTTTTGGAGGACACTCTGGTCGTGTGGGGCGGGGAGTTTGGGCGTACCCCGGTGGCGCAGGTGTCGGGGAAAACCTGGGGACGCGACCATCATCCGCATGCGTTTACGATGTGGCTCGCCGGCGGGGGCACCAAGCCCGGGTTTACCTACGGGAGCACGGATGAGTTCGGGTATCACGCCGCCGAAAACGCGGTTCCTGTGCGTGACATGCATGCCACTCTCCTGCATCTGCTCGGCATTGACCACTCCCGGTTCAGCTTCCTGCTCCAGGGATTGGAAATGCGCCTGACGGGGGTGGAAGAGGCGCGTGTGGTGAGGGATCTGTTGGCCTGAGGGCGTGTGCCGGACCGAGGGGGCGTCCAGTCCGCGTTTCGGCGGTTGAAGGGGGGGCGGGATCGGAGCAAGATTTGGTTCCTATGAAATCCCTCCGTTACCTCCCCCTGATGGTCGCTCTTGCGGCCTCTGCGCTTCCTGTTTTTGCCCAAACGGCCGCCAAACCGGCGACTGAACCGGCTCCGATTGTGTTACCGGTTCAGCCCGCCCACGTCGCTGCTCCCAAACTCGATCCCCAAACGGGCGAGCCCCATGCGGGTTTTTTGCGTGCTCACGACTCTTTCGTCGCGATCGCGAGGGATGGCCTGGCGCGTCTGGTCTTTCTCGGCGATTCCATCACCGCAGGGTGGGGTGGGCAGAGGGCGATTTGGGAAAAGGCCTTCGGCGCCTATCAGCCCGCCAATTTTGGAATCGGTGGAGATCGCACCCAGCATGTGCTCTGGCGGGTCGAAAACGGCGAGTTTGATGGGATCAAACCCAAAGTCGTGGTGTTGATGATTGGAACCAACAACAGCGGGGTGGTAGCCAACTCACCGGAAGAAGTGGCTGCGGGAATCCGAAACATCATCGATGCCATTCACAAGCGCACGCCGGAGACCCAGGTGCTTTTGCTTGGAATTTTCCCGAGGGGTGAAACCGCCGCAAACAACCCGGGCCGCGAGAAGAACAACCGCGTGAACGAGATCATTGCAAAGTATCACGATGGCAAGAAGGTGCACTTTTTGGACATCGGCTCGAAATTCCTGGAAGCCGACGGAAGGCTTTCGCGCGAGATGATGCCCGATTTGCTCCACCTCAACGCGAAGAGTTATCAGATCTGGGCCGACGCGATCGCGCCGACCCTGGAAAAGCTGATGCGCTAAGGGCGCTGGGCCCGCTTCACTTCCCCCCAGCTTCGCCCTCCGCCTCGGTCACGGCTGAAACAGTTCGCTGATGATCCAGGCGTAGAGGCGGTGCCCCAAATCGTTGGGGTGATTGATGTTGTTTCCGCTGAGGTCGGAGAAGGGCTTGCGCTTGAGGATTTCCAGCCACGGGGTGGTCACATCCGCCATGGCGACGTTTGTGGTCACCAGCTTGGCGAGGGCGTCCCGGTAGCCGAGAAACTTCTCCCCTGGCGGTTTCT
This sequence comes from Verrucomicrobiota bacterium, assembly GCA_037975925.1. Taxonomy (GTDB): domain Bacteria; phylum Verrucomicrobiota; class Verrucomicrobiia; order Chthoniobacterales; family Chthoniobacteraceae; genus Chth-196. Next base: position 9,074 of record JBANFR010000069.1, read on the forward strand.
GCGTCATGGGAGAGACCAAAACCACATCGGCTTCCGGGCAAGCCTCCTGCACTGCGGCGAGCAGTTTGCGCATCGTCTCCTCAAAGTCGGGTGCCTTGTCGCTGTGGTTCATTCCAAAAGCGATAGTGATCAGGTCGGGGTTTTCCGCCTTCACCTTTGGGAGTTGTGTGAAACCGAGGCTGGCTTTGGCGCCGGCCAGCCCAAAGTTGGCAAGGGTGACGGGCGCGCCGAATCGTTTCCCCAGAATGGCCGCCACCAACTGGGGATAGGCCGGCTGATAGGGCGGCGCCGCGCATTTGGAGAAGCCGGATGCGTTGTATCCCTCGGTGATACTGTCGCCGAGGGCGACCACCTTCAACGGCTTCTGAGCCCGCAGTTTTTGGAGGCTGCGGGTGAGTGCATGCGGGGGCGGCGTGGGCTTCCAGGGGAAGAGGTCTTCGTGCTCGTAGGTGACCTGGACTTGCAGGTCGTGAAAGAAATGGCCCTCGGAAAAGAGCACCCCTCCGAGGGTGTTGGGACTGCCCGGGGGCGGCGCCATTTGCGCTGCGGTTTTGAAGGGAATCCTTGAGCTGATGGTGAGTTCGATCTGGCCGCTCTCCGGATTCCAGAGGTAGTCCGCACCCTCCTTGTAGGTCATGGTGAGGTCGGGGTGGGTGATTTTGAGTTTTCCGCTGGGGCGAAACAGGAGTCTGGCGGTGGCGACGGGCTTGTCGGCTTGTTGAATAAACAGCACCGGTTCGTTCTCCATGGTCTTCGAGTTCCAGAAGGGGGCAGGGAGCGCGGTTTTGGATTCGGGGCGGGACGGGGTGTCGGCGGCGAGGGCGCTCCCGAGGAGACTGAGGTGAAGGAGTGCTGCGGGGAGGGAAGTTTTCATAAAAATGGACGACATTTTTTGGGGGATTTGGAGCGAGTCAGGAAACCCTTCTTTTCAGGAAAACAAAGTCCCGTTTATCGCGTTCTCTTAGCATAAAAGTCGTTCCATTCCTTGTCTTTGTGCGCTGGAAGCGCGGTTGGTTCGCCTGAAACAAACGGTTGTCGCAACTTTATCCCAGCCCCGGGGTTGTACCGACATCATGCAACTCGTTTTCTCCTGCCGCGCTGTTCGTGCTCGTCTGGTTGTCCTCTTGTTTTTGGGGGGACTGTTTTTGGGGCTCCCTGTGCAGGCGGCGGAGCGTCCCAATCTGATCGTGTTGATTGCCGACGATGTGGGCTGGGAGGAGTGGGGGTGTTACGGGCACCCGGTGGTTCGCACCCCGAATGTGGATGGGCTCGCGCGCAATGGGCGCCGCTACACGCAGGCCTTTCTCACGGCCAGCAGTTGCAGTCCGAGCCGCTCGAGCATCATCACCGGGCGTTACCCCCACAACCTCGGGCCCGGAGCGGAGCTGCATCTGCCGGTGGCTCCGAACTTGCCGTGGCTGCCTTCGCTGTTGCGGCAGCAGGGCTATTACACGGTTTTGGTCGGCAAAAACCACATGTCGGTGGACTTCGCCAGTGGGAAGTCGCCCTTTGAGCCGCGCTGGGACTTGGTCGAAAAAGGGCACGTGCCGGGCAATAGCGGTTTGGAATCCAAATGGGTGGAAACGTTGCAGAACCGTCCCAAGGACAAACCCTTCTTTTTCTGGCTGGCGGCGGGGGACGCCCACCGGGGGTGGGACGGGGATTTGCAGTGGAACGAATCCTTGTACGGACCCATGTACCGTCCGGAAGCGGTGGTGGTCCCCCCGTACTTGAGAGATGATGAGGCGACGCGGAAGGACCTCGCCTCCTACTACAACGAAATCACGCGCTTTGATTACTACGTGGGAGTGCTGGTGCGGGCCCTGGAGCAGGAGAAACTGCTCGAAAACACGCTCATTCTGGTGCTCGCAGACAATGGTCGGCCATTCCCGCGGGCCAAGACGCGTCTGCACGACTCGGGAATGAAAACCGGCCTGGTCGCGCACTGGCCCGCCCGGATCACCCGGCCTGGAGTCGCCTGCGAATCGCTGGTGAGCAGCGTCGATATCACGCCCACGCTCATGGAGGCTGCCGGTGGGCCGCCGATTCCCACAGCCCAGGGGGTGAGTTTTGTGTCCACTTTTGCCGATCCATCCGCCTCGGTGCGCAAACACGCTTTCTCGGAGCACAACTGGCATGATTACGAAGCACACGCGCGGGCCGTGCGTTCCGAGGGCTACCTCTACATCCGCAATCATCGTCCCGAAAAACCGTGGCAGGGTCCGGCGGACTCGGTCGGCTCGCCTTCTCATCAATCCCTCCTCGCCGCGCGCGCGGCCAAAACCCTGACTCCCGCCCAGGCCGACGTGTTTCTTTCCCCTCGCCCTCGCGAGGAGTTGTACCGGACGGCGGACGATCCGTTGCAGCTGCGGAATCTCGCGCAGGAGCCAGGACACGAGGCGGTGCGGGGGCGGCTTTCGAAGCTGCTCGACGAGTGGATGGAAGAGACGGCGGACGCGGTGCCTGAGGACCTCTCTCCGGACGGTTACGACCGGGAGACGGGCAAGCCTTTTGTGAAGGGGGCACCGGTACGCGGAACGTGGCCCGGGAAACCGCGGGGGGCGCATTTGGTGAACGCTTCCGGGCCGCGTTAATCGTTTGAGTACAGTTGTTTAAGGTAAACTAATTTATGAAATCTTCGAATCTTCTCTTCTCCTCGGTGTTCCTGTGGTGCGCGGCGTCCCCATTGTGTGCGGAAATCAAAATGCCGCATTTTTTTGGGGATCACATGGTCTTGCAGCGGGAGCGTGAGGCTTCCGTGTGGGGCCAGGCGGACGCAGGGGCGACGGTGACGCTGCGTTTTAAGGGGAAGCAGGCGCAGGCCAAAGCGGATGCTTCGGGATATTGGAAGGCGGCGATCCAGACGGGGCCGGCGGATGCACAGGGGGCGGTGCTGACGATCGAGGCGGGGCGTGACCGCTTGGAAATTCAGGACGTGTTGGTGGGCGAGGTGTGGTTTGCCTCGGGGCAGTCGAACATGGTGTTTCGATTGAAGTCCTCGAAGGGCGGGGAGGAGTTTGCGGCGAAGGCGCAGTTTCCGGCATTCCGCTTTTTTGATGGACCGAATGTGACGGCGGTGGATCCGCAGCGGGACATTGAAGGCCAGTGGGTGGTTTGCACTCCGGAGACGGTCGGCAGCTGGTCAGCGGTGGCGACGTATTTCGCGGCGCGTCTGCATCAGGAATTGGGGGTGCCTGTGGGGGTGCTGGAATCGAGTTGGGGAGGTAAACCCGTGGAAGCCTTCATCAGCCGGGAGGCGTTAAACACGCTGCCGGGTACAAAGGAGCTGGTGGACAAGCTTTGGGAGGAGGAAAAGAAGTTCGACCCCGAGAAGGCGAGAGCCGCGCACGAGAAGGCTTTGGAGGAATGGACAGCCGCCGAGGCGGAGGCCAAAACCAAGGGCGCAAAGCGGGACCCCAAAACGCGCAAACTCAAGCCGGAGCCGGTAAAGAGCCCGCTGCTCACGGAGCGGAATCCGGGAGTGATTTTTAACGGGATGATCCATCCGTTTGTGGGGTACTCGATCCGGGGGGCGATCTGGTATCAGGGCGAGGGGAACGCGCGGTACGGAGCGGTGCCGTATGACCAGACGTTGCCTTTGCTGATCCAGGATTGGCGGACGCGGTGGCAGGATGCGTTCAGCTTTTATTTTGTGCAGCTGGCCAATTACCTCGAACCAACGCAGGAACCCGGGGTGGCGCATGCGTGGCCGCTGTTGCAGGACCGGATGCGCCGGGTTTTGGATTCGACGCCGAAGACGGGGATGGCGGTGATCAACGACGTGGGGGAGGCGCGCGACATACATCCCAAGGACAAGCAGACGGTCGGGGAACGTCTGGCCCGGTGGGCATTGGCGAAAGATTACGGGCGGGATTTGGTGTATGGCAGCCCCTTACTCCAGGGAAGTAAGGTGGAGGAAGGGAGTGTTTTGGTGCGTTTCGCCCATGCGGGAGCGGGGCTCCAGTCGCGGGATGGGGGGCCTTTGAAGCGCTTTGAAATTGCAGGGGAGGATCGCAAGTGGGTGTGGGCCCAGGCGGAAATGGTGGGCAAAGACGCGGTGCGCGTGCGCAGTGCCGAAGTGGCTCGGCCCGTCGCGGTGCGTTATGCGTGGGCGGCGAACCCCGAGGGGGCGAACTTGGTGAACAGCGAGGGGTTACCGGCGTCGGTTTTTCGCACGGACGACTGGCCGGATGCGGAGCCGCCGGCGCCCGCGGCGGTGTTGCGTGCGGCGCAGTTGGCAGAGATCCGGGAGCTGACGGAGAAGATGAAGGGGGTTTCTCCGAAGAGCGAAGAGGGCAAGGCAATGAAGGCGAAGGTGGATGAGTTATTGAAGGCGTATCGGGAGGGTATGCCGGACCCGAAGGCTGGGACCGGGAGTTAGCCGCCGGGAGCGCGCAGCCCTTGCTGCGCATGGGCTGTCATGCGCGTTGTGCGCGAGTCATCAGAGAAGAAGACGCGCCGCCATTTCGGCGGTCGCGTGCGGCCCTGCGAAATCCGGCCAACGGTTTCCCCCCAAAAAACGCCCCTCCAACCAGGGCCGTCATCTCCCCGTGATGGCTGTGGTTTCACCCTGACTTCGGCCCATCGGCGAAAGCGCCACCGGGCGAAGATGCGCCCTGCTAAGGTTCGGCGGGCACCGGTTATCTCTCCCCCGTGAAATCGATGTGCCCCCCTCGCTCGAACCCCCATGACACCCCCTGCTGGAGCAGAACTGGCTCTTGGCCAAACTCGGGAATGCGCCCCCTTGGAATCCTTGCGGCCGGGATTCTTGCGATGCTGCTCTCCACCCTCCAAGCGCACGCAGTTGCCGAGTTCAAACCCCGGTTTATTGCGATCCGCGCCGCAGAAAACGTGACCCCGGTCGGGGTCAAGTGGGAGCATCCCGTGTACAATCTCGCCGGATGGAAAACTCCGGACGGTCGCGTGGTGCACGACGTGTTTGAGTTGGGGGACGTCCGGGTGCTCGACCAGCCCAAGGTGCATGCGGTCGGCGCGGCGGTACGCTGGGAGTTTGTGGATCCGGAAATCGAGTTGGTGGCGGAGCTGGACCATGGCCGCCTGGCCTACACGTTCACCACAAAGCGGCCCGGAACGTGGACCGTAGCGTACGCCGGCGCGCCTGCTGCGCCGCTCGCGGAGGTCCGGGAGCTTTTTCAGCCGCTTGTGTGGAATGGGCGGCGTCTGCCGGAATCGAGCTTCCTGATTCCCGACGAGCTCTGCTCGATCCCCGGCTGCCTCGTTGAAACCCAGACTGGCACGGTGGGAGTCATGGCCGATCCGGCGCAGTTCCCCTTCGAGATGCCTCATGGACGGAATCGGCGTTTTGGCGTGACGCTCCGCAACCGGGAGGGGCGCGCGCAGCCGCTGGTATTCCTGCCCTATCCCGGCAGCCGCGACGCCGTGCTCGCGGCGGGAGATTCGCGGACGTTCCGTCTGTCCCTGATCGATGAGCCTGGCTCGCTCAGTCACGCTTTCGAGTCCGTCGCGCGAAAGGTGTGCGGATTCCGGGACCGCCGCGAAAACACCCTCAACAGCCTGAACCAGGCTCTCGAAAACATCCTGAGTTTCGCCGTGAGTCCCGCTGGCCAATTCGACGCCCAAAATCGGGCCTATGCGTACCCCGACTCTGCAGGGACGGTGAAGAATGTGAGCGCCCTGCACCCGATCACTTTGGCGATGGTGACCGATGACGAGAGCCTTTTCCGGAAGCAGGGCGTGCCCATTCTCGAATTCCTCCTGTCGCGGGAGAAGTTTTTGTTCGCCCTCGGGGCGGATATCCGGGGCTCGCAGACTCCATCGCGCAAGCTGGCTGGGCCTGCGATGCCGGTGTCGGAACTGGCCGCTTTGGAACGTTTTTCGCACGGGGCCACTCCCTATTTTCGGATGTGCGCGGAGCGTCTCGCGCAACGTGATCGAATGCTCAACATGGAGTGGGTGAGCCCTGCGGGTTCCTGGCAGAACGACCTTTGGTTGTACCGCGCCAATGGAGACTCCGCCCGGCGCGCTGCGGCGATCAGCAAGGCTAACCGCTTCATCGAGATGCGCCTGGACCGGGAGCCCACGGATTTTGCCGAGGCGGGAAGCGGGACGTTTTTCGACTACATGCTGCCGCCTTGGAAGGAGTTGTACGAACTCTGGCTTGAGACGCGCGATCCTCGCCACCTGGCCGCAGCGCATCGGGCAGCCCGCCAGGTTGCCCAGTTGATCTGGTTTTATCCCGCCGTGCCGGAGGGCGAGGTGGAGGTGAACCAGAATGGGTTCGCCCCGCGCAGGGGGCGTCCCGGGGAAGCGGGCCTCGTAAGGGCTTCCAAGGAAAGGGTTCCCGCATGGCGGGTGTCGGAGCAGGGGCTGCTGTGCGAGGGGAACGGGACCGTCTCGCGTTTGGCGATTTATCTGGCCACCCACGCGCCCCTTATGATGCGGCTCTCCCATGATGCGGCCGATCCGTTTCTGCACGACATCGCGCGCTCCGCAATGGTGGGGCGGTTCGCGGGATTTCCCGGCTACCACTTCAACACCCAGTATTCGACGGCGCAGGAAAAGGCGGACTTTGCGCAGCACCCGTTTGAGGAACTACGGCAGACGACCTCCATGCACTACAACCACAGCCTTCCCATGGCGGCGCTGGTGCTGGATTACCTCTTTGCGGACGCGTATGCGCGCTCGAAGGGCGCGATCGAATTTCCAGCCGAATATGCGGAGGGTTACGCCTACCTTGGGACCCGCGTTTATGGCCGCCCCGGGCAGTTTTACGGGGAAACCAATGCTCAACCCTGGATGCCCCGGGGCCTGCTGACCACCGACCACTTGCAGGTCCACTATGTCGCCGCGCGCACGGACCATGGGCTCTGTGTGGCGTTGATGAACCAATGCAAACGTCCTCTGGATTCAGTGCGTGTGCAGCTGGATCTCTCCCGTTTTGCGACACCTGCAGGTCCTGTCGAAGTGGAGGTCTGGCGGGATGGAGAGCCGATTCGTGAGGGGACTCCACTCGTGGACGGTTCCGTTCGAGTGTCGCTCAGTCCGCAGGGGATCACGGCGCTCAAAATCTGCGGGCTGATTCCCAAGCCGCAATTTCAGCAAAAGCTCTATCGCGAGACGCCACCCTCGAAGGGGGCGAGCGACGCGACGGTGTCGACTCCGGTGGGGCCGGCGTATGCGTTGCAGCTTTCCTTCGGGGAGGATTGTACGTGGTACTACGGGTATCTGGACTGCAAAGAGAGCGAGGTGAAGGAGGTGCAGTTGCGCCTGCGGCGCGGTCCTGAGGAATCGCTCTGGAGGGATGAATCTTATCCCTTCGAGTTCCACATCCCCGACGTGCGCCGTGGCGAACCTGCGGAGTTTCAGTGGGAATGGCTTCCGGCGAAGGGCGGAAGGGCTGCCTCGGAGCCCGTCACGCTACCGGCCGGGACGCCTTGATCCTTGCCGTGGGGCACAAGGGCTGAAGTGCCGCGAACGCGCGACTTCCAGAACTGCGGACTGCGTGCCCGAACCCGTATCGGAGCGAATTTCTCCTGCCCCGCCCTTGCGTGAAAAGAGCGCTCCGGAGTGGGTGCGAAATGCGGAGAGCATTCCGGGAGCGCAGTCCGACACCTGCCCTTCGAGTGGCCGAATGCGTTTGAGTGGCTCGATCCCTCCAGGGAGGCGCTGGTGAACCTCGGGGAAGGCGATTGGAAATCGCAACCCCGGACTGCCAGGCGAGACTCCTGGCGCGAGGAGTCTCGCTGAAGGGTGCGCCGCTGCTCCGGACGGATTATTTACCCGAGGGCGTTTCGGCCGCGTTGGAAGCCGTAATCTGAATCTCGAGCGGAGTTTCACCCTCCCTGGGGGCGACCTTAAAAGTCAGCATCCGGCTCCAGGCCGCGTTGGTTTGGATGGTTTCCAAAACGGTCCCGCTTTTACCCCGAATCTCGATGCGGTACTCGCCCTTGGAATAGATGGGCGCCGTGCGGATCGTGAGCGGGGTTTGCGTGTCGAGGGTCATGCCCTTGGGGGAGAGATTTGAAATGGAGGTCCACCGGGGCTCCGTGCCCTGCCTTTCGGGAAGGAAAACGTACTGGAGGAAACGGACTTCCGCACCCTGATCGAATCGGATCCGAGCGTTTGCGCGGGAGAGCGGCGGCGTGTTCAGCGCATCGACAATCGCCTCGGCCATGGCCTGTGCGCCGGCGTTGTTGGGATGAATGGAGTCTGCGTAGAACGATTTTTGATGGTCCAGCGCATGATGCGTGTCCGCGAGATGGCAGCGGTAGCGCGTCGCGATTTCCTGAATGGCGACTCCGGCCTGACTGATCCAGACGTCCTGATTTTCGGGCCAGCGGAAGTCCGCGATGGGCGTGGCCAGAACGATGGGCATCTCGGGTTTTGCCGAGCGGAGGGTCGCTACCAGTCTCTCATAATGGGAAATGAACTCCGAGACGGAGAAGCCCCAGTACTGATCATTCACCCCCCACTGGACGACCACGGCATCCGGATTTTTCGAAAGGACCTCTGCCTCGGCATAGTTGGGTTTTTGCGAGGAGAGCGCCTGGCCGCTGCGGCCGAGATTGATCTCAGTCAGGTTTGGGAAGCGCTCCTGGAGCAAGCGCGTGGCGACCGTGGAATAGCGGTAAGCCTGCGATTTGACACCGACGCCGGAGGTGATGCTGTCGCCGAGGAAGGCGATGCGTTCGAGGGCGGGGAGTGCAGGTGTCGTGTCGGCTGCGAGGGCAGCGAGAGGAAAGGAGAGAGCGGCGCAAAGGCGGAGAATGGAGCGGTTCATGGGTGAGGGGAATGAGGGCTGCCTATGAAATGTGCGGAGGATCTGCCACCAAGCGAAAAGTGCCTCGGGAGGAATCCTGAGGGCGGAGCATCCCGCGGAAACCGAACTCACGCGGGCCAAAAAAGCCTGTCCCTTTTGCGGGTTTCCCGATCCGGCGTTTATGCACGGAGATCGCCCCACTCGCCCCAGATTTGAACTGCAGAACACTTCCGCCCCGGCCGTCGGCTAGGGGTTCCACCGAGCGTCGGCGATGCGCTTCAGGCGCTCCACCTCTTCGGGACGGGTTCTCGCGAGGTTATGCTGTTCGTTGGGGTCCTCGCGCAGATCGTACAACTCCGGCCCCCGCTTTTCATGGGGGGCCTGCGAGAGGATCAGCTTCTGGAACCCCTCGATCACCCAGCGCCATCGTAGGCTGGTCACCGGATTATCGAGTTCTACCATTTTGCTTGTGTAACATTCCCCATGGATCGCCAGCCGCGCCTTGAGCGCCTGCTCGTCGAGCAGGTTGAGCCCTTGCATTTGGGGAGGCACCGGCTGGCCGCAGGCCCTCAAAATTGTCGGAGCTAAGTCCAGGGAGGAAACTGCGGTTTCCTCCTCCATCCGCGGAGCAATAGTCCCCTTCCAGCGCACCATGATGGGCGTGCGCAACCCT
>JBANFR010000070.1:0-18038 GCA_037975925.1 Verrucomicrobiota bacterium
CCGTCCATGCCGTCCATGCCGTCCATGCCGTCCATGCCGTCCATGCCGTCCATGCCGTCCATGCCGTCCATGCCGTCCATGCCGTCCACGCCGTCCATGCCGTCTATCGCCCTAGCTCGGAGAGGTAGCGTATCAGGTGGGCCAGCTGCTGTGGGCTCATTGCAGCGGTCAGCCCGTCGGGCATCACCGTCCCCCCAAACTGGACCCGCAACACATCGCTACGCCTGATCACCCGGATCTCACCCGTGTTGAGATCCCGGATGCTCACCGTGGTGTCGTTCTCGGTCTGCCGAAACCCGCTCACCACGCTTCCGTTCTTCAGCGTGACCGTCGCCGCCTCGTACCCCTCCTTCACATTGAGGGCCGGCCACACCACCTCGGTCACAATCATGTCGATCGGCAAGCCCCGGCTGATCGCCGAAAGATCCGGCCCCATCTTTCCCCCAACACCCCCAACCACGTGGCAGGCCACGCATCCACTCTGCTCAAACACCTTCCGCCCCTCCCCAGCAACCCCCTCCTTCATCGCTTTTGCCACCACCTCCTTGATGTACTCGCCCGTGTACTCCGGGACCTCAGCCGAAAACCCTCCATGCTTCATGAGCGCACGGGAAAGCCCCCGATCCGCCCGCCCCAGCTCGTTCAACGCCCGCAAAGTCTGAAGCGATTTCCCCGGCGAAAGCACCTGTGATCCCGCAAGCGCTTTCCGAAAGGCACTCAGCCCCTCAGCCCGACTCAAAACGCCAGCCAGCACAGGCTTCGCCAACTCACTGCTCTCCACGCGCTCCAATCGCTTCAAAGCCAAGACCACGGCATCCGCTGGACTCACCACCAAAAGCGCCTCCGCCGCAGCCTGCTGGACCTTCGGATCCCTCGACTCTTCCCCAAGTACACTCAGCATCTCCAAGTTTCCTTTGCCTCCAAAATCCGCCGCAGCCATGAACGCCGCCCTCCGAATCGGAAACGTTTCCGACTCGTCCCGTCCAATCTTCTGCACCACCTCCTCCAGACCGTGAACCTTCCACAACCCCGCCAGCCGGACGGCACGCTCGCGCACCTCCAGGCTCTCCCCTCGCAACATCTCCCTTAAGGCACCCGCCACCTCCGCTCCAACCGGGCCAGCCTTGCCTCCCCCAGCCTCCACCATCGCGTCCAGCACAACCAAATCCCTTCCCGCACGCTCAAACGCGTACTGGATCTCCCGCGCACCCCCAAGGCTGACCATCGTCGCGAGCCACTGCGGCAAATCGGCAGCCCGCACCCCTCCACGCTCCACACGCTCATACAAAAGCTTGAGCGCACAGGCCGGACGCCGATTCTTCAGCACCCACAGCAGGTGCGCATCCTTCTCGAATTGAATCTTCCCCTCGCTCAAAGCCGGCTCCCACACCGGCTGCAATGCCGACAAGGTCTTGGCTAAGGCGTGATCCAAATACGCAGAGGCGCCCCCATCCAATGCCTTGGTTGCCACCACAGCCGCCGCCGGCTCCTCCAAATAGCTCGCAGCAACCACCGCTTCCAAACGCACCATCCAGTCCTCGTCACTCACCTGAGGCTCCAACCATTGCAACGCATCGGGAATCGCACCAATCCGCGCCCAATTCGAAAGCGCCCGCGTGGCATATGCCCGAATCCGGGGATCCTTCGCCCGCAACAGCCCCCGAAGCAACGCAGGCCTCGGCGTCTCATGCGACTCGTACAGCCCGAGCGCTTGCAAACGAAGGGTATCGTCCCCCGCATCACCCCTCTTGAAAGAGGCCACCCACGCATCCATAGCCGGAACCACCAACTCCGACCGCTGCTCCATCAACAACCGCTTCGCCTGATAACGCACCCAGCGCTCCGAAGATCCCAGGTGGTTCAACAGCTCCGGTACAGACGCCCCAGCCAACTTCGGAGCCTCCACCAGCGCCCGATCCTTGCGCTTCACCCGCCATATCCGGCCATGCACAAGGTCGCGATCCGGATGCCGGTAGGAGGCCTGATAATGCCCCACAATCACATTGTACCAGTCTGCAAAATAAATCGCCCCATCCGGTCCAAATCGGACGTCGCAGGGCCGAAAGGCACGGTTGGTTGTCGAAATAAGGTTCGGCAGCTGCCGCGTACTGAACTTTTCGCCATCCCGCTCCAGCTGATGAATTTGCAGCGTGTTATTGTAAACGCCTCCAATCACCACCGCCCCCTGCAGCTCTTCCGGAAAATGACGGGTCCCAACCAAGTCGAATCCGAGCGTTTTCACGTCCCGCGACCGGAATAACTGAAGGTTCCCAGACGGAATGGAGAGGTTCCCTCGGCTCAGCCCGGGCACCGAATAAAAGCCGCCGTTCCCCGCCCCCTCCTTGTGAAAGACCTGACCGAAGTCGTCCGTCAAAACACCCCAGTTGTTTGCTCCAGCACTCGACCGGTTAAAAAACGTGTCCAACCGCCCCGTCCGCGGCCGAAAACGCCACAACCCCGCGCGGTCGTGACGCTCAATTCCGTAAGGGGTCTCGACTCTCGAATAAATCGAGTGCCCCTGGCTAAACCACAGCTCTCCACCGAACCCCCAGCTCAAGGAATTAATCGTCTGGTGGGTGTCCCCCGTCCCAAATCCCCCGAGCACCAAGCGCCGTTCATTCGCATGATCGCCTCCAGTGGTGTCCCGCAAAAACCAGAGATCCGAACTGGCTGCGAGATACACCCCACCATCCCCCAGCTCAAATCCCAGGGGCATCTCCAATCCGTCCGCAAACACCGTCGTCTTGTCCGCACGCCCATCCCGATCCGTGTCCTCACAAATCACCAGCTTGCTCCCCGGTTTTGCTCCGGGTTTCACCTGGGGATAATCCGGAATGCACAGAGCCCACAGACGCCCCCTGGCATCCCAACGGATCTGTACCACCTTCCCAATCCCGTCCCGCTCCGACGCAAATAAGTTCACCTCATAGTCGGGATGCACCTGGAGAGTCGCTAACTCCTCCTCCGGCGTCTGCGCCTTGACCGAGGGCGGCTCCACGGGCACTCCCGAGCGTTCACGCAACGGCTCCAACGCCTTCCCAGCCAACGCCCTTGCCACATTCTCCTCCGCCTCCTGAAGGATCCCCTCGAACGCCTTCATCTCCTCCGGAAAAAGCCGCTTCGAAGTGTCTTTCCAATCGTGACTAAACGCCACCGAAGTCCGGTCCCCCCCCAGAAACGCCCAGTTCATCGGCCGCCCATAATCAAACCACAGCCTTTCCAGCTCCAAAACAGCCTCCCTCAAAAGCCCCGGCGCCTGAGGCCCCTTCCCTCCAACCCCCAACTGCCTCGCCACCTCCGCAGCCACCCGCTCCTGCCCCGCCGCACTCCAGTGCAATCCGTTCTCCGTCAGACGCAAGCGCCCGCCACCGAAGGACGCAAAGGGGTGAAACAGATCCACAAACGCTAATCCGCGCCGCTGTGCCAAACTTTCGATCTCTCTGGTCAAACGCTCCAAAACCGGATTCTCCACCGAAAGATCCCGCTCCGTCGTGCGCGTAGGCCTCTCAAATGGCGTCGGCGACAAAAGAACGATGCGCCGTCCCTCCTTCTGGATCGAATCGAGCCACTTCTCATAAGCCTTCACAAAATCTCCCAGGCCCGCTTCCCCCCGAAGCGCCTCCATTTGACCAAACTGAACCAACACCACTGTCGCCTCCACTTGCTCCAGTTGCTGCAGAATCGAGGGGAAATTCACGTCCCGCCACTGCTCAAACACCGTGTCCCCCTCCCATGCGAGATTCCGGATCCGCTGCGGCCTCTCCAAACCCGCACTCAGAAGCCGCATCTGCAAAAATGGCTCCCGCCGCGTCCGTTCCAAATTCGCGCCTCCCACCAAAGCCACCACGTCCTTCGGATGCATCTGCAGCACCTTCCGCGGGGCCGGGCTCGCCGGCAACTCCTCCAAGACCACCTCCCTGTACCGAATCTCCGTCGCCCCCCCGTGGATCTGCAGCGCAATGACACCCTCTTCCGGAAGCGAAGCGTCCTCTTCCACATAATCGACGGTGAGCACGTCATTGATCCAAAGCCGAATCCGCGGCCCCTCCGCCCTGATGTGATAGCGGTTCCACTCGGCGAGATTCAGTTTCTTGATCGTCTCCGGATCGGGGCGCGCCAGGAATTTTTTCCTTCGCGACTCGTCGTACAAAAAACCGTCGATGCCCGGAGCAAAGTCCGCCTGATAACCAGAAACCTCATGCGAATTCGGAATGCGCTGCGTCCGAAATTGGACACCGCCATTGTTGCTCCCGCGCTTGTACTGAAGTTTCAGATCAAAATTTCCGTAGGAACGCTGGGTGCACAAAAAATCGTTCTTCGGCTGACGGCTCGCAAGGGTTCCCGCCACGATCTCTCCCTTCTCCACTCGCCAAACCTTCCCCGTGTCCCCCTCCCACCCTGAGAGAGTCTGCCCATCAAAAAGCGGCAGTGCCGCAGCCTCAGCCGACGGGGGCAACAAAGCGGCACCCATCATCAAACCAATGCACACCAGCCAGGGGGTAATTTTCATGCGGGGAAAGAATGGAAGAAACCACCGAACGCTCCGAGGCTAACACCTCCCATAAGGCTGCGTAGTCCCGTAAATACGCGATCCTCCCGCAAGGGAATCGGCCTCCCGAACCCTCTCGAATCCCGAGGCCCAGCCCCTCAGCCGATGAGGATCATTCCCTCGCAGCAAACACCTCGCTCCTCGCATTCCCTCCACTCATCACGTACGCGATCAAGTCAAGCAATTCACTGGCGTTCAGACCATTAATCAACCCTGGAGGCATCGGAGAAACCGGATGAGCCCGACGCCTCACCACATCCCGGACCGGTACACGCTCAGGAGCGTCCGGAGCGAATGGATTGGTCATCACCAGGTAAGTGCCATTCTGCTCACCAACGATTCTTCCAATCAAATCGGGTCCCTTTTTTCGCTCCAAACGCTCAAAGGCATATTGATCACTCAACACCTTGGATGGCTCCACCAAGCTCTCTGCCAGATCCGTAATACTCAACCGACGCGCCGTGCTGCTCAGATCCGGCCCTACATTGCCTCCCTCCCCCGCAAAGTGGTGGCATTGCCCGCAATGAGTCGCCGCAAACATCGCTTTGCCCCGTTCAAAATTGCGTCCGTGAAGACCCTCTTTCGCCAGATCCACAATGTCGCCCACCGAATACGCTTTTCCGGGCCCCTCAGGCGCTAGTGGCGGCGGCAATACCACGGGCTTTCGCCGGGAAAGATCATCCAGGACCAAACGCTCGCCGGGATCCTTGACCTTCTCGAGGGCGTCGGTTCGGATTTTTTCCAGAAAGCCTTCAAAGCTGTTTCCCCCCTTCCATTGGGCCGCCCGCTGAAACCAACCGAAATAGGCCCGACGCCTCTCCGGAGTCCAGCCCACCGTCGCATTCCTCAAAATCGAGGCAAAAGCAATCAGCCCGGAATTCGGACTCGTTTCTCTTCTCCGCCGGAACGCCCTCGCATACAGATTGTTTCTTTCCAAAAGAGACTCTGGAACTTCCACTGACTCGACATCGTTCTGATGCCACATCCACTCGAGCGCCCGTTCAACGACGGCAGGGGAATCTAAAAAAACGAGGAGCTGAAGCAGCTCCTGATTCTCTTGGGCTGACTGCGCGGGAAACAGCGGCTCCAGCCTCGACAAAATCTCCCCACGAATCACGGCGGAAGGTTTCGCAAGCTGGTTCCACCAAAGCTGAAACCCACGCATGCCCGGGTGACGGTCCATTCTTTTGCTCCAAAATGCCACCCACTCGAGAGAGGGGGTTCCAGTCCGGGTCAACACCAGCTGCCAGGCGCGAAGCCAAGACAAGCGATGCTCCGCCGACAACTCAGCGTAATCGATGCGCCCCAGCGCCTCCACAAGCCTCGGTTGAAGCGAGGCCCGACAGGTCCTCGCCAGTGCAATCACGCACTCAATGGCCGCCCTTGGTTCCCTCTCACGCAAAGCCCGCTCCATCCATTCCGAGGAAGGGCATTTCTCCAGAGCGCAGCGGGCAGCATAACGCAGCAGACGGTCCCGGCTCGAAAGACACGGCCATATCTCCGCCACCGCCTGAGCTCCACTCTCACCACCTTGCAGTTGCTCCATGCGGCGCCGGAGCATCGCCTCTGCTGGCACTTCCTCCATCGCCGCGGGCTCTGTCGATTCCGCGCCGTTGTAACGCACCCGGTACAGAGCGGAGGGGGTTCGACGTCCCCCGGTGAGAAAGTAGAGGGCACCATCCTGCGGCCCCACCACCAAGTCGGCCACGGGAAGCGGCTGCCCCGAAAGAAACTCCTCTTTTCGTGCCTTGTAGCTTGCTCCCTCCGCAACCCAATGGATTGCGTAGATAGTTCCGTAGGTCCAATCACACCCAAACAACGCTCGCTGATAGCGCTCCGGAAACCGGGCACCCCATCCGGAGGTCATCCCGGTCGGACTCCCCGGCCCTAACTCCAGAATGGGCGGCACGCTGTCGGGATAATAGGGAGGCCATTTTCCCGACCCGCTTCGCCATCCTCCATCGCTGCCGAGACAAGCGTGACTGATGCGGGTGGGCCGATACCACGGCATCCCCACATCCCACTCCATATCCGAGTCGTACACAAACAGGTCGCCATTGGGCAGAAACGCGCAGTCGAACGCATTTCGATAACCGTAACTCAAAAGAGCCACATTCCCCCCATCCGGATCCATCTTGGCCACGTAACCGCCGGGCGCGAGAAGCCCCAACGCGTGACCATTCGGATCCCACATCCTGGGAAGCAGATGATCCTCAGACCACCTCCTGATCGTTTTTTCCCGCCGCAACGCCGCCGGCAAAGCGGTGTGATTTCCGCACACAAAAACCACCGATTTTCCATCCGGTGTCATCTGAAGGCTGTGAGGACCATGCTCGCCCCATCCCTCCAGAGGCAGGAGGAGTTCGCTGGCAAAAAACCCATCTTTGGCCCGGTCCACTCGCAATCGGTGAATCCCCTTCTTTGGCCCCTCATTGACCATCACGTAGAGGCTCTCAAAGGCGTACAAAAGCCCATGGGCCCCGCGCAGCCCGGTCTGCAATGCCTCCACTCGAGTTCCCAAAACAGCACCCCCCGGGGCACTCTCGGCGACGCTGCGGTTTTCCCGCTCCCGCGCAGGACCGGGCGTCACCCGGTACAAGTCGCCGTACTGGTCTGCGCACAGAATCCGCCCCTGGGGATCCGCGCACATCGCCACCCAGGATCCCTGCTCCGCGCGGGGAACCTCATAGATGAGGTCGACCTCAAACCCGTCCGGAACACGCAGGACCACTCCAGAGTTGAACTTTACCGGACTCGCCCAAAGGCCCAGTGAAAGTGCCAACCATAGCAACGCTCCCATCCCTCTTATTTTCCAAAGCCGCATACCACCTTCCCTTTTTGAAGACCTCATACCGATGATTCCCCCACCACTCCCTAAATCGTGCCCAGAGGTGCCCTCGCGCGCACCGGCCCACGAAAAAAAATCACCCAAGGACCATTTTTCCCGGGGGAAACACCGGATTGAGACATGACCCTCGCGGGACTCGGGAAGGCGCCAACCCGTCCTTCACCGAGCGAAGCAAACGACCTCCCACCCTGCCGGTGGAGCGATGGGTGGCAACGCCAATGGACGGTTGATCCGCGGATGATTGAAGCTTGGGCTCCGCCCCCATCCCGCCTCACGCACCCTCAACGTCTTTCGCACACCAACCCGGAGGATTGGCGGCAATGAGCCGCACAAGCACCGGAATTTCGCACACAAAAAAAAACCGCCCAAAGAGATGAGGGCCTTCGGCGAGGGACTCTCCCAAGTCTCCTTCCCTTCTGCGTGAACGTGCTTACCAATCCGGCGCCTCAGCACATCAAGACACCGCCATCTGCACGGCTCGCAGCTGGACATCACCGACTTTGAGTCCCAGTGCGGTTTCAGCCACCCGTAAAAAGGCACTAGAGGGGTCCGTCAGCGAAACCCTCAGACTTCCCGAGGCATCCGGCGGGGCCGCAATCCCGCGCGCTCCGAGAACGCTCCGCACCTTCAGCGCACAGTTGTGCGCGGAATCCACCAAGACAATTTCCCTCCCCACGTACTCGCTCAGCATTTTGCGCAGGAGCGGATAGTGCGTACACCCCAGGACCAGAGTATCAATCCCCGCTCCCACCAGGCCCTCCAGATAACGACCAATCACCTGCAGCGTAACGGGGTCCTCGAGCCATCCCTCCTCAATCAGCGGCACTAGCAAGGGACACGCCTGCGCACTCACCTGGACCCCCGGATCCAGGGCTCGAATCTCGCGCTCGTACGCCTGACTAGCCACCGTCGCGCGTGTCGCAATCACCCCCACACGCCGGTTGCGAGTCGCTGAAACCGCGGCCTCCGACCCAGGCTGGATCACCCCAATCACGGGTACCTCCAAAATCTCTTGCAGCCTCGGAAGCGCCAGAGCGGAGGCCGTGTTACACGCCACCACGATCATCTTCGCCCCCTCGGAGAGCAGCATTTCACTGATTTCCAGACTGTAGCGCTCGATGGTGGCTGCACTTTTCCCCCCGTAAGGCACGCGCGCCGTGTCTCCAATGTACAAAATCTGCTCGGCTGGAAGGACCGCTCGCATCGCCGCCGCAACCGTCAACCCACCAATCCCTGAATCAAATACCCCAATTGGGCGCGAACAAAGGGAGGCAGGAGAAGAGACGGAAAATTCGGTGCTCACAGGAAAAGGGGTCAAAGGGTTTTCTCACCCCCTCTGGCCGACAAGCCGAAAAGCAACCGTCTCTTGGAAAAGCCCTACCCCCATCGACCACACGAGCCCTTCCCCCAGCCTCGCTCAGCGATTCTCCAATCCGCGCAGCATTCCCTCCAGCGTCCGCCGCTGAAGCTCGTTAAACTCGGGTGGAAAATTCTCGATCAATGTTCTGAGGTCATCCACCGCCCCCGCCCTGTCCCCTTTTCGCTGGCGCAACACCGCCCGACACACCCGTTCCCTCCCCAATTGCGGATCCAAGGCCAAAGCCATCTCAAGGTAAGGCAAGCTCTCGGAACGCAGTGCACGCAACTCTTCCATCGGCCCCATCAGATTGCGGATCATCCGCAAAATAATCTCCCGCTTTGTCGCCGGCTGCTTCGCCTTCTCCGAAACCTCTCCCCCGCCCGTCACGGAATCCACCCCCTCCTCCATCGTCAGCTCCTTGCCCCCGTGGAAAACATCCACCAAAGAATACTCTCCCTCCTCTCCCCCCCGATACCCCACCATAAAACGCCCTGGCAACGGAATCCCCACCACTTGAGACACCCCCAAACGGCGCGCCAACTCGAGGTAAACCACCGAAAGCGTGATGGGAAGCCCCTCACGGTCATCCAATACCTCGTTGATGTAGCTATTGGAGCGACTTTGATAATCGCTGCGGCTTCCGTGAAACCCGCTCTCCTCGAATAAAAACCGGTTGATCTGCTTCACCGCCCTCACCGTGCCCGCAGATATCTCCGGCTCCCCCCGCAACTCCTCCGTGAGCTGAGAAAAACCGCGCTCGTAAATCCGGACATCCAGATCCGGATTGTCGTGTTTGGCTAGAAGCAGCGCGCACCGGAACAAGTCGGCCTGCTCCTCAGGCTTGGAAAGCTCGGCCACCAACTCCTCCCGCACCGAGAGCTGGTGCAAATCGGCCCCCAGCTCCTTTAAGAGGGCCGCCTGTTTTTCCAAACTCCGCCGCCGCGACTCCAAAGTCCGCACACCAGCCTCCGAATCTTTGAGCAACTCCCGAAGCGCCTCCTCTCGCCCCAAATTCCCGCCCAAAACCAAATCCACCGACCCAGCAACCCGCTCGACCGACTCCGCCGACGGAGAAGGTGGCGCGAGGTTCAAGCCGATTTGGAAATCCTTGAAACTGGCCGAGGGCGCCCGGAACTTGCACAGCCCAGCCAGTCCCCCTCGCAAACCAAGGTCCTCCAAATCCACCACCTCCGTCTCGTTCACAAAACAACGGATCCGGCCCCCCTCCACCCGCACCCGGAGCGCGTTCCATTCCCCGCTCACGTAGGCCGACGACTCGACCTCGCGGAGAATTTTCCATGAAAAAACGTCCGGCCCGTCAAAACGCGTGAGCCGCAATCGGCCTCCCGTGGGGTAGAACCCATAATGCCGGTTCTCGGCATCCGCACAAAACGCGAGTCCCGCCGCACCCGTCTCGTCCTGCAAACGCACCGAAACCGTTGCCTCAAACACTTCCCCCTCCGGCTGGGTTTTCCACAAACACAGGGCACGCCCTCCGAAACCGCTTCCAGCAAGGGCCGCATGCACCACCCCGGCTCGCTGAGTCCACTGCGCCCCGAGACGGGGGCTCCAAAAACGCGGATTGAGCACTCCGATCGTCAGCCAACGCTCCATGGGAACCGGGTTCGGACTCTTCCAAAGCTTGCGAAGCGCATTCACCGGCATCGCAAACCCCAGGTTCTCCGCCCGAGCCGACTTGAGCGTGAGCACCCCCAGCACCCGCCCTTGCCTGTCCAAGAGCGGCCCGCCGCTGTTGCCCTGCTCAATCGGAACAGCCACCTGGATCATCGGCAAACCTTCAATGTCCCGCTGCGGCTCCGAAACCACCCCCTCGACCACACTAAACGTCAACCCCGCCGGGTTCCCCATCGCCACAATCGGTTCCCCCTGCCGAATCGCCTCGGAATCCCCCAGGGCCAAGGGACGCAACCCCTGGGTCGCCACCCTCAAAATCGCCAAATCCAAACGGTTGTCGCTGGCCACCACCTCCGTCACCTCGTGCTCCACCCCGTCGCTGGTCTCCACCTTCAACCGCCGCGCCTCGCCAATCACGTGCCGATTGGTCGCAATCAATCCCTCCGCTCCAATCACAAAGCCGCTCCCCACTCCGACCACCCCCTCCCTTCCAAACTGGGTCACCTTCACCAACGAAGGCCGCACCTCCTTGGCAATCTGAACCACGCTTTTATCCACCACCGGAGCCGGTTCCACCGCAGACGCCGGGAGTCCCCCCGGGCGCCCACCTTCACTTTTTCCGTCGCTCGCCCCCAAAAAGCTCGCCTCCAGCAAGCACCCCATCATCGCCGCCAACACCAGAACGCGCCGGGAAGATTCCATGGACTGAGTATGCCCCACATTGCCTCTGAAAAAAATCCTGTTGTTGAATAATTCTCAGTCACCGCGCGTTTTAAGAATCCATGCCCCGACCCCCCGTCCGGGCCGCCCGCCACACACGATTGCTGAGTGTGAACACTGGCTCCCACCGGACTTCCCCTCCCAGAAACCGTGGGCTTCCTGCCACCGACGCGTTATGCTCCCGCCATGGCATCTTTCTCCCGCTGGATCCGCCTCGCAGGCTCCGCCCTCCTCCCGCTCCTGGGCTCCGCCTGCACCCTCACCCGCGCCGGCTACTCCTCAGCTCCCTACTCCGTCCTCCAAAGATCCGGTCCCGTCGAATTCCGTCACTACTCCCAAATCCGAGTCGCCCAGACCCCCACCGCCCCCGAATCCATGGGACGCGACGGCAGTTTTATGCGTCTTTTCCGCTTCATCAGTCGGGGCAATGCCGACGCCCGGAAAATTCCGATGACCACCCCCGTGCTTTTCCGGGGTCAAACGGGAAACGCCACCCTCGCCTTTGTTCTCCCTAGCGACATGGACACCGTACCTGCGCCCCTCCAGTCCGACGTCCAAATCGAGACCATTCCCGAAGGCACCTACGCCACCTTGCGCGTCAGCAAGCGAGGCCCCGAGAGCCTCTCGCCCGCCGCCCTCAGCCAATTGCGGGAGGCCGTTCAATCCGCCGGAATGCGCACCGTCGGCAATCCCGAACACGCCGCATACGACCCACCCTGGATCCCCTCTTTCTGGCAACGCAACGAGATCCGCTGGAGAGTCGCCAGCGCCTCCTCGACTCCCGCATCCCCGCGCCACTGAACGCACTCACGGAGTGCGCACCATACGCCTCAACGGCGCAGGGGAAACCTCTCGCCATTCACCAGTCTGACTTGCAAATCACAGCCGTGACCAACACGCGTGGACGAAGTGAGGAGAGCCGGTGCAAAACCAGCGCTCGCTCCACGCGCCCATCGGAACGCGCTTTGGTCACCGCCTCTTGTGTTCAAAATGACCGTGAAAAAACCAACAGGCTGTTGGCAGGGATCGTCAATCGAGCCGAGGCTGGCAAGTCGTGCTTCGGAGGGCCGCTGGCTTCGATGGCGCCGCCGTTGCCCTGGGGCCACGGGTTCACCCAGTTTTCAAAAATGTCGCTGTTCAATGCCTCCGTCCAACGGCCGTCGAGGGGAAAACCGATTTCGTAGTCGTGCCAGGTAGTTTCGGAAAAGCTGGCAACGATGACCACATCTTCACCGCCCCCATCGACCCACCGGCGGAACGCGAGCACACGGTTGGCATCGTGAACGTGGATGGGAGCGAAGCCCTCGGAGCGCAGCGCTGGCAGACGGTGCCGCAGTTGAATCAACTCGCGCACAAAGCGATGAAAATCCGTCATTTGCTTGTCGCCGCTCTCCAAGCCTGACCAATGGAGCCGCAGCTGAGGATGATTCTGCACATCATCGGCCCACTGCTTGTCTTCGAGAAATTCCTGTCCCATGAAAAGCATCGGAATGCCGGGCGCGGTCAGCAGCAGCCCCGTGGCGACGCGGACGCGGCTGCGAGAAGCCCACGAGCGCTCATCACCACCGCCGGCCGCCAACCGGGCTACGCGCGGTTTGCGGTCGCGATAAACCTCATCGTGGGTTTCGAGGTTCTGCACTCCGCGCCACGACTGCGGCAAGCCGGGCGGCCAGAGGACATCACGCACCGCTGTGAGGTTCACCGAGCTGAACGCGCCGCCCGATGCTTGTGCCACCGCGTCGCGCAAGCGGTCACGCAGGCCATCGTGATAGCTGGTGTCGAAACCCGCCCCCCCTTCGGCAGAGCTTTTCACCACCCACGGGTTCACGGGCCAATACTCGGCGTGCTGCAATCCGCCCGGGAACTGCGCGTGGCAAGTGTCCGTAAGGTGCTGGCAGAACATCCAGCCGCTCCCGACGTTTTCCGTGTCCAAGACGCTGACTTGATCGTGTCGCAGTCCGTCCACATGAAACTCGGTGAAAAGAAACTTAGCGTTATCGATCAGGAACTGGCGCACCTCCGGTTTCCAAGCCGCAAAACACAAACCGCCGGCGTGACCGCGATCGGTAAAATAGAGGCTGTCGTTGTTATTACCGAAAGGCTGGCGGTCGAAGAAATAGATGCTGCCTTCTTCCCAGTTTCCCCCCGCATGGTTGTAAACCACATCGAAAATCACGGCGATGCCATGCAAGTGCGCGAGGTCAACCAAGCAGCGCAGTTGGTTGGCCGGGCCGTTTAAATGCAAAGCGGACAAGCAGGACTGGCCTTTGCCAGCCAGCAGGGCGTTGACGCGCGGGAGACGGACAAGCACCTCTGCGTCAGACACTCCGTAGTCGTTCTCCGGGGAAAAATAATCCGTACCGTTGTAGCCTTGGCTGAAGGCGGTTTGGAACTCAACGATGGGTAGCAGTTGAATCGCAGTGACACCCAAATCGGCCAGGTAAGGCAGGCGTTCGACGACATCGAGAAAGGTTCCGCGCTGTTGCCCACCCCGGGACGACCAAAACGATCCGATGTGAAGCTGGTAGATGATGAGGTTGTGAAATGATGGCGTGCGGAATGCAGTGTCGTGCCAAGGATACAATTTCGGATCGCGCACCACGCAGTTGCAGAACGGGTGTGGAGCCGCGTCATAGCTCAACTCGCGCGCGTAGGGATCACGGTTGTAGCCACTGCTGCCTCGACCTGTGACATGGAATTTGTAAAGCGCACCGTCGCTGAAACCTGGCCAGTATCCAGTCCAATGGCCATTCGCATCCCGAACCAGCTTGTTGGCCTCCACGGGCTGCCAGCCGCTCAGGTCGCTCACGAGATGAACCATCAGCGCGCCGGGCGCCCAGACGCGGAAGGTGGCGCCGCCGGGAACGAGGTTCGCGCCCATCGGCGTCTGGGGAGTCACAAAATTCTGCGGAGCAGGCATGGCGGCTCAATCGTAACCGCCAAACATAAACAGCAGACACTCCTCATCCATCGAATTGAAAAGGGCATGAAGCTGGCCGGTTTTGCAGATGGTGATGTCGCCCGGTTTCATGGTTCGCAACTCGAACGCGCGGTCGCGGTGTTCGAACTCCGCCCAGTCACCCACCAGCATCAATCCCTTGCCTCGCATCATCAGGAACGCCTCTTGATTGTCGCGATGGCGGTGGATGCCTATGCCGCAATCGGGTTGGAGAATGTGCAGGTCCATGTAGTCCACCGCCATAAACGTCTCGCGCTTAGAAGAGGTGACCTTCACGCCCGTTGGCCCGCCTTCGTCCGGAAGTGGCGCGACTCGCATGGTGTGCGCGTCAAAGTTACCTGGAATAAGGTCTCGGCCCAGCTCGTTGCGCCAATCACCTCCAAGCACCTCGCGTCTGCGCTTCTCATAATCGAAATAGTTAGAAAGCAAATTGCGATACTCCAGGAACCCGACACCGCCGTGGGGATTGGCACTGACGCCACAGCCCATGAAGTTTTTCCAGCCACGCAAGAGCATATCGAACTCGACCCGGTAATTGCGTCCGCCTTGCGAGTCCCACTGAGACAAATCCGCGCTGGCAAACGCCAATTCCACCCGCAGCGGTCGGATGGGATGCATCGTATGGTTCGGCACTTCGTCGAAGGTGAGCCACGGAGCGCGGCTGCGGTTCAGGTCGTCCCGCTTCTGGTCAACACCCGGCCCCTCGAAGTCGGCTAGCGCACCCGACACGAGGTCGGGGCGTTGTTGGATCAGTCCGGCGTCCAAAGCCGCCTTGCCCTTGCCCCCCAACAGAGCTCGCAAATTGTCCCCGTTGAACGACCACAACTCGGTTTCATAGCAGCCCGAAGAGGGGTTCAGGGGTAGCTTGAGGAAAGGGTTGGAGATCGCGCCGCCAATCTTGACCCAGGCGTTGATGAAGGGGCCGGGATCGCCGGCCGTCTTCTTCCCGAGCTCGGTTCCCGGGGTGCCGCGGTAGCAAATTTTTAGAAACGAGCCGGTCCAGTCGCCCGCATGGGCGTAACCGCGCGTGAGGTAAAAATCCCCCAACTGAAACTCCGCAATGTTCTGTTTCTGGAAATCATTCTTGTTGTCCTGATAGAGAGGCTGTTCCTCCTCAGACGAGTCGCTCGTACGGTAAAGCGTCAGCTTCCGGAAGGGATAAAGATACTGCAGACTGTCGGCCAAGTAGTGTCCCCGCCCAGCCGCCAGTGCGATCTGCTCGATCTCGTGGATGACGCGCAGGAGAGGGTTATTGGCATCATAGCCGGGCTTCGTTCCGCGAGGCACCGCTTCGTCCTTGTTGGGAAATTTCATGGCGCTTTAGCAGGAGTGGTAAAGGAACGCGACAAACCTCAGTGGCTTTTGTGGGTCGGGATTCCGGATGCCGTGCATCCCGCCGCTCTTGGTGAAGATGATTGAACCTGGCTGGACGGGAAGCTCCTTCATGGGCCGTTCATCCAGCCCGAAGATGGGCAGATTCACCGTCTTGTAAGCGGGATTGGCAGCCACATCAGGGTCGTCATTCTCGGCCAGATAGGCAAGGCCCTCACCCTCGGTGATAAAATACAGTTCCTCACTGCCGATGTGCTGGTGCGTCCCCTCGACGCCGCCGGGAGGCACGGTGACTTCGTGGAAGAACACAAGGTTGCCGCCCAGTTCCTGCTGAAATACCCATCGCATCTCGGTGATGTTCTGTTGATCCATCCGTTGGCGATCTCCTCCGAAGAACAATTGCGCAAAGCGGTTCAACTCGTTGTCGAGCATCATGGCGTTGCGGTATTTCACCGGCGCAATGTTCCGCACGTTGGCCACATACCATCCGCGCTGGAAATCCACCTCGTAGTTCTCGCGCGGAACCGTGTTGGCGGCGTAATCGTTGGGTTGCGGCGAATTGGGAACCTGCACATTGCGACCGTAGAAATTATCCCAGCCAGAATCCTTGTCGGTGATGCCATAGCCCGACGGATACTTCGCCCCACCCTCGCGGAACCTCAGTTCCACCTTGCTGATCGCCGTAAGGTTGCCCAATGCCTTTTCGAACGCCGACACACTGGTGATGCTGCCGTTGCGGCCCATTAGGTCGAGCACCTTGAAATCGTGCCGAAACCCCTGCGGCACCTCGAGCGACTCCCAAATTTCACATTGATAGGCATCCACCCACGGGCAGTAGAAGATTGGCACCATCGTTTCGACCGGAGCATCGCCCTTGGGCCAGATTTTTACCCATGCCATCAGGTCATCACCCAGCAGCCGGTGTTTCAGGCGGGCCGCTTCCGTCAGTCGTCCAGCGCGATACTCGACGCGCAGAAAGTTGGTCAGCTTTGCGTCATCCAGATAAACCTCGCCTTTGAGCACCATGGCGTCCGACTTGGCGCGCACCTCCTGCACGTTGTAGCGGTAGCGCGGCGAACGTGTGGCATTGAGGTATTGCGCGTGGTAAACGCGATCCGGGAAGAAGACCACCTGAAAGACTTCGTTCGCCGGGTGCGACTGAATTTGGTCATAGCGGGAGTCGGGCATACAAATTTCCTTTTACACTGGACTGGCCGCCAACGGCTGACGGCCGAGAAGATAATCCGCCACGCGGAAAGCGTTGGCCTGGATGGTCAGCGTCGGGTTTGCACCACCGCTGGTGGGCATGAATGAGCCATCCGTCACATAAAGGTTGGCCACGTCCCAGACCCGGCAGTTCTTATCGAGCACCGAGTCGTTACGCGAATTTCCAAACCGCGCGCCACCGAGAATGTGGTTGGCCACGCGCACCGTGTTCTGGACCTTCACGCCATAGACGCTGCCAAAATCGATCTTTTCGGCCTTAACGCCAGGCACGCCGGCCAGAAGGATGTCACGGCAAATTTCCGCGAAGCGCCGCATCAGGAAGCCATCGTGTGGATGCCAGTCCTTCACGATGTGCGCCACTGGGCGATTCCATTTATCGCGGACGCCCGGGTGCAAGCGGATGTGGTTGTCGAACTGCGGGATCTGGTTCGCCATGTAGCTGACCGAAAGTCGGGTGCCGAAGTCGTGCCGGAGCCACTCGAGGATTTTGTCGCCGCGCAAACTGGCGTCGTTCTTGAAGCCATCCCAGAGCGTGTCGAGGTCGGTGCTCCCGTGCGTGCGCGCCAGCGAGATGGGCAGCGCTTGGTCGGACGTGTTGTTGTAAATCGCGCCGCCGGCCCAAAGTCCGTTGGCGGTCTGCCAGTCGTGGTTGGCAAGGATATCGGTCGCGTAGTCGCTGTCGAGCGATACAGACTTGTCGAAGCGACGGCCCGGTATCTCCTCCCAAACACGAGTTCCGTTTTTGTATTCGCCAGCAGGAATGGCGACCTCAGCCCCTCCAAAACAGTGAGTGAGAAAAAAACGCCCCAGCAAGCCGTCGCTCTCGCCGTAACGCAACCGCTTGCCGAGATTATTTTTGTCTGCTTCGGCGGAGAGCATCAACAATCGGACGCTTTCAATGGCGGAACAGGCCACCACCACCACCTTGCCTTTGACAACTTGCGGACGTCCGCTGTGGTCGCGGTAGTGCACGCGCTCGATGCGGTCGTTGACCGCTTCGAGATGGGTGACCACCGAGTTGCAACGCAAAACAAGGCTCTCCGGAAATTCCCGCAAAGTCGGCCGCAATAGGGCCACCCAAGTGTTCGACTTGAAGCCCATCGGGTCGCCGTAGCGGTTGACGTAACTGGTCCTGGGCTCGCCAGCCTTACGGTCGGAGGGCGGATGATCTTCGGTGATGACTGCCAGCGGCGTCCGGTAAGGCTCCGGTGCGTTCTGTCCAAGGAGGGCACTCGAGACTTGCCTCATGCCATTGAAAGCAAAGTCGCTGATGGGATTGGCATCCAGCGGTTTCTGATAGGGATCCACTGCGTTGGGCGGCAGATGAATGGGCTTGGCCTGGCCCGCGCGCGTGCCGTTGATGCCGATGAGTTGTTCGGCCTTGGTGTAATACGGCTCCAATTCCGCG
>JBANFR010000071.1:0-17899 GCA_037975925.1 Verrucomicrobiota bacterium
AGCGCAGTCAGGCGGATTCTTGTCGCGGGGGAACCCGGGGGCAGTCTGCCCGCGGTGCGAGCCCAGTTGGAAGCCGCTTGGCCCGGAGCCGAGGTGCTGGATCATTACGGAATGACGGAGGTGGGTCCGGTGGCTTTCGCCGAGCGAGGCCGCCCGGGTTCGCTCAGAGTTTTGGAGGATCGCTATTTTGCAGAAGTCATCGATCCGCACTCGGGGATGCCGGTGGAGGAGGGAGCGCTGGGGGAGCTGGTTCTCACGCCGCTGGGGCGCTCGGCGTGGCCGCTCTTCCGTTACCAAACCGGGGATTTGGTTCGGGCTACCCGGATCGAGGGCCATCTGGAACTTGTGGGAGGAATTGTGGGAAGGGTGGACGACATGGTGATTGTGCGGGGAGTGAATCTGTACCCGGGGGCGGTCGAGCAGGTGGTCCGATCATTTCCGGAGGTGGGCGAGTACCGAGTGAAGGTGTGGCGTCAGAATTCCATGGCAGAGGTTTCTGTTGAGGTAGAGTTGGAGCGGGACGGGGCAGGGATTTGTCAGGCCTTGGAAAAGGCTTTCGAGGTGGCGTTTGCGCTGCGCATTCCCGTGACTCGGGTGAATGCGGGGACTCTGCCCCGATTCGATTTGAAGGCCCGCCGGTGGGTGGTTCTGGGGGCGCGGTAAAAGAGGGCTTTGCGAGGGGGGGCGTTGGCCGCTTCCCTGGGGGACCTCGTGGGGAAAAGGGCATGGGAAATGCACTCTTGCCCAGTCATGCAATTTTTTTGGTCCAATCCGTCGCCGACCGACGGTGTTTTGTTATGACCCCCCTCGAACAGCAGCGGAACGATGTGTTCCTGCGGCACTACGTCGCGCATGAGGAATCCCTGCGCGGATTTGTGCGGTCCCTCGTGCCGACGCGAGAGGATGCCCGCGAGGTCATGCAGGAAGTGGCTGCCGTATTGTGGCGAAAATTCGAGGACATCAGTAGTCCGGACGATTTTCGCCGCTGGGCTTTCGGGGTCGCGCGCTTTGAGGCTTTGGATTTTTTGCGCAAACGGAGTCGGGATCGGCACTGCTTTGGCGACGACGCGTTGCGAATCCTCGCCGAGGAGGCAGAGCAGGAAGCGGCAACCTTGGACGCGGAAAGGCAGGCTCTCGAACAGTGTCTTTCGAGGCTTCCGGAGTCGCAGCGGGCGCTGGTGGAGGCCGCCTACGCGCCCGGTTCGCGGATGGACGCTCTGGCGAACCAATCGGGGCGCTCTGTCACCGCACTTTATAAAACACTGCACCGCATCCGAATCGCGCTGATGGCTTGCACAGAGCAGGCGCTCGCTCAGGAGGCCGCCCGATGAATCAAGAAGAAGTTACGTTGGAACTGATCCGCCTTTATCTCGAGGGACTTGCCAGCGAGGAGGAAACCCGACGTCTCGAGGCGGAGATTTTGCGCAGCCCAGAGGTCCGCAGGACCTTTCTGCGGTATGCCCGCACGGACGCTGCTTTGGCAGGTCACCGCAGGGCTGCCTTGGGAAATTTGGACCGCGCCCCTGCGTTCTCATCACCCATTTTCCGTTGGATGTCGCGGTCCTCGATGTGGCGTCCGCTTGCGGGCGCAGCGGCTGCCGGGGTCATTCTCGGGATGTTTTGCACCTCCATGGTCTGGGCTTACGTCTCGCCGGCCCTCGCAAAACCCGTCGTGCTGATGCAGGAAAATTTCGAGTCCGCATCTGCTCCGCTCTCCGCAGGAATTCCGCGAGTGGCTGGAATTTGGGGAGGGGATTATTCGGAGCTGGTTGGCGAGCATCAAGGGGTCCGGCCCGCCCGGGGCGAGACGATGCTCCGCCTCGTGAGTCCTGCGTATGAGGGCAAAACGGAGCAGAACAGCGTACGGTCCGACATGTACCGGGTGGTGGATTTGCGCCCATTCCGACACGAGATCGAGAGGGGTGAGGCCATGGTTCAAATCTCCGCTCTCTTTAATTCCAAGTCGCCTGTCGACACGTGCCGATCGGACGCGTTGATCACGCTTTACGCATTTCAGGGAAGCCACGCCTTTAATCAGGCGCACCCGATGGATTCGCGGCTATCCCAAGAGGCAATCGCCAAGGTCCGCAAGAGCATCAGTCAGCTCGATGCGAATCCTGACACGTGGGAGAAGCTCCTGGCCGAGATGCGACTCCCTGCCGAAGCGGATTTTTTGGTCATCCACCTGGGAATGAAACCCACCCCTTCCGCGAAACCTGCCGATTCCTTCGCCGGGTTGTATGTGGATGACGTGCGCCTCTCTCTGGGGCGACGGACTGCGATCGAGTGAGGAGTCGCTCTCCCGCTTTTAGCTCGTTTGAAAGTCTTAAAATACTCTCCCCAAGATTTTTGAAAGCGTGATGAAAATGATGCTCTCACTCTGGATTGGATTCACCCTGCGCGCAATTGGCGCGGATGTTCAGTGGGTGAGTGTCGGTGATCCCGGAAACCCGCCGGACCCGAGTGGTGCAGGCGCGGTGGGCTATCCCTACCGGATCGGAAAGTGTGAAGTGACTGTGGAGCAGTATGTGGAGTTCCTGAATGCCGTGGCGGCCGATGATCCGCATGCCCTTTGGAATCCGAAGATGGGGCTCGTGGAGTACCGAATCACGGAACCAGTTTTTGCGGGGCGCGTGCCTCCGCGGATGCCCGGATGTATTCGGCGTTTGGGCGAGCGCGGGTCCTACCGTTACGAGTGCGCAGAGGGTTGGGAGAAAAAACCCGTCGTGTACGTCAGTTTCCTCGACGCGATGCGGTTCGCGAACTGGATGCACAATGGCAAGGGCGCGGGGGGAACCGAGTCGGGCGCCTACGATATCGTCCGGCACGGAGGCCTCGCGGCCCATGAGCGTAATGCGAAAGTCTGGGTGGCAACCGAAGACGAGTGGGTCAAGGCAGCCTACTTCCAGCCGCCGCACCATGGTGGCCCCGAGGGCGGTTACTGGCTTTATCCCACCCGGAGCAACGGAATGCCGCGCCTTGGCGAGCCGGGGGCGCCCGGCGAAAACCTGGCTAATTTCTTCAATCTCCGACTCCCAAGGTCGCAGTTCACGGATTACACCCGGATCTATCCGGTCGGAAGTTTTTCCCATTCAGAGAGCTACTATGGGACTCTCGATCAGGGTGGGAACGTTTCCGAGTGGAATGAAGCGCTGGTGTATGAGACGCAGCGCCGCATCCGCGGCGGATCGGTCGGGGACACCTTCGAACTCATGCAGCGCGTTACTCGAATCAGTTCGGCACCCGACAAAGAGTATCCTGACACCGGCTTCCGATTGGCTGCTCCTGCTGAAAGCCCGGCAGACGGGTCTAGCGTCTCCTTTCAAAATCCCACGGACCGATGAATTACACTGCCGCCATTTTGCTGGGTGTTTTGTTTTTTCTCCCGAGCACGGAATCCAGGGGTGCCGGGCTTTTGTCGAAACTGGAACCGATGCTCGATGCGCACTGCAACGAGTGTCACGACCCGGACACGCACAAAGGCGGTCTGGACCTTACGCGGCTGGCTTGGTCGCCGCAAAACGAGGACAACCTTCAGCAGTGGATCAAGGTTTTTGACAAAGTCGAACGCGGTGAGATGCCTCCGCAGAAAAAGGAGCGGCCCGCGCCCCACCTGACCCGTGATTTTTTGGGCGCCCTGCGCGCGGAGCTGCACCAGTCCAGTCTGGAGCGACAGCAGCGTGAAGGCCGAGTGGTTCGCCGGCGCCTCAGTCGAACGGAATACATCAACACGATCCGGGATTTGCTCGGGGTGGATGCCGGTCTGCGGGAACTGTTGCCCGAGGATGAGAAGGAGGGCGGGTTTGAGAATATCGGTGCGGCCCTGAACCTGTCTGAAATTCACCTCGAGCGTTACTTACAGGCCGCCGATTTGGCGTTGCGTCAGGCGACCGTGACCAATGGCGTGACCCCTGCGGTGAAGGTCCGCACCGACTACACCGAGCAGTGGCAGAACTCGCTGCAACAGCACGAGAAGTCCATGTTCTGGACGTTCTCGCCCGAGGGCTTCCTTGCGATGCGAGTCTCCTCGGGACGCTTGGAATTTCCTCACCTGTGGACTCCACCCATCCCCGATGCGCTTTACCGCTTTCGAGTGCGTGCAAGGGCCATGATGGAGAACTTTTCATCCGAGGGAGTTCCATTAAAAAAGAAGGGGCCGGATCCGAGGATGATGCTGCGCATGGGGCTCTCACGCACCCCCGGGGTGACGCGCAACAACGCGTACTTCGAGGCGAGTCCCACCGAGTTTCGGGAGTTTGTATACGAGGGGCGGCCGCAACGAGGTGAGCTCTTCTACGTCGCCCCTTATCGTGTGATCCCGGAAGAAGTGGGGCAGGAGGGGGCGATTCTGCGGGGGAGCTGTCTTGTGGTGGAGTGGGTGGAATTTGAGGGCCCTCTGAGCGAGGAGTGGCCCCCCAGAGGCCACCGCTTCCTGTACGGAGATCTCCCTCTTCGCCCGCGGGATCGCTCGGCGCCCGCGAGGGACTTGCGAGTCGATTCTTCAAACCCGGAGGCCGACGCGCGGCGTCTTTTGGAGCGTTTTTTGACCCAAGTTTTTCGCCGTCCTTCTCGGGAGTCCGAGGTCGAGGATCATTTGAATTTTTTCCTCGAGAAGTGGCGTGCGGGACGGCCCTTCGATGAGGCGCTCCGATCAGCTTACAAACTCGCGCTTTGCTCTCCGGAGTTTCTTTTTCTGGATGAAAAGCCCGGTGCTCTCAGCGACTGGGCCTTGGCTTCGCGCCTCAGTTACGGCCTTTGGGGAACCCTGCCCGACGAGACCCTTCGGGCCTTGGCCGAGCAGGGTGTGCTTCACAAACCCTCGACTTTGCGTGAGCAGACGGAGCGTCTGCTTTTGGATCCACGCTCAAAGCGGTTCAAAAAAAGCTTTTTGGAAAGCTGGCTCAACCTTCGGGAGATCGATTTTACCCAGCCTGACGTGAAATTGTATCCGGAGTTTGAGCACCATTTGCAGATCTCCATGGTAGCGGAGTCGGAGGCGTTCTTTGAGGAGTTGCTCCGGGGGAACCTCAGTGTGAGCCATCTCGTGCACAGCGACTTTGCCATGCTCAATGAGCGATTGGCGGAGCACTACGACATTCCCGGTGTCCGGGGGGATTTCATGCGCCGGGTAAATCTGCCGCCGCACTCGCATCGTGGCGGATTCATCACCCAGGGCGCTCTGCTGAAGGTGTCAGCAAACGGAACCACCACCTCGCCCGTGGTGCGCGGTGCCTATATTCTTGAACGGATTCTTGGTACGCCTCCCGATCCTCCTCCCAAAAACGTCCCGTCCATTGAGCCCGACATTCGGGGCGCCAGTACGATTCGGGAGCAGTTGGACAAGCATCGCAGCCAACCCGCCTGCGCCTCCTGCCATTCCAAACTCGATCCACCCGGTTTCGCACTCGAAAGTTTTGACGTCACCGGACGCTGGCGCACCCAGTATCGCACGATCCGCGAAAGCGAAAAAACACGACAGAATCCCGGCCCGGGGACCGAGTGGAGATTTTATACGCAAGGACCCGCCGTGGACCCTTCGTACATTCTCCCGGACGGTCGGCGTTTTGCGAACATCGATGAATTAAAGCGCCTCCTGCTCGAGCAACCCGAACAGCTCGCCCGCTGTTTCGCGCAGAAGCTGACGACATACCTGACAGGTGCGAGGCCCGAATTTGCGGACCGTGAGGTGGTTGAGGAGATTGTGCAAAAGTCAAAAGGGCAGGAGTTTGGCGTGCGCACGATCCTGCATGAAGTCATCCAGAGCCGCCTGTTTTTGAACAAGTGAATTTGCCGCGGTGCATGCCCGCTTCTAACCCTGTGCCGTCTAAACCCACGACATCCGAGTCCCCAGATTCCCACTGCTCCAACGCGTTCCTTGATATGGCCACCTACACTTCTCAGAAGCATCTTGCTCGCCGCTCATTTTTGAAGGCTGCCGGCGTTTCCTTGGCCCTCCCATGGCTGGATGCGATGCTTCCTGCCTTCGCGGCTGATCCGAAGCAGCCGATGCGATTTGTCGGGATCGTCAATTATCTCAGCTTTCACACCCCGCTGTTATTTCCCAAGCAGGTTGGCCGCGATTACGAGGTCACTCCCTACCTCAAAATCCTTCAACCTTTCCGGAACGACTTCACGGTGATTTCGGGGCTAAACCACCCACAGGTGCGCGACTCACACGAGTCCGAGAAATCCTTCTTTACCGGCGCTCCGAATCCTTCTTCGCCCTCCTTTCGGAACACCGTTTCGCTGGACCAGCTCGCCGCGGAAACCTTGGGCCGTGAAACGCGTTATCCTTCGCTTCAATTGTCCACTGCAGGTTCGGGAAGCAGCCTCAGTTTTACGCGGTCCGGGGTGAACTTGCCTTCGGAGGGCGGCCCTGAACGCGCATTTGCCAAACTGTTTATCGATGGCTCCAAGGCCGCCCGAGACGAGGAAATTGCGAGGATCCAGGAAGGGAAGTCGATCCTCGACAAGCTCTCGGAAAGCTCCAAGCGCCTCCAGCGGGAGGTGGGCGCTCGGGACCGGGAAAAACTCGATCAATACTTCACCGGGATTCGTGAACTGGAGCAACGATTGGAGCGAAGCGAGGGGTATGCGCGCCAGCCCAAGCCCAAGCCGGGAGTTCCGCCGATCAAGGAGCCCGCGCAAGGAGAGGATACGGCGCGTTTGGGTGCCCTGCTGGAGGTGGCGCGACTCGCTCTCCAAGCGGACCTCACGCGGTTGGTCACCGTGCACTTTCGTGGCACGGTGCGGACGCCCTCGCAGCCGGGAAAAAACTACTCCCATCACGATCTTTCCCATCACGGACAGAGCAGTGATAAAATTGAGCAACTCTCAGTTTTGGAGAGTGATGTCTTGAAGGAGTGGAGTGTGTTTCTGGGCCGCCTCAAAGAGTCCTCGGAGGGCTCCGAAAATCTCCTGAAACGCACGATGAGTGTGGTCGGCGCCGGGATGGGTAATGCTTCGAGTCATGACTCCACGAACCTCCCAATCCTGATAGCAGGAGGGCGTTTCCAACACGGGCAGCATCTCGCCTTTGATCCCAAAAGTCCGCCGCCACTGTGTAATCTTTGGGTGCAGGTATTGCAGGAACTCGGACTGGACGTGAACCGTTTCGGCACCAGCAACGCCCAGAGTTTGCCGGGCTTTACCGCCTGATCCTATGGGGAAGGCTCGGTCCCCCGAGGAGGCCGAGCCTTTTGTCCCAATCCCTGATCCGATCGGCGGAAGAAGGGCGAGTTCTGATCAGGCGTGGGTGAAGTCGGGCAGTCGCACTAGGGCACCCCCTTGAAGCGCTGACTCGTGCGCACACAAACCCACGCAAGTCCAGTTGGCGGACTGTTTTGCATTTGGGAAAGGATCCCGATCCTCCACCAGTGCACTCAGAAACTCGTGGACGAGGTGAGGGTGAGATCCCCCGTGACCCGATCCCTGGGTGAAGGACAGATGGGTGTTTCCGTCCTCCGCATAAACCCCCTGAGTCGTGAAGGCGCGGATCTCTTCGGGGAGCAAATGGGCAAAATCCGGGGCCGTGACGGGGGAGGGGATTTCGGGTTCTGGCAATTTAGCCGTGTGGAGCACGAGGGGTTGGTGCTCGATGAGCGGCCACTCTACGGATGCTTTGTCGCCGTAAACGTCGATGCTCTCGCGGTATTGCCGGGCGGTATCGAACAGACTCCGAATGATGCGCGCTGAAAGGTCGCTGTTCTTGAATTTGATGTGTGCGGTCTCCACGGCAAAGGGCGACCCGTAGTGTTTTTGAAGCGCTTCGCGGATGGTTCCGGATCCAAAGCAGCTCACGTACTCCGCCGACGCATTGGCGAGTGCGCTTACGGGACCGACACAATGGGTGGCGTACCACATCGGCGGAAGTCCGGGCCAATAGTTCGGCCAACCGTCCATATCCTGCTGGTGACTGGCCTGGATGAACTGGATTTTTCCGAGGGTGCCTTCATCGCGCAATTGTCTCATGTACAGATACTCCCGCGCATAGACGACGGTCTCGGCCATCATGTACTTCAGGCCCGTCTGCTCCACCAGATCCACGATCTCCCGGCACTCGTCGATACTCGTGGCCATCGGAACGGTGCAGCTGACATGTTTGCCAGCTTTGAGTGCCGCGATGCTCATCCACCCATGATCGGGAATCGGTGAGTTGATGTGCACCGCATCCACTTCGGGGTCCTTCAGCAATTCAGCGAAGTCGGTGTAGCGTTTTTCCACCCCAAACGCGTCGCCAATGGCGCGGAGTTTTTCCGCGTTACGTTGGCAGATCGCTACGAGATTCGCGTTGGGATGGCGGCGATAAATGGGGAGGAACTCGGCTCCAAATCCGAGTCCGACCAGTGCGATGTTGATTTTGGATTTCGGCATAGGGGAGAGCGTGTGGAACGCTCTCAAACTAACCGCAAACCTGCCGAATCGCTCTGACAACGTTTGTTGTCAATCGGACATGCGTAGTTGGATGCCCCAAGCGCTATAAGCCCACCTCAATCCTTCAGAGTTCCAAACCGGTACACCGTCTCACTGGCGTATTCCTGACCCGGTCGCAGGATGGTGTTGGGAAAGTGGGGGTGGTTCGGGGAATCCGGAAAATGCTGGGGTTCAAGGCAAAGACCGCTTCGAAAGCCGTAGGGGCGCCCGGATTTCCCACACAGCGAACCGTCCAGGAAGTTGCCGGAATAAAACTGGATTCCCGGCTCCGTCGTGAGCACCTCGAGGGTTCTACCCGACTGTGGCTCCGTCACGAAAGCGGCCGAGCGGAGGCTTTGCTGTCCGCGTCCCAAGACCCAGCAATGGTCATAACCCCGCGCTACAACGAGGGCCTCCTCTTCCCGGTGGATTCGCTCCCCAATCCGGCGGGCTTCGCGAAAATCCAATGCGCTTCCTTCGACCGGTTGCAGGGTGCCGGAGGGAATCAGGTCCTTCCCCACAGCCACAAAGGCTTCCGAATGGATCTGAATCCGGTGATCGAGGATATCTCCCGAACCTTCCCCACGCAGGTTGAAGTACGAGTGGTGTGTCAGGTTGAGCGGAGTGGCCTGATCGGTGCGTGCGCGGTACTCGATTTGAAATTCATTGGCGTCTGTCAGCCAGTAGGTCATCTCGACTTCCAAATTGCCGGGATAGCCCTCTTCGCCATCCGGACTCAGGCGCGAGAAACGCAGCCCGGTTGCCCCCGGGCGCGAGACCGGTTCCGTATTCCAGAATGCCTTGTCGAAACCCAGCGGGCCGCCGTGCAGATGGCAGTCGACCCCGGCTGGCGAGTTGTTGCATCGCAGTTGGTACTCTTTCCCGTCGAGAGAGAAGCGGCCGTGGGCGATCCGGTTTCCAAAGCGGCCCACCACACAGCCGAAATGCGGGGAATCGATCGGGTAACGTTCCGGATTCGAGAACCCAAGAACGACATCATCCAGGGCGCCAGAGCGATCCGGGACTCGGAGGCTCATGACGGTACAGCCATAATTGGTGACAACCATCTCCGTGCCCGGAGTGTTTCGAAGGGTGTAGACGCGAAAATCGGACATGACTTCGCAGACGGCTACGGGCTGGGGTGGGCTTGCACAAGGCGGGAAAGAGAAAAAGGGCGGGCCGCGCGTTTGCTCGTTCCCGTGCCACGGGCGGGTTCTGTGCAACCTCTTTGGAGTGGCCGCGCGGCATTGCCCGGGCCGTGTTGATGCGGGAGCCTGGCTCGCCTAAGTTTTCCGAACCACCCCATGGCTGCACCTGCTCTCACCCTGCGTCCTTACCAGCGCGAGTCGATCGAGGCCGTCATTGCGGCGCGGCGCTCGGGCGTACGTCGCATGGTGGTGTGCTTGCCCACGGGAGCTGGAAAAACGGTGATTTTTTCGGAGTTGGCGCGCCTTGCCCGGCGGCAGGTGCTGGTCCTTGCGCACCGCGAGGAGCTGCTCGGACAGGCGCGCGAAAAACTGGAGGCGGCCCTCGGTGGGCAACGGGTCGTCGCCATCGAGCGCGCATCGGAACGTGCCTCACCCGACGCGCATGTCTTAGTGTGTTCGATCCGCTCGTTGCACGAGGAGCGTCTGGCACGTGTGATCTCCGGGCGGGACATCGGACTCATCATCTACGACGAGTGCCATCACGCAGCCGCAGAAGATAACCTCCGAGTGTTGAGGCAGCTAGGGGCTTTCGAGGAGCATTGGAGTGGAACTTTGCTCGGGTTCACTGCGACCACTGCGCGCGGTGATGGCAAAGGTCTCGACGCTGTGTTTGAAAAGATTGTCTACACGCGCACCCTGCCCGAAATGATCGAGGACGGCTACCTTGCGCCCTTGCGCGGTTTCCGAGTCGCGACCACGGCGGACCTTTCGAGGATTTCACCGGGCGGACTCGACCTGCGCGAAGAGGAACTCGCCGAGGCGGTGGATATTGAGGAGAGAAATGCGCTGGTCGCCCGGTCGATTCAGGAACTCGCTCGGGACCGGCGGACCATCGTCTTTTGTGTCACTGTGAATCACGCGCGGCATCTGTCTTCCGCGCTGAACCGGTTGGGCGTGGCGGCTGGCATGGTGCACGGGGAAATGCCCTCCGACTCTCGAGCCGAGGTCCTGGCCGATTTTCGGCAGGGGCGTCTCCAAGTCCTCGCCAACGTCGCGGTCCTCACCGAGGGATTCGACGATCCGGGAGTCTCGTGCATTGCCATGGCGCGACCCACCCGTTCCGAGGGGCTTTACGCCCAGTGTGTGGGACGTGGTACCCGTCTCTTTCCGGGAAAAAAGGACTGTTTGATTTTGGATTTTGTCGATGTTTCGAGCCTGAGCCTATGCACCCTGCCGTCCCTCTTTGGCATGCCCAGACATTTGGACTTGCAAGGTGAGGAGGCGGGAGAGGCCCGCCGGGTGTGGCAGCAAATCGAGTTGGATAAACCGGGGTTCGAGTTGGAGGCGGCAGCCCTCACGCTGCCGGAGATCCAGGATCGGGCTGCGGCATTTAACCCGCTCACCCTCGAGGTGCACGAGGACGTCCGTGCGATTTCCGGAAACGCATGGTTTTCACTCGGTCGGCACGGGTTGGGTCTGCATTTCGAGCGTGCCCCGGGCAGCGTGAGCGAGGCGTTGGTGTTGAAACGTCCGGGAAGAGGGCGGGTGTGGGAGGTGTTGATTGACGAAATATCGGTCGCCCAGTTTTCGGAACTGGAGGAGGCGGTGTCTGCGGTCGACTACGAACTCGAGAGGCGCGGAAAGCTGATCGGGCTTTCGGCGCGCCCAGCGGCGTCTTGGAGACAGACGGCTTCTCCCGGAAGTAATCCTGCGGAAATTCTCCAGAAAGCACTGTGGCTTAGGCTCAATCGCCGGCCGACTGGTGTGAAGGTGCGTTGAGTGAATCGGCGGGAGGGGTGGGCCTTGCCTCCAGGGATAGCCGGATCAGTGGTTCGAATGTCGGGCTCACTCGGGAGCGCCAAGGTGCCGCGAAAGGTCCCGGGCTGTGCCTTTGACGACTTCGATGTACCCGGGTGTGTGTGTGGAGCAATCGACTTCGGTTGTTTGTGCTGAAGGAAAAATCAAAGCACACTCCGCCAACCTCCCGGCCGTTGTCCTTCCCAATTAAAGGCCCCCGAGCGGCCGCTGTTAACAGCCTTTCGCAAAAAACCACATGGTGCGTTCACCCTGTGTGTCGTAGGCTGGAACCCACCCGCAGGCTCCTCTCATTGGCGTGCCCATGGAGTCATATTCCGGAAGAATAAGGCGCGTCCTGAACCACAACTGTCCCTTCACAATTCGGCTCGCAGTCACCTCGGCCATGCATCGGACATCAGGATGACGCTCCTCTTCGGGGATCTCGGGAAGAGCCGGGCGATGCGCTTTCTGGTCAAAACCCGGGGCGTCCCGAAATTGTCCGTCCCAATCTGCAGTCAGGTATGTGCGACGGTTGTTTTTGCAGTGCACAAGTTCCTCGTAACTGTGGAAACGAGCCGTATCACCCGGAGGCAACCAACCCGCCAGGTTTTCTCCCTTCACATAGTACCAGGAGCGCAACCATCCGCCGCTCCTCGCGTACACAACCGCTGCTGCTTGGTCATACCCGTACGCTTCGCTGTCAATCGAGTCAGGGGGTACCGGCGAATCGGGTTCAATACAACGCTCCGGGATCACTCCGACCACCTTGGAGAAACGACTCGGCTGCTGATACAGCCTGAGCGGCTTGGTTGTGTGCGGTGGCACGTCCGCCCCCTTCGGATCGGGGATGTCATAGATGCGCGGGATCTCCACCAGTCCAACCATCCGGTTGAAACCGGAGCTGCATTTGTCTTTCGCTCCGGCGCATCCGGAACCCAATAAAACTAAAGCGATACACAGGGAACCCATCCCAGCTCGCAAACTATTCCAAAGAGAAACCATTTCTTGGGGTCTGCATTCCCAACCGGATTCGTAACAAAAACTTTCCGCAAAGACTCCAGCACAGTCGAGCGCGGCCGCTCGCCGGGAGCCCTGGCGAGTGACTTGGCCAAAGCCGTGTGCATCACTCGGCCAAACGCGTCGGTAAGGCGATTGCGTGAAAGGGGGGCTGTAGCTGCAGAAATGAGCGCAAGCGTGAGGATGAGGCCGTGGCGCGCATCGGAGAAGAGGATGCGCGTCTAAAAGGAGCGCCTGTCCATGTAGCCGCGGATGTAACCGGCGACGGTGCCTGTCATACAGGTTCCCAGTATGTAGGTAAGGGCTTTGCTATCCAAATGGGGGATTAAATCCACCACGCTCCGTTGTCTCACCTCTTCCCAATTCGAGAGCAGGCCGAATAGGAAGAAAAAGGCCACGATGCTGAACGAGACGAAAAATCCGAACAATGCCGCCGTGTTCGGGCGGCGGAGTTTTGAGTCGTCACTCACGTAAAGATCAATGGGCAGGAAGATTGTCAGCCACGCGATTCCGATCACCAGTCCTGTGCATAGACCGATGAACTTGAATTCGTCCAACCAGCTCGAGAGTGTCCTCCAGCCACCGGGAGTCGGACACAAACCCATCCAAGCCGCGAAGACGAGGTTACAGGCTACCCAGCCGCACAGCATGGCTTGGAGTGAGCGAAGCACTTTGTGAAGGAAGGTTTTTTTGTTCCGAGTGATCGCCAACCAGACTGTGATGCTGATGCTGATGCTGGCGGCATAAAACGAGTAGGAGACGATGTGGTTCATGGCAGAGGGATGCTTGTTGAAATTTTGAATATTCAGTAAACAGTGAAAATAATGGGTAAAAAAATCAGCTGAGGAGCCGCATCGCCCACTGCAGGGCTGAGGTGTGCTTCATCGAAATAACCGTGTCGCCGACTTTCACGGCGAAGCTGAGAAACTCGTTGAGATCCCTCATCTGCTGGTGAAACTCGCGGCCCGGGCCCTCCGTCTCGTCCTGAGTCTTTGCCGCGCACTCGCGCAGCAAGTGGATGGCGGGTTCGATCTCACGGCGTTTACGTTCCTTCGCAATCGTGGTGAAAATTTTCCACACGTCCTTCTCCGCCTCGAAGTACTCCTTGCGGTCCCCCCTCTTTGTGACGATCCGGATGATGTTCCAGCCGACAAGATCCTTGAGGTTGGTGTGGGCGTTGCCGCGGCTGATTTGCAACTTTTCCATCACCTCATCGGTGCACAAGGGTTCCGGAGCGGTCATGAGCAGGGCGTGAATCATGGCCATGGTGCGGTTGATACCCCACTGCGTGCCGAGCGAGCCCCATTGGGATACGAATTCCTCGCGGGCTTTTTCCCAA
Source organism: Verrucomicrobiota bacterium (assembly GCA_037975925.1). Taxonomy (GTDB): domain Bacteria; phylum Verrucomicrobiota; class Verrucomicrobiia; order Chthoniobacterales; family Chthoniobacteraceae; genus Chth-196. Next base: position 13,714 of record JBANFR010000071.1, read on the forward strand.
TCTGGCAGCTCTTGGCTCATTATTTCAGTTAAAACTGAAAACAAAGAAAGGCAAGCCCTGTCTGCTCCGCTCCAGAAGACGCCTTGCCGTCGGGGAATGAGGGAAGCGGTGTGGACTCGGCGAGGCTGATCCCCGGAAGAACCGAACGACAAATTTTTGTTACAGTTGATTCGGTTTTCACGGAGGAGAGACGATGAACAACCTGATCGCCCCCCATTCCGCCGTGTCCTGTGCGTCCCCAAGAGCCCGAGTTGGAGGCGGGGTTCTCGAATGGGACAACCTGAGCGACGAAGGGCGGCATGTCCAAGGCGCGAACAGCTTCCCCCTCGCGCTTGAGAGCATTCGGCGTGGAGGGGGCGAAAAATTCGCGCCGTGCAGAGGGAGCCGTTTCCGTGCGGCGAATTCGGCGCAACTTTGGGGAGCTCGCCGTGTTTCAGAACCGAGCGTTATGTCCCACCGCTCTTCATGCCATTTTGCTTCCTCCCCCCGACTTTGGATGAAACGTTTTGCCCTTCTTGCTGTCTTCCTGGCCTCTTGTGCCGTACTTCACGCGGCCGAAGGACCTAAACCCAACATCTTGTTTCTGATCGCGGATGACCTTGCGACACGGGTCGGGTGTTACGGCGACAAGGCGGCCATCACGCCCAATATCGATCGCCTGGCGAGTGAGGCGGTGGTGTTCCAGCACGCCTACGTCCAGGGCGCGGTTTGCACTCCGAGCCGGACCTCCTTCATGCTCGGCCTTAACAATCGGCACGCCAAAGCCAATCATTTCATCGATCACCCGGAAACGATGACGATGGGGCGTTGGTTCCGGGAACACGGCTATCAGACCTGCGCCATCGGGAAGATCGACCACGATGATCCCAACGAACGTTATGTTGATCCAAAAGCCTGGGATGTCCGGGTGAAGCGTGAAGACATGGCGCCCACGGTCCGTCTCCAGCGACGCTCCCTGGACGAGGATCTTGGCGCAAAACGCAAAAACATCTCGATCATCGGAGTTTCCGAGACGCCGGATGCCATCGGGGATTCTCTCCGGACGGATCGTGCGATCACGTTCTTTGAAAAGGAAAGAGACGCCAGCAAGCCCTTCTTCGCTGCCATTGGATTTCACGCGCCGCATGTCCCGTGGGATGCAATGCGCGCTGATTTTGAAAAGCATGATCCCGCTCGCTTTTCCATCAAATCCACGCCTTCTGACGTCTCACCACTGCCCGCGGGTTCGCTCCTTTTTGAGCCGGGCATTGACATGAGCGAGGCCCGCCAACGGGAGGGGCTGCAGGGTTACTACGCAGCGGTGACTTTTCTCGACCAGCAGATCGGACGGCTCTTGGAGTATCTACGCGCAAAGGGGCTCCTCGAAAATACTCTCGTCGTGCTCACGAGTGATCATGGCTACCACCTCGGTTGGCGCGGCCAGTGGTGCAAACACACCATCACCGAGCAGGTCGTGCGTGTGCCGCTCATCGTCCGCCATCCCAAGGCAGCCAAGGGCGCATTTGCGGAAGGCATTGTGGAGTTGCTCGATTTGTTGCCGACCTTCTGTGACTACGCCGGATTGCCCGCTCCCTCTCCGCTGGATGGAAAGAGTTTTGTGCCGCTGCTGAAAGATCCTCGAACGAAGGGCAAAGCGGGCGCGTTCTGCCAGTTTGGAAATGGGCGTACCGTACGCTCGCTGCAATGGCGTCTCATTGAACGCAACGACGGCTCAGACGAACTTTACGATCACCGGAACGATCCAGACGAATTCCGGAATGTCTCTTCCCGCCCTGAAAACGCCGAGGTCCTCAAGCAGCTCCATGCGATGCTGGAGTCTGAGCTCGGACCTCGCCCCGCTCCGAAGTCGAGTCCGAGCTTCCCCGCTTTTCGCAAAAAACAAGCCGAGCAGGCGGCCCAGTAAAGTGCGCTTCCCGACAGAAGGCAGCGGCGTCATTCGCCTTCAGCAGGGGAGGGGAGTGTGTAATTCCACTCCCGCTCGCGCAGCCAAAGGAAGATGACGGGAGTGACGATGAGAATGTGCAGGAGGCTCGAAATCATTCCCCCAATGACCGGTGTGGCGAGGGGTTTCATGACCTCCACTCCTTGCCGGTGGCTCCAGAAAATGGGTAACAAGGACGCCACAATGGTCGCCACGGTCATCACCTTGGGACGCAGGCGCAGACGCGCTCCGTCTTTCACCGCCTGAATGAGGTCGGCGCGAGTGAAGGCGGAGCCTTTTTCGGCGCGGCGCGCCTTCACCATTTCGTCGAGGTACACGACCATCACGACGCCCGTTTGGACCGCCGTGCCGAAGAGAGCGATGTAGCCCACCCACACGGCTCCGTTAAAATGGAAGCCTAAGGCCTTCTGGAGCAGCACTCCTCCGCTGAGTGCAAAGGGGACCGCCAGCATCACATGCGCCGCCTCTGCTGCGCTGCGGTACACAAGGTAGAGGAGCATCCAAATAATCAGCAACACGATCGGGAAAACGACCTGCATCCGCTGCGTAAACCGCCGCTGGTTCTCGTAATCTCCCGTGATTTTGTAGGTTAAACCGTCCCAGGAAAGTGTGGCCAGACGGCGTTCCACCTCCTCCACAAACCCGCCTAGGTCCCGGTCCTGGACGTTTGCCTGCACAAAGGAACGCAGTCGGCCGTTTTCGCTAGCGATCTCGTTTGCCCCAAGTTCGCGTGTGATCTTCGCCACCATACCGAGCGGAATAAATGCGGCGCGCGCCTCCTCCGAGGCCGAACCCGTGCCCCTCGCGCTCCCGGCGCCGCTTGCCATGCCCCCGCTCATGGCGCCGCCGCCGCTGGCGGATGCTGCGCTCTCTCCAGCGCGGGTCGCGATGAGAATGCGCCCCAAATCGTCCAAATTTTCACGCTCCTCCCGCTGAATCCGGATTTGGATCGGATACCGCTCCCTTCCCTCGATGAGCGTACTGACATTCTTTCCGCCGATCGCGATTTCCACAGCATCAAGGACGTCCTTTGCGTTGAGGTGGTAGCGGGCCATCGCATGGCGGTCCACCTGCACGTGCAGGTAGGGTTTGCCCTGCACGCGGGAGGGCGTCACCCCGCTGGCTCCCTCGATGGAGTTTAGCACCTTTTCCACTTCGAACGCCTTTTGCTGAATACGGTCCAGCTGATCGCCGAAAATTTTCACGCCCACCTGCGCCCGTATCCCCGTGTACAGCATCAAGATCCGATTCTCGATCGGCTGCAAAAACGCAGGAACATAACCGGGCAACTGCTTCATTTTTTCAGTGAGCTCCGCCTTCAGCTTTTCCACCGTCATCCCTGGCCGCCACTCCGGATTCCGCCGGAATCCCCAACGCCCTTTCGAAACATACTCCGGCTTCAACACAATCGTCGTTTCCAACATCTCCGTAGGCGCCGGATCTGTGGCCGTCTCAAAGCGCCCGAGTTTGCCCGCCACACTGGCCACCTCCGGCGTCTGCGCAATCACGCGGTCCTGCCAGGACATCACGCGCTGGATTTCAGTGAGGCTCATTTTCGGCGAGAGGACGGGCATAAACAGCAGGCTCCCCTCATTGAGCGGCGGCATAAATTCTCTCCCAAATCCCTGCACCACACTGGCAATCCCCGGATACCCCCTGTCCGCGATCGCCTTGGTCCACCGGTGCGGAAGGCCAAAGGCCACAAGCAACGCCGAACCCAAAATGAGCGCCGCACCGGAGAGCACCGTCTTTCGATGACGGAGTGCCCAGTCCAGCACCGGGTCATAGAGCCTCAGCAGCACGCGCATCACGGCGTGGCGATCTTCGGAGTGAAAGGGCCCGCGCACGAGCACGGAGCAGAGCACGGGAACGAGGGTGACCGCCAAAAGCGTCGACCCGATCATCGCAAAGGTCTTTGTAAACGCCAGGGGATGAAAAAGCTTTCCCTCCTGTCCTGTCAGGGCGAACACCGGCACAAAGGCGAGGATGATGATGGCCATCGCAAAAAAGATGGGCCGCCCTACCTGCTGGCAGGCCGCCAGGGTGGTCTTCCATGTCTCCGTTCGCGTGAGGGGACGTCCCTTGCCTTCCTCTTCCTTTTCACAGTGCCGGAGCACATTTTCGGTCACCACAATCGCCGCATCCACCAGAACTCCGATGGCAATCGCAATGCCGGTCAGCGACATCATGTTGCTGCTGATGCCGAACTGCTGCATGAGCAGGAAGGAAATCAGGATCGAGAAC
>JBANFR010000072.1:0-17433 GCA_037975925.1 Verrucomicrobiota bacterium
CGCCGCCCAAGTCGTCGCCCGGGGCGATCAATGCTTCCACGCGCTCGTTTTTGACGGAGGCCTCCCCGGCGACGGATGGGATGGCTCCCCCTACGCCCTCCTGGAAAGCAGCCCGCTCGAAAACGAACGTGCCCCTTTCCGTTCAACCGCTGAGGGCTCGACCACCACCGCCCTCCTCGCCCGAGACGGCCTGACCCTCACTCGCTCCGGCGAATCCACCTGCCTCACCCGGGTGGAACGCAAAAGCCCCACCCTCGGCCTGCCTCCACCCGCCGGAGCCGTTGTCCTCTTCGACAACCGCAACGGAACCGCCAGCCTCGACGCCTTCGAAGAAGACAAAACGATCGAGGGCGCTACGCAGCCCATGCTCTACGAGGGCAACCTCCTCGCGGGCGCCGTCACCAAACAGAGCTTCGGCGACTGTTCGCTTCACCTCGAATTCTTCACCGGCTTCGAACCCCACAACCTCCCATGGCGCCGCGCCGACTCCGGAGTCTACCTTCACTCCCGGTATGAGGTCGTCGTCGGCGATAGTTTCGGATTCGACTTCGATATTTGGGGTGCTGCTGGTCCCACTGCACCGACCCTGTTCAGCTCGCGCATGCGCGGCCAGAAATTCCCGGTGCTGAGCGGCGCACGCAATCCGCGCTCCCCAGTGATCTGCGGCTCCATTTTTGGCTACCCGTCCCAGGTGCCCAACTCCTGTTTGCCGCCGCTCACCTGGCAAACCTACGACATCGATTTCCAAGCCCCGCGCTTCGATGCGTCGGGAGCCAAAACCGCCGATGCCGTTCTTTCCGTGCGCCTCAACGGCCATTTGGTCGTCGACCATCAACCGGTGAAAAGGCCCACGCCGCACGGTGCCAAGGGAGGCGAAAAAGCGACGGCTCCCCTCTGGATCGAGGCCTTTGGCCGACGCGTGATTTACCGCAACATCTGGATTCTCGAGAAGCCAGCCGGGAGCGCGTAGCCCCAGCTACGCATTCGCTCTCCTTCCACAATAAGTCTTTAATTAACAGAATACTAAACGTGAGAGGCGCGTTCAGGCGTAGCTGGAGCTACGCGCTCCCGGAGTATCGGCCCGCACTCGACCACGGCCAAGCTTCAGCTCTCTCGCACAAACCCGCCACGACCGGATTCTGGTGGATGTAACTCATCACCTGTTCGAGGTGCCGGAAGTTGCGCATGTACCGATCCCAGTAGTCTTGCATCCACAGACGCTTTCCCGGAATTCCCAGACCGAGCTCCGCATTCCGTGCCAACGCCCACCGGCCCGTAAACGATTTCCAAGACTGCACAATCAGAGCCAGACGCGTTCTCGGTAGAATCAGGGTGTGCACATGATTGGGCATAATGCACCACGCGATCAGCTTATAACGGACCCCGTGAAATCGAAAGAGTGTCTCTTCGAGGATCTGCGCCAATTCCGGTCGCCGCAGGGCGCAACAACCATGACCGGAATCCAGCCACTGTTCGATCCGTTGCCTGCGGAAAGCCTCCCATCGGGAGGCGGGTTGGTGTCGGAGTTCCGCTTCGATCTCCCGGAGTCTCCAGAGCGGCAGTGAATCCGCGAGCCGGAACGTGATGGCCTGGAATTTCGAAACGTCATCGTAATGCGGCAGATACCCCCGCGAATACCACCCGGGAGCGCGTAGCCCCAGCTCCGCCTGCGCGTCCCTCCCCGCCTGCGTGCATGGCAAGTCCATGCGGAGCCGGGGCTCCGCGCTCCCATTCTTACTCGGATTCATCACCATATCCCGAATCCCGACGCGCCGCCGGCCCTGCGATTTTTCGCAAAATAATTGTCCAAACCAGTCGCTCTCCGGCGGATCAACTTTAGAGACCTGCGTACCCGCAGTCCCCCACGCCCTCCTCTCCGAAAATGAACTCCTCCCTCGACCGCCGCCGTTTTCTGGGCGCAGCCGGATCCCTTCTCGCGCTGCCTATGCTCGAATCTTTCGCGCCCAAACTCCGGGCCGCCGCGCAGACTGCCAGGGCGCGCCGCCTCGTCTGCGTGGGTGCCTACCTCGGATTACACACACCGGCCCTGTACCCCAAAAGCACGGGAGCCGATTATGAAATCACCCCTACCTTGCGCCCCCTTCAGGATCTGCGCTCCGAATTCACCCTGTTCTCGGGACTCGACCACCGGGCCGGAGGGGGACACGGCAACTGGCCGAATTACCTGTGCGGAAAAAAAATCGGCGACATCTCCCTCGACCAGCGCGTCGCGGCCGTGATCGGCGACGCCACCCGCTTCCCCTCCCTCGTTCTGAGCGCGGGAGGAGGCGGGGTCCAATCCATGTGTTACATGAAGGGTAACGTGGCCCTCCCGGCTCTTGATCGACCAAGCACCGTCTACCAAAAGTTGTTCGCCTCTGCTGCCGACCGGAGTCGAGCCGAGTACCTGCTCAAAAGCGGAAAAAGTGCGCTCGATTTTGTCACCCAGGATGCGCGGATCCTCCAGAAATCCGTGACCGCCGTGGACCGCGACAAGCTGGAGGAATACTTCACGTCGGTACGCGAAGTCGAAAAGCGCATCGGCAAACAGCTCTCGCGCATTTCCGAAGTCGTTCCCTCGGTGGACTATGTGCTTCCCAGCGCCGATCCGGTGGCACCCAACCTCATGATTGAGTGTGAAAGCGTCCTGTACGACCTGATGGCCCTTGCCCTCCAGACCGATTCGTCCCGGGTGATTTCGCTGGCGATCCCGGGGGGCAGCCAGGTGTTTACAGTGGATGGCAAAATGCTCCGCCAAGGCTATCACGCCCTCTCGCACCACGGAAATGACCCCGAAAAAATCGAGGAACTCATCGAGGTGGACCGCGAAAACATGCGCTGCCTCGCAGGGTTCCTCAAAAAACTCCAGTCCACCCGCGACGCCGAAGGCAAACCGCTCCTCGACACCACACTCGTCATGTTCGGCACCGGCATGGGCGACGCCAGCCGCCACTCGAATGAAGATCTTCCCACGATCGTGGCCGGCGGCGGTCTTAAACACGGCCGGCACCTCGCCTTCAGCAGAACCAGCCCCGAAAACGATCAACGCCTCCTCGGCGACCTCTTCATTACCATGCAGCGGCAACTCGGGATCGAGGCCACTTCCTTTTCCGGCGCGTCACGAAGCCTGGACGATTTGCTCGTCTAAAATCTCCGCGCATCCCCATGCAAAGATCCGCCATCCTGCTGACCCTTCTCGTCTCGGGCTCAGTTGCCAACCCCTCCGCGCTAGCCGCACCCGAATCCCTTCCCATCCACGTGCGGGATTTCCTCTCCGAACACTGCGTGGATTGCCATGACCGGGCCGAGCAGAAGGGCAAGGTCATGCTCGACTTCGACAAGATCGATTTCTCCTCCCCGACTTCCGCTCGACTCCTCGAACAGGTCCACCGTGTTTTGGAAAAGGGCGAAATGCCTCCCAAAAAGAAGGCCCGCCCACCCCACACCCAGTCCCAGTCACTCCTCGCCTGGCTGGACACCACGCTCACCTCCAAAGTCCCCCCACACACCGTCACGCTGCGCCGACTCAACCGGACCGAATACGCCAATACCCTCCTGAACGTATTCGGCTTCCCCTACGTGATCCCGCCGGGTTTCCCCGCCGACACCGAAAGCCACGGGTTCAGCAATGTCGCCGAAGCGCTCGCCGTTTCCCCGCCTCTTCTGGACGCGTACTCCGAAGCGGCCACCAGCATCGCCGACCAAGTCTTTCCACAGCCCGCCCCCCCACCGCCTCCCTCCGAAACAGTCATCATCCCCCCCTCCCAACTCTCCCGCTCCGCAGCCTACGGTCCCAGCAGTCTGGTGGTGGACAACCGGATGCGCCTCGCCTTGCGCGGCGTCTTCTCCGAAACGAGCTCCTTCGGAGCCAAGGTTTCGGGACGTTACCGGGTCCGATTCAAGGCCTCGGCGTTTAAACCCGAGACGGAGGAACCCCTCATCCTCAAGGTCACGAACAAAGAATTTACCATTCCCACCGAGGGGGTTGTGGAACACGAGCTGATGGTCACGCTCCATCCCGGACAGGGCGTTTCCTTTTCTTACGCCAACTCCCCCAATCGCAGCGTGGATGCCAATGCCCCGCACGACAACTTCCGGGAAGACACCTTGGCGCGAATGAAAAAACATCCGCGCCTCCTGGCAGCCTGGCTCCCGCTCCACGAACCCGTCCCCGGCGACCCGAATGGTGCAATCAAACTCAAAACTTTCGAAGCCAAGGGGTTTGAACTGCTCAAAAAAGCCGTCGCTGACGCCTACCATGCCGAATTCGAAAAACCCGACCTGGATCTGAGCACCGCCACCGAAGAGAACGCCCGCCGCGTCATCGATGCGATGCTGGTCGATAAGAACCCGACAAGCTTCGGCGGTCTCGCCCTTCATCACTACATCGTGCCATGGGTCTGGAAATACTACTCCGAAGGGCCCGGCCTCGACATCCACTCCGTCGAAATCGAGGGCCCCATCGAGACCGTCGAAAACCCGCGCTACGGCAAAGCGCGCGGGCTTCAAACACGCCTGTTTGGAATGACGGCCAGCAAAATGGATCCGGCCAAGCACCTCCCGGGCGCGCTCCACAAAATGCTCTCCAAACTGTTCCGCCGCCCTCCCACTCCAGAGGAGGCCGAGCGCTACATGGCCCTCGTCCGCGACCACCAATCGGAAGGTCACTCCCTCGAGGACGCTCTCCATCTGGCCATTCGAACCGCCATGGTGGCGCCCCAGTTTCTGTATCGCGGAGGAACTGAGGCCACACTTTCCCCCTACGATCTTGCCTCACGCCTCGCGTATTTTCTGACCCTCCGCCCCCCGGATGACGCCCTGCTGGCCGCCGCTGCAGATGGCTCGCTCAGCCAGCCCGCGACTCTGCGGGCCCAAGCCGAGCGGCTCCTCGGAGAAAAGACATCACAAGATTTTGTGGAGAGCTTCGTACGCCAGTGGCTGAACACCCGCCTCATCCCGGAAATCATGCCGGACCCGACGCTGGGGCCCTTCACCCCGAACACCCAAAAGGCGCTGATGCTCGAACCCGAGCTTCTCTTCGCTGAACTCCTCCGAGAAAACCGCCCCATCTCCGACCTCATCGACCCCGACTTCCTCCACACTCACTCTTCCGTGGGCCGACAAATGTACGGGCTCCTCGAGATGCCTTTGTCCTCCGTAAAAACCCCGTTTGCCATGAGCCGTATCAGCATCCCCCGGGGTGGACGCAACGGCGGCATCCTCGGTCAGGCGGGCGTCATGATGGCCACCGCCAATGGCGTCGATACCCAGCCGGTGCTCCGTGGAAAATGGGTTCTGGAAAACGTGCTCGGCGATCCACCTCCGCCTCCGCCCGAATCCGTTCCAGCCATTACTCCAGACACACGCGGGAGCAAAACTATCCGGGACCTGATGGCTGCCCACACCCAGGAAGAATCCTGCGCACGATGCCACCTCAAAATTGATCCCCTCGGTTTTGCCCTCGAAAACTTCGACGCCATCGGCCAGTGGCGCGAAACCTACCCGGTGGCAGGCTCCAAAAAACAAAAGAACGGCCCACCCGTCGATGCCTCTGGCCTTCTTCCCGACGGCACCCCCATCCGGGGGGTGGTGGACCTCAAGAAATACATCCTCTCCGACCTTAAACCTTTCAGTCGTTGCCTGACGGAAAAACTTTTTATCTACAGCACGGGCCGTGTTCCCGATTACGCGGAACGCAAACAACTCCATGTAGTTGCCGACAACGCAGCGAAACAAAACGCCGGCCTTCGGGATCTCCTCCTCCAACTCGTTTCGAGCGAATGTTTTAGAAACCTCTAAAACTGGCCTCCCGCGAATCCATCACTTTTTTTTGTCCGCTAAAGTGGTCGACTGAAACACGAGGCCGTCCGTCGCACCCGGCCTCTTTAAACAGATCGTCGCACCCGAGGGACTGAGCGAAATGCCATCGGGCGCAAATGGGATCCACGGAAACTCCTCCCTCAAGAGGTATAACTTTTCGAGAATCGACCAGACCTTCGCCGTTCCGTCCTCCGAAGCACTGACGAGATAAGGGCGGGAGGCATGCCATTCCACAGCAGTCACCATCCCTTCGTGCGCCCGGAAATCGTGGATCACTTCGAGCGTTTTGGAATCCCGAATGCGGATGCGCTTGTCACGCCCAGCCTCGGCAATCCAACGCCCATCCGCTGACGTAGCCAGCGCGTAAGCCGCAGGTGCAGGCACCTGCTTGAGAATCTCCCCCGTGGTCGCGCTCCACAGGATAATGAAACGCGTCTCGTGGTCCGCAGCATTCTGGTTCGCAGAAAACGATTTGTTCACGATCTCCGCTACCGCCTGAGAAGCCACCCATACCACCACGCTCCTCGGATCATTGTCCTCGACCGAAGGCTCCCACCCGTGACGCCGCGTCGTCGTCACCCGGTCCCCCTCGGGAATCCGATAAATGCTCCCATTTTGCCAAACCCGCCCGCCAGAAGGACTCAGGATCGGATGTTGGTTCGGCGTCAAGGAGCTGGGGCGAATGTTTTGCAAGTCTCCACCCACGGGTAAAATCTGGAACGAGGAACCGGACCGCTGCAGGAAACGGATCGGCTGGGTGATCGATCCCGAACAGGCCAACAAAGTCGCGTCCCGATTAGTGGAAACGAGCGGGCCGATGAGATCAGCCTCTCCCGTGGCGCCCAGCGGAGAAGCTTCGCCCAGTTTTTGGAGGAACACACGACCGCGGTTCCCAGAGAGCACAGTCGAAGTCAGGAGGAATGGCTGGTCATCCAAAATGCGGATCCGGCTATAACTGGGAGGAGACACGACCCTCGGAGGCGGCGTGAGATTCCACACCTGCAGCCGACTGTTCTTCAATAAAACCACCGCATTCGCCGTGGGATGATAGCAAAGGATCCAAAGCCCCCCGTACACCCGAGTGATCGGAAAGGTCCGCTGAATACGGCCCCGCGTGGCATCCCAAAACTGGAGGACGGTACCACTGCCTGAGCTCGCACTCAGCGTGATGAGCCGCTGGTCTTTGCCCGTGTGACTCATCGCCAGGAGCTGATGGCTTGTCGGAATCTCGAAATCAATTTGCCAGGTCGGCTTGCTCAGTTTCCGGATCCGATTGCTGTTCCAGCTAAACAGCGAGTGTCCCTCCCCAACGCTCGCATAAAGATACCCATTAGCCACTGGCTTGGCGCCGATAAAGGGAAACGGCAAACTCGCGTACTCCCCAGTCGGAGCCCCCGTCTTTGCGTCCACCTCGTAAAAATCCCCCACCGCATTGGCATTATTGATCGCAGATTTCCGGTGAAAAATACGGACTGTTTTGGTGGACTCCGAAAACTCGGCGCCCAATAGCGCCGCCACACTTCCCGTTTCTCCAAGATTATCCACCTCCCAAAGGAGTCCACCCATCCCCGTCTCCCAGAGCTGGATCACATCCCGATCCTTCGACTTCCCCTCCACCAGCAGAAGACTCCCATCAAAATTCAGGCTGATCCGCCTCAGCTCCGTGCTCAAATACCCCAACGGAATCCGGGTCAGCTTTTCGCAGGAGGGAAAACTGCGAATGTCCGCAAACGACTCCTTGGTTTTACCGGAAGCGGGATGCGTCGCAATCGAGGCCAGCTTCGTTCCCTTTTTGCAAATGGCCAGCCCCCGACAATTGGCTCCCTCGCTCTGAAAAAGCTTCCGGACAGAACCGGTCTCCAAATCAACCTCACTAAAAACCCCATTCTGCTGAAGCGTAATCAGTTTGTTCGATTTCGGCAGGGGATCCGGGACGGCAGAAATCCAAGCCGAATTGTCCGGAGCAAACACGGTCAAATCCGAGGCATCGAGACGACTGCGGAGGTATTTCCAGTCCGGGGTCCGCAAGTCCGAAGGCACTTCGTTGAGGATGCGCAGAGCACTCTCCGCGTTCTGTTCCTGCTCTGCCGCCTCCGCCAGCGCCATCTGAGCTTTCACCGCCGAACGCCGGGCGGACTCCTTCTCCTGCACGGCCCGGTTTTCGTTTGCAGTCGCCCGAGCCGCATTCTTGCGGGCCGTCTGTTCATTCTCGAGCGCCATGCGCTCGCTCGCTCGCAAATGGGTGATGAACCAGGCGGTCGCCGAGCACAACAGCAGCGCAGCGGCAGCCGCAGTCGCAAAGGCCCCCTTGTTTCGACGAACCAAAAGCAAAAGCTGCTTCCAAAAACCCGCCTTCTCCGCTCCCGTCGCAAACCCTCCCTGGTAGGCCTCGATGTCGGCCAAAAGCGCCCCCACACTCTGATACCGATCCTCCCGGCTCAGAGCCATGGCCTTCAGGGTTACCGCTCGCAGCGCCTTCGGAACGTCACTCCCCAGTGCTCGAGGTGTCATCTCCCCACCGACACGCACCGCCTCCAAACGCATCGCTGTCATCGGAGTGATGCTTCCCTTTCTCACCTTGGTGAGAACCTCATCCAGGCTGTCCCCTTCCACCGGCGCTCTCAAAGTCAAAATCGCGTACAAGATGCCCCCGAGCGAATAAATGTCCGCACGTTGATCCAGATCCGCAATCCTCCCCTCCGCCTGCTCGGGTGACATGTATTGCGGCGTGCCCATCACATCCCCCTCCAAAGTCATCCCCATCGAGTCCCCACCCCACTGTCCCTCCTGCCGCACACCCGAACCGTCCGAAGGCTCGGAAAGCGCAGGCGACTCCCCAATCACCTTCGCGAGGCCCCAGTCCATCACAAGCACCTCCCCAAATTCACCCACCATGATGTTCGCAGGCTTCAGGTCCCGGTGGAGGATTTGCTTGGAATGCGCAAAGGTGAGCGCATCACACACCTTGCGAAAAATGGTCAGTAAACGGTCCAGCGAAAAGCGCTTCCGCGTTTCCTCGTCGCCCTCCCGAAGATCCCGAATGATCGCTTCCAACGTGCGACCTCGGACCAGCTTCATGCTGTAAAACGGACGCCCCTGGGAATCGCTCCCAAGATTGTACACAGGAACAATGTTCGGATGCGCCAACAGCGCCAGCACCTCCGCCTCGCGCGCAAAACGCATGTCTTTGCGACCCATCCCCACACTGCTCACCTTCACCGCCACCTGCCGATGCAGCAGAGGATCCTCCGCCTCAAAAATACGACCCATCCCTCCCCGGGCAATCTCAGCTTCCAAGCGGTACTCCATCTGAACTCGCGCGCCCCCGCCGCCTTGGCTCTCGAGAGATGGTCCCGCCTCCGCTCTCGCAGACCCCTCCGGCCCGGCCCCCAGAGCAGTGGGCGGCGTCGTTCCAGGCTCCCCATCGCCCCCATACGACTGAAAAGGACGCCGAAGGTTGGGCACCGTAATGGCCCCGTCAAAGGCCCGTGGAATCAGGGTTAACGCCTCGGGCGAATCCACCGCCGCTGATGTGCGCCGCTCGCGAATCTCCGCCAATTGAAGAAAAACATCTCCAAGCCGCAGAGTCGCTGGGTAGGGCACCTCCACCACCCCCGAAATCGGGCAATCGTTGACCAAAATCTTGAACTCCGTATGCAGCTCCTCCACCTCCAAATGGCTGGGAAGCAGCGACAGACGCCCGTGCACCGGAGCAACCCCATCTCCCTCCACCGCAATCACACAATGGCTCGCGGAGCCAATGGTATACGACCCCTCCCCCAGATCCCAAAAACGGACCGGTCCTCCGGGACCCTGCTGAGAGAGCGACCACTGGTGCATCACCCTCACCTAGAGCACGCGCCACGCCAGCCGGGATCCTCAACCCAAACGGAGCCCCTATCCCCCTCGCAAACCGCACACTGCCCCTCTCAAAAATCCGCCACCCCTCGGCTCCGCGCCCGCTACAAAAAAATCAACAACCCCTCAAAACCCTGCCGCTCCTTCTCACAGATGACACAGCGAAACATTCAAAGACTCTCTCGCAGAATCAGGGCAGCCGTCCTCGACGCCGCACCTTGATGACTCGCCAGCGCCGCAGCCGCTTGTGCCCCACTTCGCTCGCAAAACTCCGGGTCACCCAACAAACGCTCTACCACCTCCCACAATTCCTCCGAGTCCCTCACCTCAAAAGCTCCGCCCGCAGCACAAAGATGGCGCGCTATGATCTCAAAGTTCTCCATGTACGGACCAAAAACCACCGGCTTGCCCGCCAACGCGGGCTCCACAGGATTCTGTCCCCCGTGCGCCAAAAGGCTTTTCCCAACAAAAGCCACTGCCGCAAGCGCATACCAATCCCGTAACTCCCCCGTGCTGTCCAACAACACCACCTCTGCCTCTCCACTCGCAGGCAACGCACTGCGCAGAATCACGCGAAGCCCCATCGCCTCCAGCGCTTGCCTCAAGCTCGGAACACGCTCCACATGTCGCGGCGCAATGACCAGCCTCAACCCAGGGTGACTGCTCCTCCATCGCAGAAACAATTGCCCAAGAAGCACTTCCTCCCCATCGTGCGTGCTTCCAGCAACCAATAGCGGCGTCCCCGCTCCCCATCCCAAACTGGAAATCAACTGCCCAAACTCCTCTAGCCGCCCCCCTCTCACCCCATCCTGGTCAAACTTGATACTACCCATCACAAAAATGCGTTCCCGGGGAATCCCAACTCTCTCCCACCTGGGAACTTCCTCCGGATCAGACACCCCTACCCACTCCAAGAGCTCAAAAAACGGTCCGGTCAGAAACCTCGCCCGCGCATACCTCCGCGCGGACCGCGGTGAAAGCCTGCCATTGGCGAGCACCACCGGAATTCGCCGACGGTAACACGCCGCCACCAGATTCGGCCAAACGCCCCCCTCCACCAATACCAAGCGCTCCGGCCGCATCACCTCCAAAACCCTCTCCACAGACCCCACCGCATCCACCGGGTTGTACATCGGAAAAAGCCGCTCCGATTCCGCAGCCTCCGCCATCGCATAACCCGTCGATGTCGTCACCGACAGCACCACGGAAATGCCTGGATCACGCTCCTGAAGCGCCTTGATCAGCCGCAAAGCCACATGGGTCTCCCCCACACTGATCGATTGAATCCACGTCCACCGCCGACTCCGCAATCGCTCCGCATCCCCAGCCTCAAATCGCCCAAATCGTTGGCCAAACTTGGACCTCCAGTTTCCCCGCCGGTGCAACCGCAACACCAAACCCGGTAACATCAACAGGGCAAACCACGGAACAACCAACCGATACACAAACAAAGGAAGAAGGACTGACCAAGGAAGCTTCCGCATCGCTATTTCCTCATCGAGACGCCACAGCCTGGCAGTCTCTCGCCAAAATTCACGATTCTACACCTCACCCCAAGCTGGCGCGGACCCAATCCAGGTAGGTGTCCAGACCCCCTTCCACCCTCAACGTAACCAATGCCGGAACCTCATACGGATGCAGCGCCCGATACCTCTCCGCCAACGCAGGAAAACGCTCCACGCTCGTCTTGATCCACCCACCCACCTCTCCGCTCGTTTGCACACGCCCCTCCCACTCAAAAACCGACTCCAGACCCGGAATCAAATTCACACAGGCCGCCAAACGCTCGCCCACCAACACCTCCGCAACCCGACGAGCCGTACCCATATCCGGGAACGTTGCCAGTGCCACAAGAACGGCTCCATCGGAACTCATCCCAGCCCACCCTTCTCGTCAGGCGCCAAAGAAACCCGACTCCTCAAAATCCACCCCCCACCCAAAACCATATCTCCCCGATAACACACCGCCGCCTGACCCGGAGTCACGGCACGCTGAGCCTTATGCAAACGTACCACCGCGCGTCCCCCCTCACCGGGAAACACCGTCGCCTCCGCCCCTGGATGGGAATACCGAATCTTCACCGTGCAATCAAACGACTCGGGTACCTGTCCCCCCTCCCAATTCCACAGTGCATGATCCATCTCAAATTCCTTTACCACGAGATCCTCCGCATCCCCTACCACCACACTCCGCGTCGCGGGGTCAATATCAATCACATACAAGGGTTTCGGTGATCCCCCTGGCAAACCCTTCCGTTGCCCAATCGTAAACATCTCAATCCCGTCATGCTCACCCAAACGCACACCCCACTTATCATAAATCCCCCCAGGCTGAAAGTTTCCCTCCCCAAGGTGACCCTTTAAAAACGCCTTATAATCATTCCCTGGAACAAAACAAATCTCCTGGCTGTCTACCTTATCCGCAGTCTTCAAACCAAGCTTTCTGGCAATCGCACGGATCTCTGACTTCTCCATCCCACCCAGCGGGAATAAAGACCGCCTTAACTGCTCCTGTTTCAGACTAAATAAGAAATAACTCTGGTCCTTCCGGGGGTCTACCCCCTTCCGTAACACCGACCGGTCCGCTAAATGATCGACGATAGCGTAATGACCAGTTGCAATGTACTGCGCACCCACAGCCTTTGCCTTACTCCATAAATTCCCAAACTTCACCTTCTCATTACACATCACACAAGGATTCGGAGTACGCCCCGCCTGATACTCAGAGGTAAAATAGTCGATCACCTGCTTTTCAAAGGCATCCGCCTCGTCCACCACATAGTGCGCCACCCCGAGCGCGTGCGCCACCCCTCGAGCATCCGCAATTGCCTGCGGCCCGCAGCACTTGTCCTCAGCACGCGACATGCAATCCTGCGGCCACACCTTCATCGTCACCCCGACCACCTCGAAACCCTTTTCCTTCAAAAGCCAAACCGCAACAGAAGAGTCCACTCCCCCACTCATCCCCACCAAAACCCTCGGACGTTGACCAACTCCCTCTAGCAAATCCATGCAATTCTCCATGAGCTCAATTCCTTTCGCTCAAACTTTTCACGCCCGTACTCCCGGAAACCAGACATATAACATAAGGTATACCAGCACCCCGGTGACCGATACGTACAACCACACAGGTACCGTAAACTTCGCCCAACGACGATGCCGCTCATAGTCGCCCTTAATGGCCGGCAACACCGTGAACCACAACAAAGGCAAAACCAACACAGCCAAAGGAATGTGCGTCAATAAAATGGACATGTAAACTGCACGAGGCCAACCGGCCTCAGCGAATTTAGTCACCGCCACCACGTTAAAGTGATAAATCAGGTAGCAGGTCAAAAATGCCGCAGAGACCACAATCGCTCCAAACATACACCGCTTGTGCCACTCCCTTGCGCCCCTTTTAATAGCCACCAAACCCGAAATGATCAAAAGAGCTGCGATGCTGTTCAATCCTGCATTCACCGCAGGAAGTTGTTCTATAGTCATGGAGCCTCCTTCACTAAATAGTTTACGTCTCTTAACAAACGAACGGTTGCAGCGTCGCTACCCTCACCCACACCCTCATAAAAGCCCCGTATCCACCCATCCCGATCCACCAAAACAATACGCGTGCTGTGCGTAACCGGCTCATCTGCACCGGGAGTCTCCTGGAGTGATAACTTGAACCCGTCATTCGCTAGCCGATGAACTACAGCCTTCTCTCCGGTCAAAAATCTCCACCGTTCATTCGCACCAAACTTCTCCGCATACCTCCGCAAGACCACCGGCGTGTCCCGCTCGGGATCGCTGCTAATAGACAATAAACCCACGCCCTTCTGAGCCCCTAACAGGCCATGAATCTCCCGAAGCCGGTTACTCAACATCGGGCACGGCCCAGGACAGCTGCTGTAAAAAAAGTCCACGACCCAAACCGTCCCGTTCATGGCTGCTCGACCAAAAGACAAATCCTCTTGGTCAATCAACGAAAACTCGGGCACCTGCCAATACTTCGGCAAAACTATACTCTGTTCTCGAGGCCTCCCGTTGGGCCTACACCCAAGGAAGAGAAGACTCGCGAATAAAGCCACGCCTATGCGACTCATGCTCTCCATGCCAAGACCACAGCCACAAGCAAAGCAGGCAGGTACACGATGGAGGTCAGAAACAATCGTTTCGCAGATACACGAGTTCGTTCAATCAAGAACACCACCGAATAACCGACCAAAAGCAAACCAAGAAAACCAACCGCCCAACCATAAGCCACCCCAGCGCGTCCGAACCAAATCGGCACGCAACTGACGATCCCCAATATAATAGAAAAACTAAGAGCAGTGATAGCAGTCACAACGCCGCTGAAATCATCAGCCTTCAGCATCACGAACCCCGCAGCCTGATACTCCTCCCGATAAATCCAAGCGATCGCAAGAAAATGAGGAATCTGCCAACAAAACAAAATTCCAAATAATACCAAAGCCTCCCAAAGCTCTCTACCCCCGGCGCACGTCCAGCCGATCACTGGAGGTATCGCTCCGGACACCGCCCCGACGAAGGTACATGCGGAACTTCGCCTCTTCAACGGGGTGTACATCAAGAGATAAATGACAATCGTACACAGCGCCAAAAAACCGGAAATCCAAGAGACAATGAAACTCAAGCACCCCACTCCAAGCAATCCGAGTGCAATCCCCAGCCCTAACGCTTGCCTACCCCCCACCCTTCCACACGGTAAAGGACGTGTGCGAGTCCTCTCCATCAATCGATCGACGTCAGCCTCCAATAGCTGATTTAGCACAGCAGCAGAGGCAGCAGCGAGAGAAGTACCTATAACAGAAACAGCCAACGCCAACCCGGACCAATTTTCAGATGCACCGACGAAAAAACCCATGGCGGTCGTGAAAACAACCATCAAACTCAAACGAGCCTTCGTCAGAATCAGGACATCACCCAATTTGAGAGAACGGAGCAGCACCCCACCGTCGCTCCCGTGGGAAACGAAACGCTCAGACTTACGACTCATCTGCCCCCACCCCTCTGTCGACTATCGCCTCTAACCGCAGAATTCCAAACCGCCAAGAGCGTCAGGACGCACAGCAGCAGTGCGCCCACCACGACGTGCAGAGATGCTACCCAAGGCGAACGGGCAGTCCAAATCACAGAGATACCAACCACAATCTGACAGATCACGAGGCACAACGTACACACATGCGCCCAGCGCAACCACCCAATTGAGTAGCGAATGCCACAAATAGCACAAGCACACACAATACACGCCACAACCGAAGCTCCTACTCGCGTGTGAACAAAACTTAAAACGACAGGCCAACTCCAAAACATCGGAATAAGACCACCGCCCGTCCCGCACGCTGGAAAAGTGGGAATTGCCAAGCCGGCACCCAAATGTCTAAGAGCCACACCGACGAGCAACTGAAGGTAAACACCGCCAACGGCAACCCAAGCCAAAATACTGATCCGCCGGCTCGGTCTAAAATCCAATGAAGAAACCCGCCCCCCAAGGAAATATAATCTGCCAAAAAGCGCGCTCAGCATGATTAAAAACATCTCTGCAACACTGCCGTGTATTATCCTTAACACCTTAGCCGCCTCGATCGAACCTGCAGTCTCGCTCGTCACCCGTAACCCGCCCAATGCGGCTTGGACACACACCGCCAAGAAGACTCCGACCGCAAGAAATCGGTCCCTTCGACTGGACACCACATCGCCGGAGGACCACAGCAACGTTCCAACAAAAAACCCGAGAGCCCCAGGCCAAATAAGCATATGGAACCTCACAGGGGCAGACACCCCTAGGCCGTAACCAAAACAAACCCCCAAAAAACTCCCCGCAAGCGCCAACTTCAAAGGGCGCCAAGTGCCATTGATCGAACAGCACAACCCAGTAACAAGAATTCCGACGCAACCAGCGAGCAAACGGTGGCCATGCTCAAGTCGCACCCCGAAATTGTACCACCACCCCGGAGGATTCACGCTCCCGAAGCTCAAAGGCCAATCGGGAACGGCCATACCAGCATTAAAACTGGTAACTAGCGACCCGACAGCTATGAGGATCAGCACCCATAATAGAACCAGAGTGCAGAACCGAATACACGATTGAATTTTCAAATCTATAGGAGCCGGTTACCCAACCCTAAACCATAAAAAATAAAGCTAAGCATCTTGGGCAACTACCATCGGGGAAGCACTACTTCTTGCTCCGACCTGGATGCTGCATCGCATTCAGCTCGTCGATGAATGAATTAAATTTGTCGGTCTCGTCTACGATCAGGTGCGACCTCATCGCATAGTGACCAGCGCCACACAACTGCCCGCAAACGATTTCGAAACTTCCAGACCTCAGCGGCCTAAACCAAAGCGGAACACGCGTACCTGGGATCGCGTCTTGAGCCACCCGCATGTGCGGTATTGCCAAAGCGTGTATCACATCTTTTGAAGTAACCTCAACCACCACAGGGGCTCCTTTCACCACGTGCAGTTCGTTTCTCGAAACAACATCATCAGAGCCGTCCTCGTCAGCCGGGTCCAATCCCAAAGGATTAGTTGCACTCACATAGGCGGAAGCTTGCCGCCCAAATTTGCCATCCGCGCCAGGATAATGAAAACTCCAAGCGTACTGTTCGCCGATCGCTCTAACCCTCAAAGCGGCAGATTGATCCGGTATTTCCAAAACTCGCTTACCCCAGAGAGGAAAAGCAAATCCGAGTAACAAAACGGCCTCGATGATCACAACGGACACCTCTGCATGGAGTGAAGCCTTACCAACAACTCCGTGATAATTAGCCTTAGGGTTCCGCTTACCGTTAAAGCGGAAAATACTATACAGAAAAAATATACCCCATCCCGCGGCCAACAATAACATGAACCAGTGGCAAACCTCGAGCATATGATCAACGGCGCGACCGTGCTCAGAGGCATTAGGAACTATACCAAGCAGTTTGTTTATCATACGATGAGACCCAAAATAACTTGCCTACATCGACCCTTCGGCCCGCGCACGGTTCGCCATGCGGAATATAAAATAACCAATCGCTGAGAACACCCCGAACAAAACACCCAGCATCAAAAAAATTGCACCATTATAGGCCTCCGCAAGAGGCCCCCCATTCGCACCCATACATACAGAACAGCCAAACGAGGACCGAACGTCCAACCCAACAACAAACCATACGAAAATCCAGTGACGTGAAAGCATGGCCATCAAATGCTGACTCTATTCACAGACCTGACTATCTTACACAGGTGCACTAACAGAAGAACAATCAACGTTGCACACACACCGAAAAGAGCATGAGACACACCGGCAGTCCACGACCATACGCAACCCAACCCGGACAAAAGAATGCACAAACAGACGAATATAATATGAGCTGATCTGAGCGACATAAAACACTGAATTCGGCTATCGGGACCCTATTGAGATGGTATGCAACCTATTCCAATCCAATCCATAGCTAGTTGATGACGACTGGGGTATAGGATCCGAATGTCCCAGAAGCGTCAGCAAAAACAAACCCGCTACAAAAATTGTAGTGAAGACCAGAAACCGCCAAATCAAAATCTTCTCACCCCACAAATGCATGAAGACGGCAGCGACCAAAGATGCCTTGACGGTCGCGATGACTAAAGCTACGAAAAAGTTCCAAAATATTGAACCGAAGTCAACGTAGGAGACCCCCACGGTCACCAATGTCAAGAGCAACAGTGAACAAAATACAATCTTGTACCTCGTTAGATGCGAGGCCAGGTGCTCGTGGCTTTCTTC
>JBANFR010000073.1:0-17281 GCA_037975925.1 Verrucomicrobiota bacterium
ATTCCGCAGGGCGAATCCATCCTAATTTTTAGAGGGCGAACACGCTCATTCTTCCACTGAAGCTTCCTCGTCTCGCATGAAAAACTTCCGCTCTCCCCTCCCCCTCGCCGGTTGGATTCTCGCCGGCGTGGTAACCCTCAGCCCCAGTGCGCCGCTGCTCGCGATTCATGCCAAAAACGCGGGGCCCGAGAATGTTGAAATTCGCTTCAAACTGCCGGTTCCCAAACCGCTGACCCCCGAGGAGGAACTCGCCACCTTCAAACTCCCCCCGGGTTTCCATGCGGAACTGGTCGCCGCCGAGCCCATGATCGAGAGTCCCGTGGCCCTGAGTTGGGATGAAAAGGGACGCCTTTTTGTGTGCGAAATGCGCGGCTACATGCAGGACATCGAGGCCGCTGGCGAGGACCAACCCAACGGACGCGTCGTTCTCCTCGAGGATACCGATGGCGATGGAAAAATGGACAAGCGCACCATTTTTGCCGACCAACTGGTGATGCCCCGCGCCATCCTCTGGACGCAAGGGGGCCTGCTCGTCGCCGAACCCCCCAATCTGCTCTTTCTCCGCGACACCGATGGCGATGGCGTCGCCGATGCCCGCGAAATCGTGGACGACTCCTTCGGGAAAGCCGGCGGCCAACCCGAGCACATGGCCAATTCCCTGACCCACCTGCTCGACAACTGGATTTCAGCGGCCAGTCACGGCAAACGCTACCGATTCAAGGATGGCAAATTTGTCTCCGAAACCACCGGACTGCGCGGCCAGTGGGGCCTGACCCAGGACAACTTCGGACGACCTTATTTCAACTCCAACTCCGACTTTCTCCGGGCGAACCTGGTCCCAGAATCCCTCGCCGGGCGTAACCCCAACTTTGCCGCAACCGCCGGCCTCGGAGTGCAGATCCTCAAATCCCAAAACGTCTGGCCCTCCCACCCCACACCGGGGGTCAACCGCGGGTACGCCCCCAAAACCCTCCGCGACGATGGCACCCTCGCGCAAAGCACCGCCACCTGCGGCGCAGCCATTTACCGAGGCTCCCTCTTTCCCAAGGATTTCCGCGGAAACGCCTTCATTCCGGAACCTGCGGGCAACTTGGTCAAACGCGTCCTGCTCTCGGAAAAGGACGGCATCGTCACCGGAACCAATGCCACGGAAGAAAGTGAGTTCTGGACTTCCACCGACGAACGTTTCCGGCCGGTCAACGCCTACTCGGGCCCCGAGGGGGCGCTTTACGTGGTGGACCTCTACCGGGGCATCATCCAGCACAAGGGATTCCTCACCCACTACCTCGCGGCCAACATCAAAGATCGCCAGCTCGAGACCCCCTTCAACCAAGGGCGTATCTGGCGAATCGTCCCCGACCAGGCCAAGCCCGCCCGTGTTTCGCTCCCCACGGAAAGCGAAAAACTGATCGGTTTCCTCGCCCACCCCGACGGCTGGGTCCGGGATCACGCGCAGCGACTCCTCGTTGAAAAGAGGGATACGGCTGTCATCCCTTCCCTCGCTGCGATGGCACAAAAGGGAAAAACCGCCCTCGCGCGACTTCACGCCCTCTGGACCCTGGAGGGTCTGAATGCCCTGGCGCCCGAAACGCTCTCCGCCTGTCTCAAAGACTCCGACTCCAAAGTCCGGGCCACCGCCGTTCGTCTGCTGGGACGTCCCCAGTTGGCGGAACTTGTCCCGCTCATCGCCGACCCGAGTGCGGACGTCCAAGTGGCCCTCGGGTTTCAACTCAGCACCTACCCGGAGACGCAGGATGGACTACTCAAACTTGCCAGCCAGTGCGGCAGCCAGGCCTTGGTCCGGGACGCCATTCTCTCAGGCCTCCGCGGTCGGGAACTGGAATTCCTGCAGGCGCTCCTCCAGGTGAAGGCGCACCCAGCCCCCGCAGGCATCGTCCAGGCCCTCGCCCAGGCGGTGATGAAGGAACGTCAGAAGGAAAGGGTCAAAACACTGCTCGAGTTGACAGCCTCCCAGCCCGCCAATTCCCCCTCGCAAATCGCCCTCCTCACCGGACTTTCAGGAAAGTCTGGAGCCCCAAAAACCGCTTCCCCCGGCAAGAGTGCTCCTCCGATAAAGTTCATTTACCTGGAGAACCAACCCCAGGCGTTGGTTCAACTCTTGGACTCCGCAGACAAAACAACCAAGCCGCTCGTGGCAGCCCTCGATGCGCAGTTGGCATGGCCAGGGAAGCCGGGTGTGCCCCCGCCGCCAGTCGTGAAACCCCTCACGGAAGCCGAACTGGCGCTGTTTGAAACCGGCCGCGGCGTTTACAATTCCATCTGCGCAGGCTGCCATCAGCCCAACGGCGCAGGAATGGCCGGCCTGGCTCCCGCTCTGGTCGACAGTGAATGGGTGCTGGGTAACCCGGAAGTGCTGCCCAGAATCGTCCTCCACGGTCTCGCGGGCCCCATCAAAGTCGCAGGCCAATCGTGGAATCTCGAGATGCCGCCGATGGGCGCCGCCCTCAATGACGATCAACTCGCAGGCGTGCTGACCTTCATCCGGCGCAGCTGGGAACACACCGCCTCCCCCATCTCGCCCTCCATGGTCGCAAAAATCCGCCAGGCAAATTCGGGACGCACCAAATCCTGGACCGCTGACGAAATCCGGACGTTGCAGGTCGCCAATTCCCCCAAAAAACCTTCCGCTGCACCTGCAGCGGATGCCGAGGGAAGCGCCTCACCGCGCTAGAAATTCCTCGAGCCACCGAGGGGGAGATCCGTCGATCTCCCCCGCTGACGCGACTTCTCCCGAGTACGAATCACGCGATTGGGAGTAGTCCGGGCATGCCGTTCGTCGCAAGGTTGGGCCGCAACCGCCCACCCCATGCACGAACACCTCGAAAAAATCCTCTTCGATGAATTCGCGATTCAGAGTCGTCTCGACGACCTGGCGCGAACCATCACCATCGACTACCGAGACAAAGAACTCACCGTGGTCGCAATCCTCCACGGCTCTCTCTTTTTCGCTGCGGACCTGGTCCGGCGAATTCCTCTCCCCCTCAAACTCGAGTGCCTCAGAGCGTCCAGCTACCACGGCGGAACCCAAACCACCGGTGTGGTGCAACTGGATTCCCAGGCCCTGCCTCAAATCCAGGGACGCCACGTACTCGTCCTCGATGACATTCTCGATAGCGGCCTTACCCTGCACAGCGTCTGCAGAAGCCTCGCCGAAACCGGCGGCGCGCAAAGCCTCCGGACCTGCGTTCTTTTGCGAAAGAGAAAATCGCGCTCGGTCAACATGGATGCCGATTACGTCGGCTTCGACATGGAAGACGAATTTGTCGTCGGCTACGGGCTGGATTTTGCGGAGCACTACCGGAACCTGCCCTTTATCGGGGCCCTCAGCGACTCGGCCCGAAACGGTTCCGTAAAAGCGAAGAATCGGGAGCACAATTAGTTTACACCGCACACAGTCGGGGCTAAGAGAGCTTTCATCAGCCCTCCCCCCCAGAGTCGGCAGACCAAGAACAGCCCTTTCTGAAGTCGATCCAGTGGACGCCGTGCGTTACAATCCAGCGCGTCGCCACTGAACCGTTCCCCAGTGGGACGAAGTGCGCTTGGTTTTGTGCGGTCCTCCCGGATGGAGATGCCCCTGAAAGCAGTCCAGCCATCGAAGCTCAGCGAATTCCCCCACCATGAACTTCACCTGCCCCACCTGTAACACCCAGCTAATGGCCGAGCCTCAAATGGCAGGCCAATTGGTCAAATGTCCGGGCTGCAAATCAAAGCTTCGGATCCCGGAACCCGCCGCAGAGGAGCCCTCAGTGCCCGACTCTCTTGGAGATGCCGATTCCGAAACGCCCCGCCCCCCGACACGGAATGTTTGGAAGGAGGAGGATCCCACCAACCCCAATGCGGCCCTCAGTTTTGGGATCGGAATGGGGTTCACGGTGGTGTGGTTCGCCTTCATTTATTTCTTCCAGGCCGCCCCCGGCAAACCCCCGGGCGAATTCACCCTCGGGGAAACAATTGCCAACCTCTTCTACAAACACTTCACGGTCAGCTTCGCCAATACGCTCTTCTTCTTCTGGGGAGCCGCCATCTGTTACCTGAAATTGCTCAAGCTCAAACACCAGCGCAGGGCGATGCTCCTCGATGTACTCCCCATGGATTTGGGCAACGAAATCAGCGCCAAAAACGTCGGCACCTTCATCGACCACGTCTACGGACTCCCCGTCCAACTGCGCGACAGCCTGATGGTCAACCGCATCCGCAAGGCGCTCGAGTTCTTCGAAGTCCGCCAAAACGTCGCGGATGTGAGCACTCTCATGTCGAGTCAATCCGCGATTGATGGAGCACGAATCACCGGAAGCTACATCCTCGTGCGCGCCTTCCTCTGGGCTATCCCGCTGCTCGGCTTCATCGGTACCGTCGTGGGCCTCTCACACGCCATCAGCGGCATGAGTTTTTCCAACGTCGAAGACGTCAACAAAATCGTCTCCTCCATCAACAACGTCACCAACGGGCTCGGGACCGCCTTTGACGCCACCCTGCTCGGGCTCGTGTTCGCGGTCCTCCTGAACTTCCCGATCAACTCGCTGGCCAAACACGAGGAGGAAGCTCTCAACGACATCGACGCCTTCTGTAACGAGGTGCTCCTTCCCCGGCTCGACGATGGCGCCGCAAAGCAGTCCAAGGCGCTCAACAGCACTTCGGATCTTCGCGTCATGGCCGAGACTCTCGGCAGGGCCCTCACATCCTCCCAGAAGGAGTTTTTGACCGACCTGAACGCGCTCTCCAGCCGCATGCTGAGCTACGCAAACGACCTGGAATCACGAAACGAACAATATCAGCAGGCCGCCCTCCAATACCTCGGCCAGCAAATGAACGCACTCGACAAGCGCGCCGAAGAGCACCTCGATTCCGTCCGCGAAAAGCAGGACGCCGTCATGGCCGCTTTCTCCGAAAGCATGCTCAAAATGCAGCAATCCTCCAAGGAACTGCACGAATCGCTCAACCAAGACCAAAAGGCAGCCCTGCTCCAATTCACCGAAAAACTCGGCTCGGTTGCATCCAGCGTCGAGGCCTCCCTCGGTGGCGCCCTCCAGCAAACCCAGCGCACGGTCAGCGGCTTCGTCGAAAGCGTCTCCAAATTGGAAGAACCCGCCAAGTCTTTGGGCCAAATCATCAAATCCACCCAGGAGGAAGCCAACCGCCAACTCCGGGAGGGAGTCCGCACCATGGCTGCTCGGGCGGAAGAAGCCCTCAGTGCCTCGCTCCACCAAACCGGCCAGACCATCGCCGGCCTCGAATCCGGGGTTCGCAACCTCCACTCCGCTCTCGAACAACATTTTTCCCAAAGTTTGAACCGCCTCGAAAAGGCGTCCGAGAACCTTCACCAGTCCCTGGCACGAGATCAAAAACAGGCTCTCACCCAGGTCACCGAAAAACTCGAGAAGGTCGCCGCAACCGTCGAAACCTCGCTGACCGCCTCCCTGCAGCAAACTCAACGCACCGTTGCCTCTTTCGCGGAAAGCGTCGCAAAACTCGAAGAACCGGCGCAGTCCCTCCATCAGTCGCTCAAGTCGGCTCAAGACGAGACGCACCGCCAGCTATCAGACGGCGTTCGCTCCATGTTGGCGTCCATCGAGTCAGCCACCAATGCCTCGCTCCAACAGACTCAACACGCGGTCTCCGGGATCGAGGCGAGCATGCGTGCACTGCATGCCACCCTTGAACAAAACCTCTCCCAGAGTCTGGCGAGGCTCGAACAGGCGGGAAGGGCATCCCAGGAAAACCTCCTCAGGGAGCAAACCACCGCCCTCCAGAATCTCACCCAAAGCACCCAGTCAGCCTCCTCCAGCCTGGGCTCCTCGCTCCATGCTTCGGTCGACCTCACTCAAAAGACCATCGGAACACTGGAAGCAACCGTACGCGACCTCCACCACACCCTCGCGCAAAGCTTCAGTCAGAGCCTGAGCACCCTCGAACACTCCGCCAAACATCTCCAAGAATCCATGGCTCGCGATCAGGCAGCCACCCTCCAGCAACTCGCTGCCAACGCCCAAGCCGCGACCTCCAGCCTCGGCTCTTCTCTGAGCACCACCGTCGCGCTGACGCAAAACACGCTCGCCAACATCGAGTCCGGAGTCCGAGCCCTCCAGCAATCCCTCGAGCAAATCGCTGGCAATTCCTCGGCACCTCAACAGCCCAAAAAGAAATGGTGGTTCGGCGGACAATAACCCCTCTGCTCCTCCCAGCCTAAAACCGAGCGAACGCTCCCCTCCCCCATGATCAAACGCCATCGGCGCCGAAGCGACGAGATCATGCTGATCCCGTTCCTCGACATCCTTTGCTCGCTGATCGGCGTGCTTGTCTTGATCATTGTCGTCCTCGTCGTCGCCCAAACCCAACGGGTCAAGGGGCGTACCCACGAGGAAATGGAAAGGGCACAAGAGCATCTGAAAATGCTCAAACAAAAAGCGGACAACACTCTCAAGTACGCGGGCCTCGAGGAGAAACTCGAAAAGTTGGCCAAAATCAAAGAGGAGAAAGAATCCAAGACCAGCGAATCCGCAAAACTGCAGGCCCAAATCCTGGACGCAAAAAATAACCAGGAGAAAGGCCGGCAAATCGCCGACTCGCTCCGCTTGGAACTCGAAAATCTGAAAACTGAGATCCGCGGGCTCGACGCTCAGGAGCCGGGCCTCCGAAAAAAACTGGCGGAACTCCAGGAGGCCCTCGCCAAATTAGCCCCCCCCGAAAACCGGGACCCTTCCGTCATCGTCAGTCCGACCGGCCAAGGATTTGCCGACGGCACCCTCGTGTTTTTTGTCGAGGCCTCGGGTGAAAAACTCACCTACTTCTGGAATGAGAAAGACAAAGGAATCGTGAGCGCCGTCCCCGAGATCATCGTTGCGGACCCCCAATTCAACGCCTTTTTGGACCAGATCGCGAAAATGCCCCAAAGCAAAATGGTCTTCCTCTTGCGAGAAGACGGCATGCGCTCCTACAACCTCGCCGCTGGGTGGGCTCAGTCGAAATACAAACTCCGCGTCGACCAGATCGGAAAGATGCCGATCCCAGGACGGGGCTCGCTGGACCTCAATCTCTTCAAGCGATGGCTCGGAAACCTTCCCCCGCCTCCCGCCCCCCCTGCTCCGGCGCCGCCAAAACCTTAAACCCACCCTTCTGAAAGCCCATGGCACGCAGACCTAGAGCTCACGAAGAAGAACTCCCCTTCGTCGCACTCATGGACACCATGACCAACGTCGTGGGCGTTCTCATTATCGTGCTGGTGATGATCGGGATCGGCCTTGCCAAGACCGTCAAAAAAATCCTCTCCGACCTCCCCATGGTCTCCATTGAGGAGCACCAGAAACTCAAGGACTCCCTCGCCGAGGACCAATCCAAACGCGACCCCACAGAGGTAGATTCCGAAATGGCCAAGCTTCAGGAGCAGCTCAGGCAGGTGATCGAAAACCTCCAAACCCTCGAGGCGGAAAAAAAGAAAAACCCGACCGTTTTTGTGGATTTGGAGAAACTCAAAAAAGAACTCGAGGCCGCCCGAAAAGAGCGAATGGAAAAAAAGGCTCTCGGAGACCGCCTCCTTGCGGAGATCGACCAACTCAAGCTCAAGCTGGACACCACCCCCGCCTACCATCCTCCACCCGGAATCACCGTCCGTTTGCCCAATCCGAAGCCCATGCCAGAAAAGGCAGAGCTTCAAAGGGTTTTTGTTTCAGACAACAAACTCCTGCTTGTCCAAAATGAGGACGTCCTCAAACTGGTCGAGGACCAGCTCAGAACGGGAAATTTTGACTACTCAGCCCGCAGGGAACCCCTCAAGGACGCCTCCGGCAAGATCGTCATGAGACCAGGCAAAAACGGGGTGCCCGCTCCGGTCAAACGCACCTACTTCAATGCCACAAAACTCGCGGATTTTTTTGCCAAAGCTCAACTGGGCAACCGCGATGTGGTCGCGGAGGTCGGACAAGTTCCCAACTCCCCCCTCATCCAAATGCGAATCATCCCGCGCCCCAATGGCGGCGAAACGATCGAGCAAGCGCGGAGGGTCAGCTCCAATTTCCGCAGCCAACTCCAAGAGCTCAAGTCCTCTCCAAACGCTGTCATTTGGTTCCAGGTAACCCGCGACTCCATTGCAACCTACCTCGCCGCGAGGGATATCACTGACCAACAGGGGATCCCGGTCGGCTGGGAGTTCGTCGATAAACCGGTCTTTGCAGTCAACGTCTCCGGGGACTATCTCGTCGATTTTACTCCCCCCCCAAAAACGGATGCCCCCTCCCAAGGCACCCAAGCCCCAACCCCCGCTCCCGCACCCAAACCCGCCGGCCCGCCGCCGGTTCGAATCGCTCCGCCGAAAATGAGCGTGGACTGATTTGGAGCTTGGACGACTTGAAAGCGCCGAGGGCACTTGGACCCGCCGCCCTTCGGGACGACATTCTTCAACCCGAGGCTCCTGTAACGACAAAGAAGAGGCACCCCCTTTCGAAGGTGCCTCCCACCAGTTTCAAAATCCGTACGCGTGATACGCTACTGAAGGTCCGTCACAGCACCCAATGATGCAGTTGTGACCGTGCGTGCGTACTTGGCCAACACGCCACGCGTATAGTTCGGCTTCGGGGCCTTCCACTTCGCCTTCCGTTTCGAAAGCTCATCAGCCGATACTTCCAGAGTCAGCTCACGCGAGGACGCATCGATGGATATCCCATCCCCGTTTTTGACCAAGGCGATGGGCCCCCCCAAAGCGGCCTCCGGAGTGATGTGTCCCACCACAAATCCGTGGGAACCTCCCGAAAAACGCCCGTCGGTAATTAAAGCCACCTCTTTACCCAAGCCCTTGCCCATCACTGCACTCGTCGGCGAAAGCATCTCGCGCATCCCAGGGCCGCCCACCGGTCCCTCGTGCCGGACCACAATGACGTGCCCTTTTTTCACCGTACCGTCGAGGATCGCCTTGAGGGCATCCTGCTCGTTTTCAAAAACAATGGCTTTCCCCTTAAAGCTTAAACCCTCCTTCCCCGAAATCTTCGCGACCGCCCCCTCGGGCGCCAAGTTCCCACGCAACACAACCAAGTGACTTTCCGGCTTAATTGGGTTCGAAACCGGACGCACAATCTCCTGATTCCTCGGGTACGACTTCACCTTCTTCAGGTTCTCGGCCAGCGTCTTGCCCGTCACGGTCATGCAGTCTCCATGGAGTAGTTTTTCCTCCAGAAGCATTTTCATGAGCGGCGTTTGCCCGCCGATCTCCACCAGTTCACTCATCAAAAAGCGACCGCTGGGTTTGAGATCAGCCAATACGGGAACCCGCTTCCCTATCTTAGTGAAATCCTCGAGGTCCAGTTTCACCCCAGCCGAGTGCGCCATCGCGAGCAGGTGAAGCACAGCGTTGGTCGATCCCCCGAGAGCGATCACCACCGTGATCGCATTCTCAAAGGACTCCCGAGTCAAAATGTCGCTAGGACGAATGCCCCGCTTGATCAACTCAACCACCGCAAGTCCCGCTGCACGCGCATCCTGCAGCTTGGCCTGGGACATGGCATTTTGCGCACTCGAATTCGGGAGACTCATTCCCAGTGCCTCGATTGCGGACGCCATCGTGTTGGCCGTGTACATTCCGCCGCAGGATCCCGCACCCGGAATCGCTTGCTCCTCAATAAGCGACAGCTCCTTTTCATCCACCTGTCCATTGGCGTGCGCCCCCACCGCCTCAAAACAGCTCACGATGTCCAGTTTTCGGCCAGCCACAGCATCGGCCCGCTCCTTGCGCAGCCTTTTTGAAGCGAGCACCCCGTTGATGCATCCGGGCAAGATCGTTCCCCCGTAAACAAACACGGAGGGACGGTTCAAACGCGCGAGAGCGATCAGACAGCCCGGCATGTTTTTGTCGCACCCGCCAATTGCCACCACTCCATCAAATCCCTGACAGCCAACCACAGCCTCGATCGAATCCGCGATGATCTCCCTCGACACTAACGAGTACTTCATCCCCTCCGTTCCCATCGAAATTCCGTCGGAAATCGTGATGGTGTTGAAGAGCACCCCCTTTCCTCCCGCCGTGTTCACCCCTGCCTCCGCCTGCCGAGCCAGGCCATCGATGTGCATGTTGCAGGGCGTCACCATGCTCCAAGTGGAAGCGATCCCCACCTGATTCTTTTTAAAATCATCCCTCGTAAACCCGACGGCATGAAGCATTGCCCGACTCGCAGCCCGCTCGGCTCCGTCCACGACCTCGGCGGACCAACGGCGGTTCAAAGATGCGGATTCAGAGTTTTTTTTGGGCTTTGAGGCTGACGATTTACTCATGGCAGAGGGAACAGATGAACGGGCAATTTACTTGGATTCCACGCCACTGGCAAGCAAGGCACGTATCGCTCTGGACGCAGCGGTGTAAACACAGCATGCTCTCGGCGGATCCCGGACGCCCTCCGTAACTCATCGCCATGCCCCTTGTTTTGCTCCTTATGGCCGCCGCGATCATCGCGGGCACCTTCTCTGCCGTTCGGCTCTGGAAAAAGGCGGGCTCCATGGCGGAAAAGTCGCTGCTCACCCGGATCGGACTCTTTGTGCTAGCAGCCGTGCTGTTTGGCGCAGCCCTTCTCTGCAGACTCCCCCTTCGTTACCTCCTGCTCACGCTGCCACCGCTTTTTTTTGTGCTAGTGATTTCCCAACAGATTTTTAATGCCGCGCGCCGCAGGGTTCGAAGCAACCGCACTCCGGATATTGAGCGGATGAAGCGTTTGAACTGAGAACCGTGGCGAGAGTGGCAGATGAATACGACAACGACTGCTCCCCCCACCTTCCCATCGAAAACTCAACCGACCGCCGCCCTCTGTAATAACCTCTGCGAATTCAGGGACAGCCTCCTCTTCATCCGCTCGTCAAAAGCCCATGGCTTTCCGGAATCCTGCAAAAGCGATAAACTAACGCAGCGTTTGCCGCTCTCTTCTGTCCGTTTAACCTGACCAATCCTCATTCCCCACCATGAAAAAACGTCTCCAACTCCCCATCCTTGTTCTCGCCCTTTCCGCCGCACTGGCGCGAGATGCCAGTTCCCAGGATGCTCCAAAAAACACAGCCCCAGCGCAGGCCGCGCCGGCAACCAACACCTCGCCACTCTCCACTGTGGACAAAGACCAACTCCGCTCGCGTCTCACCCCCGAACAGTTTGCGGTCACCTGCAATGCAGCCACCGAACCTCCCTTCAGGAATGCCTACTGGAACAACCACGCTCCGGGAATTTACGTCGATGTCATCGATGGAGAGCCCCTCTTTGCCTCCAATCACAAATTCGACTCGGGTTCAGGGTGGCCGAGTTTCTTTCAACCGCTGAATAAGAACGCCATCACCGAAAAGGAGGACCGCTCGCACAACATGGTCCGGATCGAGGTTGTTTCGACAAAAAGCGGCGCCCACTTGGGTCACCTCTTCCCCGACGGTCCAAAGCCTTCTGGCATGCGCTACTGCATCAACTCAGCGTCGCTCCGATTTATCTCATCCTCTGACTTGGAAAAGGAAGGCTACGGCAAGTTCAGACCTTTGTTCGAATCCGCTTCGTCACAGCCCCCCCCCTCCGCACCCAAGAAATAAAAGCCCTCAGGCACCAACACTCTGAGCACTATCTCGCTCAACCCAACCCCACGGCCATCCGAACGGAACGCCTTCCGCCGATTGTCGGCTCCGGAGCCCCAACCGTCCCGCCACGGCAACCCCGTCTCGGTCCAATTTCTCTCCTCGCATGTTTGAAATCAGCATTCGGGGGAAAATGGTTGAGAAAGCGCTCCTGGTCAGCGCCTACGAAAGGCCGAGCGACAAAACCTCTGCGGAAAACTTACTGCATGAATTAGGCGAGTTGGTCGACACGCTCGGCGTCCCCGTCGCCGATAAAATGCTCGTACACATGCGTGAAACCCACCCGAGACTGCTGATTGGATCGGGAAAGGCGCAAGAGATTGCCGATCGCATTCGAGACGAAGGTTTGGATGCCCTCATTTTTGACAATGAGCTTTCACCCAGCCAGCAGCGCAATTGGGAAACTCTGACGGGCGTCACCGTGTTAGACCGCCAGGAGGTCATCCTAGACATCTTTGCACAGCGCGCGCAGACCCATGAGGCGCGCCTCCAGATCGAACTCGCTCGCATGGAATACGCCCTGCCTCGGCTCACTCGAGCATGGGGACACCTCGTGCGGCAAGGAGGCGGTATCGGGGCCAAAGGGGAGGGGGAATCCCAACTCGAACAAGACAAGCGCAGGATCAGGGTTCACATCCTCCGTCTCAAACGCGAACTCGAGGAGGTCCGTTCGGCACGCTCCACCCGGCGTAAAGACCGCAAAAGGGCGCCCGTGCCCAATGCAGCGATCGTCGGATACACGAACGCAGGCAAGTCTTCGCTACTGCGTCGACTCACGGGTGCGGACGTGCTGATCGAGGATAAACTGTTCGCCACCCTCGATACCACGACCCGGAAGGTCGCTCTACCGAACCATCAACCGCTCCTGCTCACCGACACAGTAGGCTTCGTGCGGCGGCTTCCCCATCGGCTCGTAGAGGCATTCAGAGCCACTCTCGAGGAATCCGTGCTCTCAGACTTCCTCATCCACGTTTTGGATGCTTCGCAACCCGAGGTACTCGAATTTTATGAGACAACCGTAAAAGTTTTGGGAGACCTCGGGGCCGAGGCGAAAGAGATGCTCGTCGTCTTCAACAAGATCGACCAGGTCTCCGATCCCACATGCCTCGAGCGGCTTCGACGCCAGTTTCCCGAAGCTCATTTCATTTCCGTCCACACGGGAGAGGGAATCCCCGAGCTTTTAGAGCACATGGCAGAAAAGGTCTCGTTAGGCTCTCAGGTTTGGAGGCTCGAAATTCCCCTCTCCGAGGGCGAGCGACTGGCAAAACTCCACCGAAGCTGCAAAGTCCTAGGCTTAAATTACGGGGACGCCTTCGCAAACGTGACAGCCGCGATCCCACACCGGCTCCTTGCCGAATACCGTCCGTTTATGGTGGAAGACTCTTTTTAGGTCTTCCTGAAAAACCGACTAGCGCCGCCGCTCAGCCTCCCGCTAACTAGAGGGTGAAGCTGAGCTCACGCCCATCCTGAAGGGCTGTTCAAAGCGCACTGATCGTTTCATCACCACTTTACTGCTCATGACTCCGGACCGCCCTGATGCCCCAAACTCCGAAGATCCAGCATCCGCTGCCGGAAATCGCGAAATGATCAGTCTGGAACTGGGAGATTTTCTGCACCGCATCCCGCGCGGTGTTCTGGATGAAAGCTCCCCTCACGACACGACTTTGAGCTTGGCATTTGATCGGGACGAAATGGAGGCCCGCATTGGTCGCGGAGAAACCACTGTGCCTCTCGCGGAAATTTACAGACAGGCACCCTCTATTTTCAAAGACCCAGAATCGGCTCACAGTAACACCCAGATTAGGATGCCGTGGCAAAAGGTTGTCCGCCTTTTGTCGATTCCTCGAGTCAGGGCGCCCCGTCCACCCGCACCCGCTGCGGAGGGAGCGCCCCAGGCGTTAGCGCCTGAACTTCCCGCTGCGGCAGTCCTTCCCGTTAGCGAAAATCACGCTCCGTCCGCCGCGGAAAAAGGCGAGGTTGGGACAGAGACAGGAGACGTCCCCACCCTCTCCCCGTTGGAATCGGAATCATCCGGGCCATCTCCCGAATCGCTGAATCCCCCCCAACCCTCAACGGAAGCCCCCTCTGACTCCACGGCACCAGTGTCGACGGAATCAGGAGTTGAGCGTGACAAAACAGCTTCAACGGAGGCGGCCTCCCAGGAGGAAAACGCTGCATCGGGATCCATTGAGTCAGAGTCCGTTCCGTCCCGCGCGGAAACAGAGACCTCGGAGCAACTCCAGCGTCGTATCCAGGCGCTGGAAGCCATGCAGCGATCCTCAGCAATGGAGCTCGGGAGAGAGAGGGACGCGCGCCTGAAGGCCGAGAGACAAATCACCCATCTTGAGCGGACATTAAACCAAACGAGGGGCCAAACCGGTTCTTCGGCGGAGCCCACGTCCACAGGCTCTGCGTGGGAACAACGCGCCGTCGCTCAACTTGAAAGCGACGTCGAGTCGTACCGCAAGAGGATCAAAACCCTCCTCTTGGAACGCGAGACCCTGCAGAAAAAAAATGCCCAACTTTCTGCTCAATCCCAGGCAGGGACTCCTGACCATAAGACGCCTATCTCCGCGCCTCATGTTCTTGGTGCCACTCCGGCCAATGCTGAAGAACTCCAAAATCGCATCGCTCAGCTCAAGCAAGAGCGCGCGGTGCTGGAGAAAGCACGAGAGGAAGCGCTCCAGCAACTCGAAGACATTCGGGCTGGACGCGTACCGCTGACAGTGGGCGAAGAGGCCTCTGTGTCGGAAGCGAAGCCCGCTGCGGCAGAATTCGAAACGCTCAAGGAAGCTCACGAGGCTGCTCTGCGTGATATTCAGGAACTGCGCTCCGAGCGCGATCAACTTCTCGAGCAACGGAGGCTTGACCTTGATGCAGCGGAAAGAGCTGGGGGCGTTGGAGATCGCACTGTCCAAGGACTTCGTCGTTCGATTGATGCGCAATCAAAAGCCGTGGCGGCACTTACCAAGGAAAAAGACGAATTAGCCGCCCAGCGCGACGGTCTCCGGAAGGAACTCTCTGACTTGCAGGCCGCCCGAGAAACTGAAGTTGCCTCCCAGCGCAGCCGACTTGAGCTTGCTGAGATACGGGCTGCCGAGCTGCAGGGAATCAAATCCTCTGACGAGGCCAGGATTGTTCAGCTTGCAGAAGAGAGGGATCTTCTGCGGAGCCGGGTGAGCGCTCTCGAAGGCGAGCTGGAACAGTTAAAAGATCAGTACGCGCAACTGCGGCGTGAGGCGGACGAAAAAGCACTCGCCTTCGATGCTGAGCGCCGCAGAAACGACGCGGAGCTCGCCGCAACCCGCGCGCAAACGGAGAGCGCAGTGGAGGCTGCGAAGCTTGAAATGCAGGAGACCCTCACCAGCCTCGAATCCCAGAGGCTGGCCGCCGTCGAAACCAAAGCGGCCCTTGAGGCGCGCTTGGCCGACGTTGAGCGCTCACGAGCCACCGTCGATGCACGGTGCAAAGGCTTGGAGGAGGACATGGAGGCGCTCCGCTTGGAGAACGCCCACTTGGACAACACTCTTTCCGAAAAGACTCGGCAACATGAGGAAACCATTCTCCGGCTGCGCGAGGAACAGAATCACGCTCTCGACGCTGCGCGGGAGGAATCCCTCCAGTCTCTCAACGAAACCCGATCTCTACACTCCGAGACCGTGGCACGAATTCAGGAGTCCCATCGGTTTGCCTTGGAGGAGCTCAACCAGAAGCATGCGGACGAGGTTGCAGAGATTCGCAACCAGTTGGAAACGGAAAGGTCTGATGCGGCCCTCGCTGCGGAGCATGCCAAGTCGCAATTGGAGGCTCGAGCCGACGAGCACCGACGCTCCATTGCGACGCTCGAAGCCACGCACGCAGCCAACATCGAACTGCTCAAAGCGAACCATCAGCAAGCGATGGACGCGGCCCGGATCGCGCACTCGGAGGAGCTGAATGCTCTGAGAGAGGCGAAGGACGAGGAGCTTGGCGACTTGGAGGCATCGACCGAACACCGGATTCAAAAGCTGGAGCAGGAAAAAGTTCAGCTCACCGCTGAAAAGGATCGGGAGATCGCGAACGCAAAGGCGGAGTCTGAGAGACAATTTGCACTTTACCGCGCTGAGAGTGAAAAAGCGCTCGCGGATGTTCTCGCAGAGCGAAACGCTGCGGTCCACGAACGCGATCAACGCATCCTCAATGTTGCCGCCGACAGAGATCGACGCTTGGCTGAGTGGGTTGCGCGCTTCGAGACGCTTCAGACGGAGCATGCCCGAGCGATTTCCATCCTGAGCGCCGAAAGAGACGCAGCGCTATTTCACAAGGACCAACAACTCGCGGAGGCTCACGCAGAGCGCGACCGCCGTATTGCCCAACTCACCGCCGATCACCGGCAGGCACTCGCCAACTTTACCTCCACCAAAGATGCCGAAGTCGCTCGTCTGCGCGAAGAACTGAATACGCACCGGGTTGAGTCCGATCGACTCCGTGGAGCGTTGGGGGATGCGGAAAGACGGTACCCTGCCGAAATCGCGAAACTGCGCGAAGATCTCGACGCTGCACGGAATGAAACCTCGGAACTAACCGGCCGACTCGCCGCGTCGGAGAGCGACGCACGGCGCCGGGCAGACCAACTAGCCAGAGAGCGGGAAGCTCTTCTGAACGAAAAAGTCACTTTGCTTGCGCTCCTGGAGGAAACGAGGGAAACCCTTCGAAATCGCACCGAGGAGTTCTCGAGACAGCTAGACGGTCTCATCCGCCAAAGGGACGAGGCGCGATCGGCAGCCGAATCCGCGCGGGCATCCTCCCGAGAACAAGCCTTCGCATTGGAGAGAGAAAGAGCGGAGCTTATCCGTGGCGATTCGGAACAGAGGGACCGTATCGAGCGCGAGCTATCGCGTCTCCGTCGCGAACGCGACGCAGCCGTTCGCCAGCGGGACGCGATGCGCGAGCGGGCCGACGTCCTTCTCGAACGCCAGCAGCAACTCCTTGCGGACCTCTCCCGAACCGGAGCCGGTGCCTCCTCTGAATCAAACCGTCCGGAATTCTGGCCCTCTCCAAAACCTGCCACCAATTGGGATCCCACCAGCCTTTCCTCAGGAATAGAACCGAGATAGCGGACTTTCGGATTCACTCCGATCGTCAGGACGCGAAATCCCTTCTCTCAACGCGCAATCTCCAGTGATCGGCTCCTCCAACGCCCTCGATGACTCCTGACATCCGACAAATCATCGGCAAAATCACCGAGGCTAATGTTCAATCCCTTTCGAGCGCGTCAGGAAAAGCGAGGGAGGAGGATCCCGAGGTGCCCACTTTCGATCGGCTCGCCACTTCTGTGCTGTGCGCGACTCCTGACTCGGAAGTGATCTTGGAATTTGTGGTGAGGGGTGTGGGTCCGTTGGAGTTTCAATGGTTTCACACACCGATCGATCGCCCCAGAGAGATTGCAATGTTGGAGGAACGCCACCCTTCGCTGAAACTGAGGGTACACAACATCACTCAAGCTGGATTGTATCGTTGTCGGGTCAGCAATCCGTACTGCACTGAAGGGGTGTTTGGCCCCCGATTTGCGCTCAAAGTGATCCCCTTGCAAAAAGGGGAAGTTTCACGGAAATAAAAGGCGGATTGCCCGTAGAATCCAAAAAACGGAGGGAGGATTCCAACCTCACCGCCCTACAGGCCCTTACTGAGAAAAGCTTAG
>JBANFR010000074.1:0-17011 GCA_037975925.1 Verrucomicrobiota bacterium
AGCCCGACTCTCCGAGTCCATGCAAATCACAGGCGCGCACGACATTTCCCGTTCCGCCGTTGACGAGCACACCGCTCCCGCCGCAGTCCAACACCTCGACATTGCGTATCTCGACCCCGCGACAGTGTTTTAACTCTACCCCGTGCTGGAGCCCTCGTACCACTCGCAGCCCTTCGAATCGCAAGTTTTTTACCCCATTCAACTGAAGCATCGGCCCCTGCGTGTCGGAAATTCGTGCCGTTTCAAGCGCCGCATTGTCCGACGGCCACCAGAACAGACGT
Source organism: Verrucomicrobiota bacterium (assembly GCA_037975925.1). Lineage (GTDB taxonomy): Bacteria > Verrucomicrobiota > Verrucomicrobiia > Chthoniobacterales > Chthoniobacteraceae > Chth-196. The sequence goes on from JBANFR010000074.1 coordinate 282, forward strand.
TGCGAGCGAAAATCTACGGCCCATTCACCGGGCACCGTGATCTCCTCTGGCAAATTGACGGCCCACCATGGCTCGTCCTTCGCTCCGAGCGCGGGCGGTTTGGCGTACTTAGATCCAATCCCGTTTGGCAAGGCCGCCGCAAAAGTGACGGCACGCGTTGTTGGATTGATTTCCGCAACGCGGATGATGACGGGCTCCCAGGGCGCGCGCCAGTAGCCTTCCAGCCACACGCCGCGATCTGTTTTCCATCGCTTGCAGCGATCCTCCACACACACGAAGCGTCCCGGTTTCTGCATTCCGCGATGGATGCTTCCCCGCTCCAAAACCTCGCCCATGAGGGCGCTTGTCTGCGGGAAACCATCGGGCCACCGCGCCAGTGGCTGACGGACTCCGCTCGCATGCAATTCGATCAAACCACCTCGGCCAGCAAATTTGTCAGGGTAAGTCTTGGCGTTTCGGACGCCAAGCGCTGCCAGATCCAGACACCAGACTTTGTCACGCGCCAAAGGGTCCAGCCGCTCGCGCTCGGAATCGCTTGGTTTTTCCCAGCGATCCAAAGGAACAGCAGTCGATCCCTCGAGGACGGCGTCCCCGGGCTTTCCAGAACGCCATACCACCGGGTGGTCCGCCGTTCCCGAGTCCTCCGGACCAAGAAGCAGGGGTTCTTTTCTCAAATAGATGCCCGGCTGCAAAACCACCTCGCCCCCAATACCCCGTATGGCGTCCCGGGCCATTTCCAGTGTCTGAAAAGGGGCGGCAGGAGAACCGTCCCCGCCGGGGCGAGCCATGGGATCCACGTAAACCGCAGCTGTCGAGATCACTGTGAATGAAAAGAACAAGGGCAGCATGCGCGTTTTCATGACCCACTTTAGTCTGCCACCTGAGTTGGTGCTGTCTAGCGATCGGAGGGATGCGCCCCATTTCTGATGGTCCGGTGGCGGTATTTTCGCGCTGCCAGTGCGAAGTGCGGGGAGGGGATTTTTAACCCGCGCTTTTTGTACGCTTTTTGAAGGAGGAGCTCTTCGAAGTTCACGCCCAGGCCATTTCAACGCTTCATCAGAGCAATCTTTTCCGCGAACCGTGAGGAACTGGATTTAAACTTTGGATCCGGTAAGCGGAGTGGGGGTGGCGGAGGTGAGGGTAAAGGGCTGGGCTGCTGCCCGAGGAATCACACGAGGAGTTCTTTGATGACCCCGGTACTGTCCCCATGGCGTTCGAGTGAAAGTCCGGATCCTTTAAGCAGGGTGAGCCACGCGTTGCAGAGGGGCGTATCCTTCGGCACTACCAGATTGTGACCAAGTCGGAGGCGAGCGCCGTTCCCAGCGATGAGGGTGGGGCAGTTCTCCAAGCTGTGCACGGTGCGGATGTTACTCCCGAACACGAGCGTGGTGTGGTCGAACAAGCGGCTCCCATCCGGTTCACGCACCGACTTGAGCTTGTCGATGAGTCCGGCGAGCAGCTCACTTTGCACAACATCGCGTCGCCTGGAGGCCTCGACCTTTTCCCCCTCCTTGGCCTCCTGCCCATGGGTCATATCGTGGGCTCCCACTGTAATATCCAGGCTCTTGAGTAGAGTAGAAACGGGCTGCCGATAGGTGATGACGCGTGTGGAATCGGTTTGGAGCGCTGCCACGATCATGTCGTAAGTGGCCCGAATTTCCTCACGCCCTCCGAGTCCTACCGAGGGCTCGCCCACGGGTGCCTTGGGGCGCGGGCGCTCAATCCAGCTTTCGTCCTTTTGAAGTCGCTCCTCCAAATCGCGAATTCCCTGCAGGTATTCCTCCAGCTTCCCTTGATCCTGTCGACCGAGGCGAGAGTGTACCCCCCTTGCATTTTCGAGAACGGTGTCTAACACGCTGCGCTCCTGAGCGATCCGAGCGTGGAGTTGTTGAGTGGAGGTTTTTTCCTTCGAAAAGAGGCGCTGGAAAAGCGCCTGCGGCGTGTCGATGCCGCCGATGGGTTTGCCGCGTGCGTCCCAGGAAAGTGAAAGACCAGGGCCGTGCCCGGAGTCAGCCATGACGGTTGAAGAGCCGCCATTGAGCTGCAGGGAAGCGAAGCGGGTGTGTTTGCCCCACTGCGCTGCGGCGACCTGGTCTGCGGAAATCGTATTGGAGAAGGCCTGTCCGGGTTCACCGTAGCGGTTGGCCCCTGTGAGCCAGACGGTGCTTCCCCAGTGGGCTTCGTGCGTCAGTTTGTGGGTGAGCCCCTGAACCAGAGTGAAGTCGGATTTGTGTCGGGCAAGCGGTTGAAGCCCAGGGGTCAGGGCGTAACTGTTTCCGGGCTGCTGAAGCGAGGGAAGAAAGCCCTCTCCCGTCACTCCCCATCCGAAGCCGATGAAAAGGAACCGTTGAGGTGGAGCCTCTGGCGCGGCAGCTCTCGCAAAGGGGCGGAACCCCAAAGATTCGAGGGCGGGCAGGGCAATCAGCGCAGAGCTGGAACGCAGGAAATGGCGCCGGGTCAGGGAGGACATACGTTTGGATAGGTTACTTGGTTTGAAACTCTTCACTGCAGACGAGCGCGTAGATGAACTCGCGCAGTCGAAAATTTTGGTGCGTCCCGCGCTGGAGCATGGTTTCGAGAAGTGGCGCGTCACTGAATCCGCAGGGCCTGCCAAGCCCATACTCGATCAGAGCATTACTGAGCCCCGTCGCGAAATCGTCCGAACGCTGATGGATGAGATCCCGCAGCTCGAAATAGTTGCGAAACGCCGCTCCGTTGTGGAAGGCGGCTGCAGGATCCACTGGTGCAGTTTTTTGTCTGCCAACGGGTGTTCCTTTCGGCGACTCGAGAATGTCCTCAGTGCGCCACTGACCGGCGGCATCGAAATTTTCGAGGCCGAATCCAATCGGATCGATCTTCCGGTGACAGCTTGCGCACTGCGGTTCTTCCTGATGGGCAAGGATGCGCTGCCTGGCGGTGAGAGCCTGATTTTCGAGGCGTGCGAGGGAGGGCACATTGGCTGGTGCGGGTGGCGGAGGTGCGTTGAGCACCTTGCGCAAAACCCAGGCCCCCCGTTCCACGGGACTGGTCCTCTGCCCGTTGCTGCCCATGTAACTGAATGCGGCCATTCCGAAAACACCGCCCCTGGGAGATCCGGGTGGCAGCGGCACCTTGCGGAAATGATCTCCGTGAACCTCGCCCAGCCCGTAGTATTGTCCCAGCAATCCATTGATTACGACGTAGTCGGCCTTGAGGAGATCTCTTACACTGCCGTTGGTCCGCAGCAGGTGGGCGAATGTTTCGTACACTTCTTCCCTGGCGGCATTCTTGGCGTTGCTGTCGAAGGCGGGGAAAACAACGCGGTCGGGCTGGAAAAAATCGAGCCGGTCCAGTCCCCACCACTGGTGCATGAACGATTTTACAAAGTCCCTGGAGCGCGGGTCGTTGAGCAGTCGATCCGTCTCCTTTTGGAGCACTTCGGGGCGGGAGAGATGACCGCTGCGCGCCAAGTCTCGAAGGTGAGCGTCGGGCGGGGCGCCCCACAGAAAATAAGAGAGGCGGACGGCCAGCTCCTGGGGGCTGATCCGGCGGCGTTTGGAATCGGGCATGGGCTCCTCGAGATACAGAAAACTGGGGGAGGAGAGGACGATGCTGAGGACATATCGGAGAGCTGGACCGTGTTTGTCTCCTTCCTTGCGCCGGCTGGTGTAAAGGGTGTGGAGTTTGTCCACATAAGCGGGGGGAGCCGGCACGCCCCGAAAAGCTTCGAGACAAAAGTTTGCCAAGGCTTTCTTGAGATCCTGCTCGGGAGGATTGGGCGCATTTTCCTCTAGCGAGATAGGAAGCGCAGCCAGGCCCGGAGGCAGTGTGCGCCCCGGGTTCTGAACCCGCTCCAGCTCCATCCAATCGACCCAGATCACATAGGTCGGCTCCGTGATACCGGTGGCCCGCTGCTTGAGCGTCAATTGATGGCTGTAGTGAAGATCGCGCACCCCACGTTCCCTGATGAATAGGGAGCGGCTATTGCGCTCTGCGGCAGAGCCGGCGTTATCCGCCGCAATCCGGGGCAGAGTGAATGGAATCTCGAGGATCTGCGGCTTCTCCAAGGTTCCGGTCACTTCGTGGGTGCTGAGCACTGAACTTTGGTTGCCTAATCCCGTTCCGAACTCGATGAAACGACGCGGCGCACCCGCATTCTCAGCGGCGGCGATGCGGACCCGCAGGATATATTCTCCGGCGGGCGCACTGCCCCCCTTCAAGGGAGACGGTTCCGGTCCGGGTTGGACCGTGGCGCTGAACCCCAACTCCGGGTTCACCATTCCGAAATTGCAGAGATAGGCCCCCTGATCCAGCCCCGGGAGCGCAAGGTACTGCCGGACAGTTTCGGGAATTTTGACGGAACCAACACGCCGGCGGATCTCATCCAGGAAGTCCGTGTTCGAAGCAAACCCGAAGGCGACAGGGTCTGGAGCGCCTGCAAGTTTGGTCCATTCCTTCCGGAATTCGGATTCGTTTTTGACACGACTGCGCAACTCCGAGACCAGAGCTGCGTTTTCGGGCCGCGCCGCCGCTTGATCCAGAGCGTCGAGCCAGCGAACCGCACGCTGAAAAGGAACGGAGAACTTTTCTTCCACTTCGACCCGTTGCTTGAGGGGCACGGTGGCGAGGGCTCGCCTCTCGAAAGCCTCGTCGAGGGCTTCTCTGGCCAGACCCCGGTACTGCTCAAACTGGTTGGCGGACATGAAAAGATTCGCCCCCACCGTGTCGAAAGATCCGGTAGAGGTGTCCGCAGGCAGCTCCGAGACGCTCGTTCGCACGCCCAACAGCTCACGCAGGGTGTTGCGGTACTCGCGCTGGTTGAGACGGCGAAGCGTGATGTGCCCCTTCTGGTCGCTCAGTGATTTGCGCGCTGACACCATCAGATTCGCGAGTTGATCGAGGAAATCGGATTTTGAATGCTTGGGGGGCTGCTTGGCGTCCTCCGGAGGCATTTCTCCAGCGTTGAGAACATTGAGGATTTTCTGCCAGCGCTCAGCGGTTGCCACGTCCGCAATCACCGGGGGAAGATCGTCGACTCGGAATTTGCCCTTTTGTTTGTCCGCCCGATGGCACTCCTGGCAGTGCTCCTTCAGGAAAATCGGAAGAGCGGGGCCAGGTGCGATGGGGGTCAGGGCGGCGGCCTTGCCAGAGAAAACGGCGAGGAACACCAACGGAAAAATGCCTCGGGGGGAGGCCAGAAAAAAGCGCGGCATACGGAGCAAGAGGGAGGGTTTCCGGGGGGCGACTTGGCATGGGGGTTCGCTTTTGCCTGCAAGATTGCGGCAGCCGCAGAACGGTCAGAGACTCTCCGGGATCCAACCCGAGAGTGTGGACCTTTCAAAGCCGCACAATCATGCGACACGGACCCAGAGGAGCACTTCTTACGCCCCACCGCCACGTCCCCCGGCTCATGGCGCGGCGTACCAACTCACCCCCAAAGGCTTTCCCCCGGCAAAACGGCACCAACTTCTGCCGAACTCTGGAGTCTCGCCTCAGGGGGCCGGAGGTGCCGACTCGCGGACAAAATCGAGGACCTGGCCGGCGGCAAGTAAACGCTGCTTCAGGGCCGCGTAGTCGATGTCCTGGACGGGGCAGCCGTACTCGATGGCGAGGCCGGCGGCGGTCGCGGCCGACTGGCCGAGCACCATGAAGACAGGCTCCATGCGGATGGAACCGTAGGCGATGTGGCTTGCGCTCAAACAAACCGGTACGAGCAGGTTGGCGCACTCCGAGGCCTTTGGACGGAGACTGCGGTAGCTGATGGGGTAGGGTTTGCTGCTCACTTGAACATCCCCCTCGTTGCGTACGAAACCCTCCGGGCTCAGGTAGCGTTGGACATGGTGGGAATCCATGTTGTATGCGCCCATCCCCACCGAATCCTCGATCACCTCGCTGCGACGGCAGTTTTTCTCGGACATGACGTAGTCGGAAATCATGCGACGGGCCTCTCGGACGTAAAGCTGGCGGGGCCAGTTTCCGTTCTCCGTGAACTCGTCCTTCGCGAGCCCCAGGCGTTGGAAGGCGAGGCGGATTTTTTCCGGAACCCGAGGGTGATGCGCGTACGTCCACATGAGGCCCTTCTGCCAGTCTTCGTGGGCCTGCCAGATCTTCGCGCGAGTTGCGTAGTCCGCCTCGGCGTAGTCCCAGTTCTGACCGATAAAATCGCTGCTGATGGCGAAGTTGTTATTGGTGTCGGTCTTGCGGTTGGGCATTGGGGTGGGATTCCAGGAATTCCGCAGGTCGCCCGCTTCCACATTGCGCAGGGCCAATTCATACCAGCGTTCTTCGTAGCGAGCAGGTTTCTCCCAGTCGCGCCGGTTTTCGGGCACGTCGGTGGTGCACATGCGGAAATTGTACGCCTGCACCTTGCGGTCCCCTGAACCATCGGGTCCGGGGGCCTCCTTCTCGATCCCGGGCAGAAGCCCGCTGGAGGGGTCTCCCTTGCGGACATACGGATCGATCGGTTGGATAAACTGGTGGTGTTTGCCTTGGCTCACCTGGACGCCGTTGAGGGTCTCGCCGTAGGTGGCGTTGGACTCGCGGCCGACGTGGTAGCGGACGCCAGCCTTGGCCATCAGGTCGCCCTCGTAGGTGGCATCGATGAACACCTTCCCGGAAAATTCGCGGCCGCTTTCCATCACGATTTTGACGATTCGGTTACCCTCCTTGATCACCCCTTTGCCTTCCTGAAGCCGGAGGCGTTCGCCAAACACGACGCGCACCTTGTCTCCTGCAGCCTTCAACATCTGGTCATAGACTGCAGAGGCGGCGTGGGGTTCGAAGGTCCACATGGTGCCTTCGTCGGCGGCGTTTCCATGGGGGCGATTTTGGAAATAAGCCTCACGCGTTTGCTGCTTCCAGGTTGCGGCGTCGGAGTAGTACTTGAAGATGCCCTGGTAAAACTCACGGGATAATCCGCCGATGGCGCGCTTGTTGCCGATGTCGGTGGCCCCGAGTCCGCCGGTGGTCAGTCCGCCGACGAATTGGGTCGGCTCGATCAGAACCGCAGAGCGGCCTTCGCGCGCGGCCTGAACGGCGGCGGTGATGCCTCCGGAGGTGGCACCGTAAATGACGATATCTTCGGCGGAAGCCTGCGTGGCGAGAGCCGGGAGGGTGAGCAACGTCACGGCGAGCAGGGAGAGTTTCTGTTTCATGGGGGGGAGGGGAGTGACATCCGGTGTCACTCTTGGAAGTCCGGGAACGCTGAATTTGGACAAACATTTTCAAACCATTTGAAAAACTCGCCTGGAAGAATGGTCGCGCGTGGATCGTGCAGACCCCTCAACGCGGCAAACGGCGTACCCTCGTCCGAGCTAAGAGGGCGAACCCTGGAAGATTGTGCTCCAAGGCAGGCCGCCTTGCCCTCCCATGACCCGATTCAAACCAACTGTTCTAAGTCTGATTGCGAAACTTGATGGCCCCATTCGCCTCTGGGTTCTCGCGCTTCACGGCCTTGGATGGAGCATGCCTGCTTTCGCCTTTCAACAGACAGCAATCGCTGCCTCCCCGCGCATTCTCCCGTCAGTGCCGGCCTTTCTGGAAGAGCACTGCACCAAGTGTCACGACACCGACTCTCAAAAAGGCGGACTGGACCTCACCACACTTTTGGACGCTCCCAACTCCCCCGAAAACCTTCACCGCTGGGAATACGTCTTCGATCGCGTCCTCAGCGCCGAGATGCCGCCCCCGAAAAAAAAACAACCCGCCGAATCTGATCGGCAGTCGTTTTTGCGAGAACTCCGGGAACATCTGATCGCGGTATGCCTCGATCAGAAAAAAACCGTCGGCCGAGTGCAGTCCCGGCGTCTGACCCGAGCGGAGTTTGAGCGCAGCTTGCAAGAGCTCCTTGCGATCCAGATCCCTCTGCTGGATGGGCTTCCGGAAGATCCTCTGACGGACGGCTTCAGCACCGTGGCCAAGGGACAACAAATCTCCCCGAACCAGCTCTCCAGCCAGCTGAATGTCATCGATGAGGCGTTAACTCTGGCTTTCCAGCAGGCAATCAATCCGCCGGTGCATTGGAAAAAAAACCTGAGTTGGGAGGAGTTGCGGCGTCACGTCAACGGTTCCGTTGGCCAAGCGCGGGGCCCGGAGGGACGCCCCACGCAAGGAGACGTCGTGTCCTGGAACACATTCAACAATGAATTCTACGGGCGTATGGACGCCACAAAGGTTCCCGCGGATGGTTGGTATCGGATTAGGCTCCGCGCTCTGGCAGTGAATCCACCGAGGGGTGAGCGCCTCAGCGCCAGCGTGTTCAGTGGGAAACACGTGTCCACGGCTCCGGAACGACGCTGGGTAGGGGCCATCGAGGCGGAGGAGCAGCCCGCCGATTTTGAGTTCACTTCGTGGATGAAGGCTGGCGAACTTTTGCGGGTCCAGGTGTGTGATGACTCCCTCCCGAAAAAGCGGGCGCAGCGACACCCGCAAAATCGGGAAGCCATCGAGGATTTGGACGGGCTCGGCCACGCAGGAATCGCTGTTCAATCGGTGGAGATCGAACGGGTGTACCCCGAATTTAGCGCAGCGGACACGCGCACGGCACTCTTTGGAGAATTGTCCCCACCCGCCGCGAAACAGCCTCCAGCGGGAGGAGGGAACTCCCCCCAGGCGGCTACCTCCAAACGGGATTTGGAAACCCAAGTCCTGGCATTTGCGAATCGAGCCTTTCGCAGACCGGTGAGTAAGGCGGAGATCGAAAGCTTCGTCGATTTGGCTGCAAGCAAGCTGGCCGCTGGAGCCTCCCTCAATACCGCTCTGCAATCGACTTACCGCGGTCTCTTGATGTCGCCCCGTTTCCTCTATCTCGAAGAAGCCCCGGGCGCGTTGGACGCTCACGCTGTGGCGTCCCGTCTCAGTTTCTTCCTGTGGGGAGGGCCCCCAGACGCCTCCCTCCGAAGGCTCGCAGATTCCGGAAAACTGCTGGAAACAAAGGTCCTGCTGGAGCAGGTCCAACGGTTGTTGGATCACCCGAACGCCAATCGATTCGTTCAACTTTTCACCAATCAATGGCTCAAACTCGGCGAAATCGATGCAACCAACCCGGATGAAAAATTGTACCCCGAATTTGATGATGTCCTCAAAACCGCGATGCTCGAGGAGACCCGACACTTTTTCGCAGATCTGATTCGACGGAATCGCAGCGCCTCCAACTTGGTTGACTCCAACCACACCTTCCTCAGCCATCGTCTCGCAAAACATTATGGAGTCCCGCCCCTTCCCGAACCCGGAGTACGGGAAGTGCCTTTACGCCCAGAGTTTCACCGTGGCGGCGTGATCACCCATGCCAGCGTTCTCAAGATCACCGCCAATGGCACCACCACCTCCCCTGTGCTGCGCGGAGTGTGGATGCTCGAACGCATCACCGGGCAGCGAGTGCCGCCGCCTCCACCCGGCACCCCCGCCATTGAGCCCGATATCCGGGGGGCAAAAACCATCCGCGAACAACTCGACAAACATCGTTCCCAAGAAAGCTGCGCCTCCTGCCACGCCAAAATCGACCCGCCAGGTTTCGCTCTCGAAAACTATGACGTCATCGGCGGGTGGCGGGAGAAATACCGTGCGGTGAACGAAAAGGGCGTTCGCAAAGACGGGCTCCCGGTCGATGCCAGCGCCGTTCTGCACGACGGACAGCAGGTGCGGAATTTACAGGAATGGAAAAAAAACCTGCTCACGCGGCCCGAATGGATCGCGCAAAACTTGGTGCATCACCTGGCCACCTACGCCACCGGCGCCGCCCCATCGTTTGCCGACAGGGAATGCATCGAGGCCATCGTGGCATCCGCGAAGGTCAGCGATTACGGCGTACGCAGCTTGATTGAGGGTCTCGTTCAAAGCCCCATTTTCCTGCACAAGTAAGAAGTCGAACCTCTCCCGCATCCCCCCTGGGACCCACCGCACCATGGCAACATTCACCTTCCAAAAGCATATTCCGCGTCGGACTTTTTTGCAGACGACCGCGTTAAGCGTGGCATTGCCTTTTCTCGAGTCCATGTGCCCTGCCCTCTCCAAGGCCGCGCAACTTGGCTCGCCTCGGCGTTTTGTCGGGGTCAGCAACGAACTGGGCTTTTATGCCCCTCACTTGTTCCCGGAAGAGGCCGGAAGCAAATACGAGCTGACGCGTTATCTCCAACCGCTGGCCGATCTGCGAGAGCAGTTCACGGTGGTTTCTGGAGTGTCACACCCGGGGGTGTCGCGGGGGCACGTGTCCGATGTTTGCATTTTAACGGCCACGCCCAACAACTCGGGATCCTATTTCCGCAACGGCGTGTCTTTGGATCAACTGATGGCGAGGGACCTGGGACAGGAGACACGCTTCCGCTCCCTGACTCTTTCGGTGGCCGCTGACATGAGCACCTCTTTTACCCCTCTCGGGGCCATGATTGCGCCGGAATCCTCTCCTGCACGGCTGTTTGCGCGGTTGTTTGGAAAAGAAACACCACAGGCTCAGCGGGAAACCATCGAAAGGCTCCGGGAGGGCCGCACGATTTTGGATGTGGTCGGTGAAGAGGCCAAGTCCATGCAAAAGCGGGTTGGAGCAGGGGATCGGGACAAGCTGGATGCCTTTTTCACCAGTGTGCGTGAGTTGGAACGATCTTTGTCCGCAGACGAACAGTGGGCGCTCAAACCCAAGCCCCAAGTGGGCGCCGAAGCTCCCAAGCCGATAGTCAATCGCGCGGATTTTATCGGATTCGAAAATCAGATGTATGAGCTGATGGCACTGGCGCTGGAGACCGATTCGACTCGGTTCATCACACTGCACATCGGCGGAGGAAACGCCAAACTGCCGCTCGAAGGCGTCGAGGAGGGCTACCACAACCTCAGTCACCACGGCCAAGACCCCACCAAAGTGGCGCAATTGGCGGTGGTTGAGCAGGCACAGATGAGTGCTTGGGGCGATTTTTTGCGCAGACTTCAAAGGGTCCAGGAGGGGACACACACCCTGCTTGAGCAAACCATGGTGATGCTCACCTCCAATCTCGGAAACGCCTCCTCTCATGACACGCGGAACATGCCCGTTGTGTTTGCCGGCGGCGGGTTCCGCCACGGCCAGCACCTGGCCTTCGACCGGAACAATAACCACCCCCTGGCCAACTTGTACGTCTCGATGTTGCAGCGCTTGGGCCTGCCTTACGACCGCTTTGCCACTGGGACGAGCCCGCTGCCCGGCCTCGAAATGATCCCAAGCGCTTAGCTGGCAAAAAATCGCGTCGGGAGCGCGCAGCCCCAGCTGCGCTTTAACGAGGATTTCACCAGTGAGCGTCGAGCGCGAAAGCGCAGCTGGGGCTGCGCGCTCCCGTTGCTCCCTGTATCCCAGTACCCAAGGAAACGACGCGGGAAGGGTTTTGTCTTAGGCTTGTCCCAGTCCCTCCATCCATCGGCCCCCATGAAAGTCTTTGCTCCATTCCGGGCGCTTGCCGCGCTCACGCTTCTCGCCCTTGCCAGCGCCAGCTTCGCCGCCCCCGCTGCTGAGGCGCCCATTGACTTCAATCGCGAAATTCGGCCCATCCTTTCAGACAACTGCTTTAGCTGTCATGGGTTCGACGCCAAAAAGCGGAAGGCTGACCTGCGCCTCGACACCCCCGAGGGTGCCTACGCCGTGAAAGACGGCGTCGCCGCCATTCAGCCCGGAGACCCCAAGGCAAGTGCTCTCCTCCAGCGTGCCCTTTCCAAGGATCCCGACGAGGTGATGCCGCCGCCGGATTCCCACAAGAAGCTGACGCCCGCCCAAATCGAGACGCTCCGCCGCTGGATCGCCCAGGGAGCCCCTTACCGCAAACACTGGAGCTTCGAACCCCCAGTGAAGGCCGCAGTGCCAGCCTTTCCCAATCTCTCGCCGATTGACGCCTTTTTGCGAGCCGAGCTCAGCCGGCACGGTCTCCATCCTGCGTCGGAAGCCCGGAAAGAATCGCTGCTGCGCCGCGTCACCTTGGACCTGACCGGGTTGCCGCCGACGCCTGCCGAAGTGGATGCCTTTGTCGCAGATACCTCACCGGAGGCGTACGGCAGGGTGGTTGATCGGCTGCTCGAGTCGGTGCGTTTTGGCGAGCACATGGCCCGTTACTGGTTGGATGCCGCCCGGTACGCCGATACACACGGACTGCATCTGGATAACGAGCGCAGCATGTGGCCTTACCGGGATTGGGTGGTGCGGGCTTTTAACCAAAACCTGCCCTTCGACCAGTTCACCCTCTGGCAACTCGCAGGGGATCTCCTGCCCAATCCTACCCAGGACCAGCGCATCGCCTCCGGCTTCAACCGCTGCAATGTCACCACGAGTGAAGGCGGCTCCATTTCCAACGAGCTTCTCTTCCGCTACGCCGTCGACCGCACCGAAACCACTTTCGGAGTCTGGATGGGGCTCACCGCCGGGTGCGCCGTCTGCCACGACCACAAGTTCGATCCCATCACCACGAAGGACTTCTACTCCGTGTACTCCTTCTTCTACAGCGCCGCGGACCCCGCGATGGATGGTAACACCGCCCTGACTCCGCCTGTGCTGCAACTTTCGACTCCGGAGCAGGAGGCACAGCTCAAGTCGATGGATCAGGCGATTGCCGCGCAAAAAAAACTCCTGAGCGAGGGACTCTCCAAACTGGTGTACAACGACCCTGCCACCCTCACTCCGCCGCCGCCGGTCGAGAAGGGTGAGGCTGTTTGGTTTGAGGACGCCTTTCCGGAAAATGCGAAGGTGGAGTATTCCGGAGCTCCCACCACCTGGATCACCGCGGAGCAGGGTCCCGTGCACAGTGGCCAGAGGGCCTTGCGCCGCAAAGCCGAGGGATTGGCCCAGGACTTTTTCACCCACGGAGCCGCTCTCGAAGTGCCCGCCAATGGCCAGATCTCGGTGTGGTGTCACCTCGACCCCTCCGATCTCCCGAAGGCCGTCATGCTCCAATTCCATGTCGGCAACTGGAATCACCGCGCCGTCTGGGGTGACGAAAAATCCATTCCGCTCGGGAGCACCGGCAAACCTGACAAAGTAGTTCTGGGCCCGCTGCCCGCCGCTGGCAAATGGGTGGAACTCAAGTTCCCCGCCGATCGGGTTGGACTCAAACCCGGCATGAAAGTGGATGGCTTCGCCTTCACGCAGTACGACGGAACCGTCGTGTGGGATTCTTTGGTGATGCGCCACCAGTTCGACCCGGCCAAAGACCCGGGGTGGTCCTGGGCGGCATGGATCAAAAAGAAGCAGGGCTCCCTCGTCAAAGAACTCCCCGGGGCGCTCCAAACTCTGCTGCGGAACAAAAAAGCCGAGCAGTGGACTGAGGCCGAAACCAAGAAACTCAAAGACTGGTGGCTGGAAAACGAGTACGCCGGCGCCGGAGAGAGTGTTCTGTTACCCAAGGCCGAAAAAATCCGCCTCGAAGCCCAGCGCGCCGCCCTCGCCGACTCCATCCCGAAAACGCTGGTGATGGCTGATCTTCCCCAGCCCCGGCAAGCCTATGTCATGCAACGCGGCCAATACGACAAACCCGGTGAGGAGGTCTCCCGGCGGACCCCGGAGGTTTTTCCGCCCTTGCCCGCGAAAGAAAACTACAACCGCGTGGACCTCGCCCAGTGGCTGCTCTCTCCGGAAAACCCCCTGACCTCGCGCGTCATCGTCAACCGGTTCTGGCAGCAATTCTTCGGCACCGGCTTGGTCAAATCCGTGAACGACTTCGGTGCTCAGGGCGATTCCCCCAGCCATCCCGAACTCCTCGACTGGCTCGCGGTCACTTTCCGCGAACAGGGGTGGGACATCAAACAACTGGTGCGATCGATGGTGACCTCCGCCGCCTACCGCCAATCGGCCGCTGTGACTCCCGAACCTCTCGCCAAGGACCCCGAAAACCGGCTCCTCGCACGCGGACCCCGGTTCCGTCTGGATGCGGAGGTGATTCGGGATTCGGCACTGTTCATTTCCGGGCTGCTCAGTCCGAAGGTCGGAGGGGTGGGAGTGCGCCCCTATCAGCCCGACAACATCTGGGAGCCGGTGGGCTTTTCTGGAAGCAACACCGCTCGCTACACCCGCGGCACGAAGGAAGCCCTTTACCGGCGTAGCCTCTACACCTTCTGGAAACGCACGGCGCCACCGCCCGCCATGACCACCTTTGACGCTCCCTCTCGCGAAAGCAGCTGCCTGCGCCGCGAACGCAGCAACACCCCCCTCCAAGCCCTCGTCCTCCTCAACGACATTCAGCACGTCGAGGCCGCTCGCCACTTCGCCCAGCGCATCCTTCGCGAAGGAGGCCGCTCCGACGCCGAACGCATCACCTTTGCTTGGCGCTGTGCGGTGGGGAGAACCCCCGCCGCGCCGGAGGCCGCCACCGTGCTTGAAGCTCTTGAAAAACACCGCTCCCGTTTCCAAACGACGCCTGCGGACGCCTCCCAGCTTATCACCTTTGGCGAAAGCAAACCCGCGGCCGACATTCCCGCGCCCGAACTGGCCGCGTGGACCCTCACCGCCAACCTCCTCCTCAACCTCGACGAAGCCCTCAACCCATAGCCATGGACCCCCTCCTCGAACACCAACTGTTACTCAACCGCCGCCAGTTCTTCGGAAATGCCGGACTGCGCGTCGGGGGCGTTGCCCTGGCCGGACTGCTCGCCCGGGATGCATCGGCAAAAGCCGGGGGCAACGTCCACCCAGGGCTTCCCGAGTTCCCGCACCTGCCCCAAAAAGCGAAGCGCCTCATCTATCTCCACATGAACGGCGCCCCCTCGCAGTTGGACCTGTGGGATTACAAACCCCAGCTCAAACAGCACTTCGACAAGGATTTGCCAGACAGCATCCGCAATGGCCAACGCATCACAACGATGACCGCCGGCCAGGCCCGTTTCCCGGTTGCGCCCAGCCTTTTCCAGTTTGCCCAACACGGCCAGTGCGGCCGCTGGGTAAGCGAACTCCTCCCCTACACCTCCCAGGTCGTCGATGAGCTCGCCGTCCTCAAATCCGTTAGCACCACCGCCATCAATCACGACCCCGCGTGCACCTTTGTGATGACCGGCAGCGAGATCCCCGGCAAACCCAGCATCGGCTCCTGGATCAGCTACGGCCTCGGCAGCCTCAACGATGATCTCCCCTCCTTTGTTGTCCTCACCCCGCGCAGCGCGGGCGGCCAGGCTCTCTTCACCCGCATGTGGAGCAGCGGATTCCTCCCCTCCAAACACACGGGTGTCGCCCTCCGCTCCGCAGGGGATCCCGTCCTCTTCATCCAGAACCCCCCGGGCGTCACAAACTCCGACCGGCGCGTGATGCTCGATGCACTCGCAAAACTCAACGCCGCACAGCACCAGGACCTCGCAGACCCGGAAATCCTGACCCGCACTGCTCAGTACGAAATGGCCTTCCGCATGCAGTCCAGTGTGCCGGAGTTGGTGGACCTTTCCCACGAATCCAAGGCCACCCTCGACCTTTACGGCAAAGACGCCACCGACCCGGGCACCTTTGCTCACAGCGCCCTGCTTGCCCGCCGCCTGATCGAACGCGGAGTGCGTGCGGTTCAAATCCTCCATCGCGGTTGGGATCAGCACAACAACTTGCCGAAGGACATCGCTCGCCAGTGCGAGCAGACCGACCAGGCCTGCGCCGCCCTCATTCTCGACCTGAAAATGCGCGGCCTCCTCGAAGACACCCTCGTTGTGTGGGGCGGCGAATTTGGGCGCACCGTCTACTCCCAGGGCACCCTCTCGCAGACCAACTACGGACGCGACCATCACCCCCGGTGTTTTACCATGTGGATGGCCGGGGCAGGCGTTAAACCGGGAATTTCCTACGGAGAAACCGATGATTTCAGCTACAACGTGACGCAGGATCCGGTGCATCTGAGCGAGCTCAACGCCACCATCCTCCATCTGATGGGCGTCGACCACAAACGCTTCACCTTCAAATTTCAGGGACTCGACCAACGACTCACGGGCGTCGAAGAGCGTAGGGTCATCCACGAAATTCTCGCGTAATTCCGCCGGGAGCGCGCAGCCCCGGTTACGCTGACGCGCTCCTTTCCCTCAAAACGCTTTGCCCCGCCCCACTCGGCCCTTGGTGTGCGGATCCAAAGAATCCCGGTCATTCGCGGAAACCCTGCGCACGGTTTCGAGCATCCGCTGGCTCCGCTCCTTCTCAGATGCTGACCGATCGTTCTGCTCCCACGGATCCGAAGGCAGGTGATACAGCTCGGTTCCCGCGGGATTCCTGATTAACTTCCAATCCCCCTCCACCAAAGCCGCCGTTTTGCCATCCGTCCCGAGCAGGTAGAGAGAACGCGGCTCTCCTGAAACCTTCGCCTGACTCAACATCGGCCAAAGATCACGCCCATCCAGACGGGCGGTGGCTTCGGCTTTGGCCAAGCCGCAAAACGTGGGCATCCAATCCACAATACACACTGGCTCCGTGGAGACCCTGCCGCCCAACTGGGCCGGCCAGTTTGCCCAAGCAACCCCACGCACGCCCCCTTCCCACACAGAACCTTTCGCCCCACGAAAGGGCTGGGTGGTCACGTGTCCCCCGTTGTCACTGGAAAACACAATCAATGTGTTCTCCCTCAGCCCAAGACGATCCAAGGTTGCCACAATCTTTCCAACCCCATCATCCAGATGGGCCACCATCGCCGCATAATCACGCCACGCTGCTGGAACGTGAGCGCACTTCGCCACCCACTCTGGCGTATCCAGACACTTCACATGCGGCGCCGTGTAAGGAACGTAGAGGAAAAAAGGTTGCCCTCGGTTGCCCTCAATCCAGCTCGTCGCCTCGCGGGTGATCAGATCCG
>JBANFR010000075.1:0-16903 GCA_037975925.1 Verrucomicrobiota bacterium
ATGCACCAAAATCGGTCTAATTAACTTTTGATTTCAACAAAAGCACTTGACGTATAACGCACAATTCAATTTTTGATTTCCACCTCTACCGATAGGCTTTCCGATTAGGAACACCAACCACCACGTGTCACGGCCAACGCTCAGACACAAACCACAATCTGCTCCTCACCAGTCCTGATAGATCTAAAATTCAAAGAACATCGCAAAGAAACCTGTGAACAACTTTCACACCCGTTTCTCAGCGGGCCGTGAACTCTATCTGAGTTTTTCAGCCCGTCAATCAGCTTTTTAAGATTTTTTTCCGCCCTCGGGGCAAAAGACTCATCTCTATCGCTAACGCCCCTCTTCATCGGCCCGAAGACCGCGTTGAAGGGAGGGGAAACATACACGCTCGCATCAATCGGTCAAACAGTTCCACTCCTTCGAAAAAACATGGCGAGCCGCAAACCACTCAGCACGAGGTGGTTCTGCATTGCGTTTTTCAGGAAAATCTTTTTAAAATCTCTTCATCAAGGCGACGTTCCAGACGGTCACGAAGAAGTCGGGCACCACCCGACGGAACGAGTCGGGTGGCCAAGGCCGAACAAAGTTTAACCAACGCTTCCACATCCTTGATGGACACATACTCTGGTGCAACCCCGCCTGCTGGATTGCAGTTGTGGTAGTTGCCGAGAGCGACGCATGCCCCGGCGACCCGATAGCCGTATAGTCGATAGGCTGTAGCTTCACATGTGCCTCCGCTCATGAGGCATCTTTGAAACGGAATCCCCTGCGCTACTGCGACATCCGTGAGTTCGGAAACAAGATCTGAATCGAAAGTACTACTTTTGTCCCCGGCTCGGATGATTACGCCATGGTGCATTTTCGCGGGAGCACGGACCGCGCTGGTCTCGACGGAAATTATCCCGATCTCCCGGGGGAGCACTCCCGATCGGCATATATGTACTGCCCCCAAAAGTCCGACTTCCTCGGCGCACGTGAAGGCTCCCATCAAGCAGGCCTTGGCGGATGTGTACTCGAGCTGAGCGAAGGTGGAGAGGATGGCCCCACATCCCACGAGGTCGTCGCATGCTCGCGAATGGATAAATCCGCCTCTGATTTCAGTGGCAGGCAGGTCCCACATTGCAAATTTTCCGAAGTCTTTGCGCGGAAATTGTTTTGCTAATACCGCGGCAGGAACGCCTCCGAGAAACTCGCCTCCGACGAAGCCGGGATGATCCATGTGAGCGGAGAGGAGCCAGCGCGGGTGCGCGACCTCATTGCGGTAGGTCGCCAATATGTTCCCAAGTGAATCGACCATCCATGTAACATGCTTAAACTGGCTGAGGTGTCGAATAACCTCGGCCCGAACAGAATCTTCACAGAAAGGGGCCGTAGGCTGATCGAGAAGGGCGCGTATGTAATGTAGTGGATTCGGCTTCATGGCGGATTTGATGTTAGACGTTTGCGATAAAACAGCGATTGGTGCATGGAAGGCTGCGTAATGGGTCTCTGGAAATCGCTTCGTCACCGAGTGGAAGTTATGGCGTGTCAGGTTTTGCTCCGTGGAGTGGTCCGTTTGAATCGTCGGCAGTGCCTGGGATTCAGTCAGTTACTCGGGGCCTGTGTGTATCATCTCGACTCCCGCGGCCGGAAAGTAGCGCTCGCAAACTTACAATCCGTATTTCCAAACAAGGAACGCTCTTGGCACCGACAGACAGCGAGGCGGTCTTACCAAAATTTTGCGCGGACCATGCTCGATCTCTTTTGGTCAAAAAAAGTAGGGAAGAACAACTTCTCTCAATTTATTGAAGTAAACGGTTTTCAGGAGCTTATGGAGCGTGCATGCAAAGAGGGGCGCGGGGTTGTGTTCGCCTGCGCCCACCTCGGGAATTGGGAGTGGGCTGGGCTCGCTTTTGCACATATCGGAGGGCAAGCGAGCATCGTGGCACAGGACTTCAAGAATCCTGCACTCACTGGGCTGTTCGCTCAGATGCGCAGCCATGGAAAGCACAAGCTGATTTCACAGGCCGGCGCGATGCTGCGGCTTCTCAAGACCGTGATTCGCGGCGGAAACACCGCACTCCTTGCGGACCTCACTCTGCTGCCTCACCAAGGTCCGACGGTTCTGAAGGCGTTCGGACCTGAGCCATTGGAGATTTGCGCCACTCAAATGCACGCAGTGCTAGCACAGAGAGGGAATGCGCTCCTGGTTCCGGTTCTCACGGAACCGCAACCTCACGGAAGGGTACTTGTCACCGCTCTTCCTCCGATTGAAACAGCGGGCCTCAGCACTTCCGAGATCGCGCAAAAAACATGGGATGTTTTCGAAAAAGCCATCTTGGCCAAGCCGGAGCTGTGGCTTTGGCCCTACAAACATTTCCGATTTCGTCCGAAGAACGCCCGTCGCCCCTACCCATTTTATTCGTCCGTTTCGGAAGCATTTGATTCTATTCGTGACACTGGAACAACGTAAATGCCGCAGGGATGCCGCGCGGCGTTTCCCATGCTTGAAATGGGATAGCCCCTCAACGAAGCCACTTTATGAAGCACATATTCTTGTTGTTTATGATGGGATTCGCGGCCATCCAGCAATCTTGCGTGAACCGCCACGCCGCCCCTCCCTATGATGTTCGCGCGCTGAGGCCTAATAATCCGCAGGCAGTTCGGGTGAAGGTATCTCTTTCCAAGCAGAATTTGTACGTGCTCGAGGGAGACCGCCTTCTGATGGCAGCAGCCACATGTGTGGGAACTCCCGAAAAACCGACTCCGAAAGGCGTTTTTCATATCAACGGTAAGATCGAGCAGAAGAGGTCGGGCTCCTACGGCTACTTCGTCAACGGGGATGAGATTACGCCCGGGGAGGCCTCCCGCCCTCTCAAGGGGCGATTTGTGGGATACCCGATGCCCTACTGGTGCGAGTTTGCGCCCGCCTACGGAATTCACGCCGGGTATGTGCATCCATCGCCGAGAACGCACGGGTGCCTTCGACTGCACAAAGCCGTGGCACCCAAATTTTTTGCTCTCGTTAAAAATGGGACACCGGTTTGTATCGCTGATGCGCAACCCGAGGATGCGCTTTATGGAACGACGATCCTGCGCCCGATTGATTACAAGGAACCGGATCCCGAGCCCGCATTCATGATTTCATCCAAGGTGTTCGAACGTCCTGCAGGCCCACTACTCTCCGAATAGAGTGACCCCTAGAAGATTCAGGCCCTCGGCCCTGGAGGCTATATCCTGTTCCCCTCTGAAGAATCAGATTTTACTCGTATGAATAACCGTACGGCCGCAGCGCCCCAGAGAGTCAATCTCCGCACCCCCGATGTGATGGCGGCCGTACAGGCCGAAGTAGAGAACCATTACCGGAGTGAGATTGTTGAAAACCTCAGACGGCGGGGAGGAGAGCTGACAGTGGAAGGGGTCACGGTGAGGTTAGCTAAACAGTTCGGTTTTTGCTACGGAGTCGAGCGTGCGATTGACCTTGCCTACGCAGCGCGTAAAGTATTCCGAGAAAGACACTTATACATACTTGGCGAAATCATACACAATCCTGAAGTGAATCGCCAAATTGGCGAGATGGGCATCCAGAATCTGCTCTCGGGAGATATCGCCACTTCGATTGAAAATCTCCTTCCGGAAGACGTGGTGATTGTTCCGGCCTTCGGGACAGACGTGGCGACGCTTGAAAAAATCAAAAGCAAGGGATGCCAGATTGTGGATACCACATGCGGGGATGTCATGAGCGTATGGAAACGCGTGAGGCAGTACGCAAGCGAGGAGATGACGTCTATTATCCATGGCAAAGCTTCACACGAGGAAACAAAAGCCACGGCATCGCGAGCCACATCTAAAGGCCAAGGGCATTACTTGATAGTTCTGACGCTAGCCGAGACAGAGATCGTGTGTGACTACATACGGCGGGGTGGAGACAAGGGACAATTTCTTTCCCGATTTGAAGGCGCTTACAGCGAGGGATTTGACCCGGACATACACCTTCGAAGGGTGGGTGTTGCGAACCAGACAACGATGCTTCGCGGCGAAACCGAGGAGGTTCAGAGAAGGATAGCTGCCGCGATTGCTGAACGTGATGGTGAAGAGATCTCGACGCAAAACTTTCGGTTTTTTGACACAATTTGCGGGGCAACCCAAGAAAGGCAGGACGCTCTCCGGGAAATGTTAGCTCAGCCCATGGATCTTCTTTTGGTCGTTGGCGGATACAACTCCTCGAATACCTCTCACCTCGCCGAAATGGGGGAAGAGAAACTGCCTACCTACTTCATTCGAAATGCTGAGCGAATGGAATCGCGGGATCGAATTGTTCACTACGATCTCGCGAAGAAGTCAGAGGTGACCACTGAGAATTGGATGAGGGGAGCACCAATAGTGGTTGGGATCACCGCCGGAGCGAGTTGTCCGAATAACCTGATCGAGGAAACTGTGATTCGACTTTACGGCCTCTTTGGGGTGGATTGCAGCCGCGTTTTAGAGGCCGCTCGACGTTGAAGGTTGTAAAATCCCAATGTCCGCCACTTCGCCCAGTTGCAAAGAGGCGGACGATTCCTAAACTCCGCCGCCCACCCTGTGCCGTCTTCCATGAATACACCTTGGGACATCCCATCTGCTATCGCACTGTACAATATCGACCGCTGGGGAGGAGGATACTTTACGGTGAACGACAAGGGGCACATTTCTGTGTTGCCGACCCAGAACCCAGAAACACCGATTGACCTTGTGGAGTTACTGGAAGAGGCCCGGGAACGGGGACTGACGTTTCCCATGGTCGTCCGCTTTCAAGATCTTGTCCGCCACAGAGTTGAAAGGATCAACCTCGCCTTCGCCGATGCAATCGCTGAGATGGCCTACCAAGCCTCGTATCGAGGAGTTTTTCCGATCAAAGTCAACCAGTTGAGGGAGGTGGTCGAAGAGATTATGGAGGCTGGCAAACCGTTTCACTTTGGAATTGAAGCGGGATCGAAACCAGAGCTGCTCGCTGCGCTAGCCATCCACAATGATCCTGAGAGTTTGATCATTTGCAACGGATACAAGGATGCCCTGTTCATTCAAAATGCACTCCTTGGGACCAAGCTAGGTAAGAAGGTCATCATGGTGGTCGAGAAGCTAGAGGAGCTGTTCCAGATCATCCAGGTTTCTCAGGAAGTTGGGGTCGAACCGTGGGTTGGAGTCCGTGTTCGATTGGCGACGAAGGGCTCAGGAAAATGGGCGACGAGCGGCGGCGAGAATGCAAAATTCGGCTTAAGCACAGCTGATTTGGTCGCAGCATCGGAGGCCCTGAAACGATCCGGACTGGCGCACTGCCTGAAGCTGGTTCATTTCCACGTAGGCTCCCAGGTTCCGGACATTGGCACCATCAAAAGGGCGGTGCGTGAAGCCGCCCGATTTTATGCCAAACTTGTCAAAATGGGCCACCGGATGGGCTACATCGATGTAGGGGGAGGCTTGGGCGTGGACTACGATGGCTCACGCACCGCGTTTGAGAGCTCGGTGAACTACACGCTCGCCGAGTACGCGAGGGACATTGTCTGGAACATCATGGAGGTGTGCGACTCAGAAAAAGTCGCACACCCGGCCATCGTATCCGAGAGTGGGCGGGCAATCGTTGCGCACCACTCGATTCTCGTGGTGGAGTCCTTCGGGGCCATCGAGAAAGATAAGGCGAGGATTCAAGCTGAAGCCACCCGGCGGGACCCTCGACAGGTAAAAGACATTCTGGAGCTTCAAAAAACGCTCACGCCGCAAAACTGGACGGAAACGCTTCACGACGCCCAGCAAATCAAAGAGCAGGCTCAATCCATGTTTGACCTGGGACTTCTCGAACTCGAGAGCAAGGCGAAGATAGAACAGGTTTACTGGCAAATCGCTCAGCAGATCGTGAGGTTCTGTGAGGGACTCCGCTACATTCCAGATGAAGTTAAGGAATTGGAAACGAGCCTCGGCGACCAATACGTATGTAATTTCTCAGTTTTTCAGTCTCTCCTGGACCACTGGGCACTGGGGCAGCTCTTCCCGGTCATGCCCGTAGACAGGCTAGATCAGTTCCCATCGCGGAACGCCACATTGGTGGACATCACCTGCGATTCCGATGGGAAAATCTCCAAATTTGTGGATTTGCAGGACGTCAAGGACACCCTGCCTCTGCACCCGCTGAACCCGGGCGAGCCCTACCGAATCGCCTTCTTTTTGATGGGCGCCTATCAGGACATCATGGGTGATTTGCACAACCTGTTTGGCAGGGTCAACGAAGCGCACGTGTTTTTGGACAAAGATGAGGAGAGCGGTTGGTACATTGAGGAGACGCTCGAGGGGTCAACGATTGGAGAGGTGTTAAAATTGGTTCAATGGGACCAGGGAGAGCTAATTCGGCGTGTAAAAGCCCAAGTAGACGGAGCGATCAAGAGCGATAGGCTCAAGCCAAACGAGGCCATGCGATTGCTCTCGAGCTACGAAAAGGCGCTAAAAGGTTACACGTACTTGGAATTTTCTGGGGCACCCAAGAGCTAGACGCAGGGAAGCGTCTCAATTTCCAAGAGGGCGAATTCTGGCGTGTTGAGGACAATCTGTCCTCAACGGGGCGCAATCATCACCAGAGAAAAAGTTTGTGACGAAACTGACTCACAATGCTTCTGCGACTATGCAAAAGTCACCCACGCTCTTGAGTAACAAGAAGTGGTTGCGGGGGTAGGATTTGAACCTACGACCTTCAGGTTATGAGCCTGACGAGCTACCGGGCTGCTCCACCCCGCGATTTGTCTTTGGACTTTGGATGTGAACCACCGATCACGCAACCCATATTTCCGTTTTTGATGAGATTTCTGGACGGAGAGGCTCCATCGAGCTCATGGGTCCGTCGGTCGAAGAGCGCATTTCGCCGCCAGAAGTTGTGAAATGCATAAAATCAACTTCTTTCTTGCAAGAAGTGGCCCGCTGCCTGCTTGCGTGGCTCGGTTTACCATCTAAGATTGGTGCATGGCTGGTCTTTCGCAAACTCAGAGCCTTTCTCAACAGCAGGTTCTTGCTCCGCAACTTCAACAGAGTCTGCAGATTCTGCAGGCTCCGATCTTGGAGCTTCGAAATATCATTCAACAGGAGATTCAAACCAACCCAACTCTTGAGGAAGAGCTCACTGAGCCCTCCATTGAGGATCGTCAGAAGGAGCATGAGGAATTTCAGGAGGAATTCGAGCGACTCGCGAAGCTGGATGAGGAGTGGCGCGATTACATGGCCCAGAACTCGAGTTATTCGGGGCGCTCAGCGGAGGAGGAGGAGCGGCGCCAGTTTTTCTTCGATTCTTTAGTGAAGGAGGAGACGCTCCAGCAGCATCTTCTTGAGCAAATATCTTCCTACGAGCTTGATGTGCACGAAGCGAAGCTGGCGGAGCTTTTAATTGGCAACATTGATGAGCACGGCTTTTTGCAGGCGAGTCCCGAGGAGATATCGGCAAACAGCGGTGTAGAAGTGAGTGAGGTTGAGCATATCTTGGAGGTTGTTCAGCAATTCCATCCCGTCGGCGTGGGGGCACGCGACCTTCGTGACTGCCTGATGATTCAGCTCAGACGGTTGAGCAAGGAGGGCTCGCTCGAGTGGAAAATCGTGGATCGATTTCTCCCGGATCTCGGGAAGCGACGTTTCCCCGAGATTGCTCGGCGGCTTTCGGTGACAACGGAACAGATTCAGCGGGCAGCAAATTTTATTGCGACTTTGGATCCACGTCCTGGTCAAATCTTTGCGCCGGATCCCAACAACTATGTGCTCCCGGACGTGTCGGTGGAAAAGGTTGGCGGCGAGTGGCAGATCAGCCTGAATGGCGACCAAATACCTCACCTTCGCATTTCGAATACATACAAGGATTTAATGTCTCGGGACGGCAGCGGAACCGAGGTAAAGGATTACATACGAGACAAAATTCGGAGCGGTAAATTCCTCATCAAGAGCATCCACCAACGGCAACAGACCATCTCGAATATCGCGTCTGAGATCGTGTCCCGCCAGCGCGAGTTTCTAGAGGTAGGTTCGAGTGCACTGCGTCCGATGACCATGGTGCAAGTAGCAGATGCCGTCGGGGTGCACGAAACCACGGTGAGCAGGGCCATTTCGGGAAAGTACATGGCGACGCCCCACGGAGTTTTCGAAATGAAGTACTTTTTTACGCCCGGTTATCAGACTGCGGGGGGCGAATCGCTTTCCAACACGAGCGTGAAAGGGGAGATCGCCGAGCTTGTAAAATCCGAGGACAACCACAACCCGATGAGCGACAAGGAAATTGTGGAGGCCCTTTCGAAACGAGGAGTTCCGATCGCCCGGCGCACCGTCGCTAAGTACCGCGCAGAGCTCAACATACTGCCCAGCAACATGCGCAAGCGTTATTAGGCTTGCGCCGTGCTGCTCAATACCCCCGCTGCACGCGCAAGTGTCTTCCCCCTATGAATCGCCCCCCCAACCATTCCATTCAGAATCAGGGCCCCGCGCGAGGTTTCACACTGATCGAGCTCATGCTCGTGATTGGTGTGATGCTTATCCTTCTCGGCATCGTAGCCCCGAGTATGACCGGCGTTTTAAAGGGGAAGAAAATAGAGCAGGCTCTCACCACGACCGCAGCCACTTTAGAGGCCGCGCGGATGGAAGCGTTATCCCAGAATGCTTACGTGTGGGTCGGTTTCTTGAACGTCCCGCCGCTGCAATCCCCGAGCAAACAGGATGAACTCTGGATCATGAACTTCCGGGTCAAGCCAGAGTCGAACCGGCCGCCAAGTGAAATTTCGACCGCGAATGGCTACCCCGTCAGTGCCCTGCAGAGGACCGAGGGAGTGAGCCTGATTTCCGGAGAAAAACTTCCGAAAGCGATCCGGGAAGGGTTCTTGGACCCACTGGCTCCGGCCCCTTTAGATCTGAATGCAGAGGGAGACGCGAGAGGGCTTTTTTCGTGGAAGATGGCCAACCGCTCGGAAGCATTCACTTTTTCGAAATTGATCTGCTTCACGCCCCGCGGTGAAGCGATTGTGGACTACGGCGAAAGCACCCTCCCTCCCCCCCAACCCCTGATTTCCATCTGCCTAGCCCAGACGCTCAACGGAAAAGTCCCCTTGGATACGAAGGACGGAGCGCTTCTTCTCGTCTCAGGATTCAACGGGAGGGTCAGTCCGAAAAGACTGGGCTCAAAAGTCACCAGCGCCACAACGCCCTGATTTCTCGGCCCATTCGTTGCGGAGAAGGGGCGTTATCCGAGGAGGTATCAGCCGCGCCCCCTTGCTCTGGGCATCGCTTTGGAATGGACACCGGGGCGCAGAGTGGCCGGAGCGGCGAGCGCTTCCTTGATTGCAGCGGGAAGTGTTTGGGCCCCAATTCCGCACAGCGCGTCATCCAAATCCTCCAGCCGCCGAATAAGGTCCACTACCTCCCGTCGCGCATACGGTCCACCGGCTGCCACACAAAAATGGGTACGGCAACTGAAAGGACGCGCCTCGTAGATTTGGCAGCCGCCGGTCTGCGGATTCAGCAGCGGGCAGCTTCCATCCGGTTTTTCCTCGAGACGGGGACGCCCCCCTTTTGCCCGGATGGCCTCAGCGGCGAATAGAGCCTCTCCCGCAGTCAGGTAAGGGGTTTTCCCGGTCAGTTTAAACTGGCAGCATTCGGTGCGACGCACGCAATCCCGGGAGATGGGACGCTGGGCGAGCTCGTCATAAATGGCCCTGACTTCTGCCAGAGCCTTCGGAGTGTCGATTTTTTCGCGGCTTTTTCGTGGCATAAACGAGTCTTCAGTTGCCTGTGATTGCCTGGGCTGCAATCCAGCCCGTTGTCCAAGCGGCCTGAAAATTAAAGCCTCCGGTGATTCCATCCACATCCAAAACTTCACCCGCAAAAAAGAGCCCCGGACAAATCCGGCTTTGCATGGTTTTAAAGTCGACCTCTCTGAGGCTTACCCCTCCGCAAGTGACGAATTCATCCTTGTGGAGGGTTTTACCACTCACGGGCAATTCGGTGCGCCCCAACAAATCCGCCAAAGCCATCATCTGTGGGCGAGGCAACTGATTCCAGCGCTCTGCCTCCGCGATGCCAGACTGCCGCACAAGAGCTTCCCACAGTCTGGCTGGCAGATTTGCCTGAGGGGTATTCACGACTTGGCGGCCCGGGAAAGCGCTGCGGGTTTTTTGGAGTTCGCCTGCCCACACCTCCGGAGTCCTCCCGGACACCCACTGAATGCGAACGGTGAACTGGTAACGCGATGCCTCCAATTCACGGGCGCCCCAAGCGGACAAACGCAAGATGGCCGGACCACTGAGCCCCCAGTGCGTCATCAGCAGGGGCCCGGTTTCCTTGAGCGAAGTCCCCGGGACCGAGACGTGGGCGTCCGGTACGGCGAGGCCAGCCAGTTCATGAATCCATGGCTTGGGAACATGAAATGTAAAAAGCGAAGGTACAGGCGGTTCGATACGGTGCCCGAGATTGCGCAATATCTCTGGAAGATTCCCCGTACGACAGCCCCCGGTTGCCACGAGAACGTGCCGGGCTACCAGACGCGTTCCGTCGGAGAGGAGTACGCTCCATTCGCCCTGAGAAAGCGCATTCAAAGCTTCCAGCGAGCAACGCGGCCTGACTTTGATTCCAGCCCTTTCGGCAGAGACACAGAGACAATCCACGATGGTTTCGGAAGAATCGGTGATGGGGAACATCCGACCGTCGGCCTCCTTTTTGAGCAACACGCCTTTTTTTTCGAACCAAGCGATGGTGTCGCTGGGCTGAAAGCGTGAAAACGCTGAGAGCAACGCCCTCGCGCCTCGAGGGTAACGCGTGGAGAGCGGGCGCGGCTCAAAGCATGCATGAGTCACATTGCAGCGGCCCCCGCCCGAAATCCGGACTTTGCCCAGCACCTGGGAGGCCTTCTCCACAATCCAAACGCGCAGTCCGGGTTTTTTCTCAGCCGCCGCGATCGCTCCGAAAAAGCCGGCAGCTCCCCCTCCAACCACGAGCAAATCAATATGTTCCATAACGGGGCTACCGAAGCTCGCTACTCTGACAGAGGCGCGCATAAACCCCTCCAAGAGCGATCAACACCTCGTGCGTGCCCCGCTCCACGATACGTCCCCTTTCCATCACCAAAATTTGGTCCGCATTTCGAACCGTGGATAATCGGTGAGCGATCACGAAGGAAGTTCGACGCTGCATGAGTCGGTCGAGAGCCTGCTGAATTTGGCGCTCGGTCTGCGTATCCACACTTGCAGTGGCCTCGTCGAGCACAAGGACCGGGGGATCCTTCAAAAGAACACGAGCAATCGAGATCCTCTGCTTTTCGCCAACGCTGAGCTTCACCCCACGCTCACCCACGAGCGTCCCCAAGCCCTCCGGCAGACGCTCCACAAAGCCACGAGCATTCGCAGCTTCCAACGCCTCCCACAACTCTGCGTCCTGAGCCATTGGTTTCCCAATGAGCAGGTTGTCTCTGAGCGTGCCGTTAAAAAGAAAACTCTCCTGGGTCACCATCCCTATCGCATTCCGCAAAGCACCCCGCGAAATTTCGCGGATGGGAACGCCATCGAGCAGGATTTCTCCGCTGTCGAACTCATAGAACCGGGTGAGCATCTGAACCAGCGTGGACTTACCGGCCCCGGTCTCGCCTACGAGCGCGACGGTCTCCCCTGCCCGCGCGTGCAAGGTCACGTCGAGAAGGACGCGGCGGTCGGAGCGGTATCCGAAGCCCACTTTCCGAAACTCCACATCGCCCCGAACGATGACAGGCGTCTCCGCGAGTTCCCCTACCCCGGGCTCAGCTGGTTCGTCCAGAATCTCAAAAACACGTTCGCCCGCAGCCCTTCCCGCCTGAAAAATTTGGTTCAACTGATGTAGCCGCCCAATGGGATCATACAAAAACCCGACAAGGAGCAGAAAACCGGTGAGTTCCCCGACGCTTAACTCGCCTCGCAAGACTGCGTCACCGCCAAAGCCGACCATGAGAACGGTGCCAAAAGCCGCCAGGAACGACATGGAGGGGTTGTACAGTGCCCAGACACGCATGACCACGAGGGTCGCCTGTTGGAGAGCGCCACTCGCTTTGTTGAATTCGGCATGCTGCTCCGCCTCCCGGACGTAAGTCTTAATCTGGCGGATTCCCGCAAGATTGTCGTGGAGGATGGAGTTCATGGCGGAGGAAGCCTTGCGTTGGCCACGGTAGCGGCTCTTTGCCGTGAGGGTGTAGGCGAGAGCTCCTGCCGCGAGAAACGGAACGGGAATCAGGGCCAAGCAGGCTAGGCGGGGATGATAGGCAAACAGCATTCCCGCCACGACCAGGACCTGAAGGACACCGACCGCTCCCTGCTCAATTCCGTCAATGAGCACGCGCTCCACGGAGTTCACGTCCTCCATGATACGAGTCATCAGATCCCCGGTGGAACGGTTGTCAAACCAGCGAAGAGGGAGCCTCTGAATGTGGCTATAAAGGTCGCTCCTCAAATCAAATATCACCCTCTGTTCGAGGGTGTTATTGAGTATAATCCGCAATCCATTCAATCCCTCGCGGGCTACGAACGCCACAAATCCCAGGGCCACAAGAGACCACAGGCGCTCCCGTCTTCCCTCACGCACCTCGTCCACGATGATTTGTGTGATGTGCGGGAAAACGCTCACCAGCGCAGTCGAGCACAGCGCAGAGGCAAGGGTACCGGCGGCCAAGGCGGGGTAGCGCCCCAAATAGTGCCAGACTCGAAAAACGGACTTCACCCGATCACCTCAAACTGGCTCATCAATCGGAAAGATTGGTATCGCGCATCGATGTCGCTTTGGGTCAGAGAGCGAAGTCTTTCGAGGCTAAAGGCTTCCACATTAAAACTAGCCAAAACGCTACCAAACACCACGGCATGCCGCAGATGAGCAAAGTTCACCGGGCCACGCACCGTTGCAGCCAAGTAACCGGCCAAGCCGCCGGCAAAGGTGTCGCCGGCACCAGTCGGGTCATGAATGTCTTCCAGTGGGTAGGCGCCGCAGGAGAAAAACTCTCCGTCGCCAAAGAGCAGACACCCGTGTTCGCCCTTTTTGATTGCGACGTAGCGAGGCCCCATAGCACGGATCTTGGCACCGGCCTTGATGAGGCTGGTTTCGCCCGCGAACTGGCGGGCTTCACCGTCGTTCAAGATCAGCATATCCACACGTTTCAACAGCGCCTCCAAATCTTCACGCGCGATCTGGATCCACAAATCCATCGTGTCTGCGATGACAAAGCGTGGGCGGCTCATTTGATCGAGCACGTGGCTCTGGAGCCTAGGGGCAATGTTGGCCAGGAGCACAATCTGGGAGTCGGTGTAGGACGCGGGCAACGTGGGGGTAAAATGCTCAAAAACGTTGAGTTCCACCGAGCGGGTTTCGCGGGTGTTCATGTCCCACATGTATTCCCCCGACCAACGGAAGGTTTTTCCGGGGACCTGCTGAAGGCCACCCAAGTCAATTCTGCGTCCGCGGAGAAACTCGACGTGGGCGGAGGGAAAATCCTCACCAACGATTCCCACAAGTTGGACCGGAGAAAAGAAACTGGCGCTCACGGCGGCATAACTCGCCGAACCGCCGAGCAGGTCGGCGTGTTCTTCCACGGGGGTTTTGACGGTATCCAGGGCAATCGAACCAACAACGAGGACAGACATAGCGGGATGTGATTTGAGGAAAAACCGGAGAATGCCCCAGATCCGCAGCGGGGCAACCCCCATGTGCCGTCAGCGCAGAAGGTCGACGCCGCTCAGGCGCGAACAGGCCAAAACCGTATTGTGCATCAGCATGGCGATCGTCATCGGCCCGACCCCGCCGGGCACGGGTGTGATCGCAGAGCATTTCGGTGCTACTTCTGCAAAATCAACGTCCCCCACCAGCTTGCTCCCCTTCGGCGAGGAGGGATCGGCCACCCGGTTGATCCCCACGTCAATCACCACGGCCCCCTCCCGAACAAAATCCGCCTTCACAAACTCCGGTTGGCCAATTGCGGCGATCAGAATGTCGGCTGAACGACACACTTCCGGCAAATTCCGAGTGCGGGAGTGAGCAACGGTCACCGTGGCGTCCCCTCCAAGGCCCCTTTGCATCAAAAGCAGCGCCATGGGCTTACCAACAATCATCGAGCGCCCCAACACCA
Source organism: Verrucomicrobiota bacterium (assembly GCA_037975925.1). Lineage (GTDB taxonomy): Bacteria > Verrucomicrobiota > Verrucomicrobiia > Chthoniobacterales > Chthoniobacteraceae > Chth-196. Next base: position 14,105 of record JBANFR010000075.1, read on the forward strand.
CCACGTGTGCTCCCGCCGTCGGCACGCCGGATTCAATCAGCAAACGCTGGCATCCCAGCGGCGTGCAGGGCACCAGCGCATCGGGGTCGCCCAAGGTGACTTTCGCGACGTTGACCGGGTGAAATCCATCAACATCCTTGCGCGGGTCAATCGCCTCGACCACCGCTCGCTCGTCGATGTGCCGCGGGGGCGGAGACTGGACGAGGATACCGTGCACGGCCGGGTCCGCGTTCAACTGGCGGACAATCGAGATCAATTCCTCCTGGGTCGTAGAGGCAGGCAGCTCGTATTTGAGCGAAAACATGCCCAATTCCTTGCAGGTCTTATCCTTAGACCGGACATAGGCTTGCGATGCGGGATCCGCGCCAACAAGCACCACCGCCAGACCTGGAAGCACCCCACGGGCTTTGAGTTTTTCCACAGAGACTCGCGTTTCTTCCTGAATTTTCCGGGCGATCGCCTTGCCATCGATGAGCTTCATCGCCGCAGCCTATCCGGTGGGAGGGAATTGGATGGAGCCCAAAAAAGCCGAGATTTTCGGGGGGCCTGCGGACCGCCCTAGGCCCCATTGGGCTGCTCTGGCTTGTGATTGTTGGAGCCGGAAAAATGCTCGAATCCACGAGCAAGATACAAAAAGGGCCGCGCCCCAAGAGGGAACGCGGCCCAAATTCGCTACCGATGGACCCTGACTAGGAACCCGCGAGCTTGTAATCGCGGGGGTTGGGCAGCGTGTAACTGCCATCCTCATTGGCCTTCACTGGCGGAGGCCCGTTCGGATCCAGAACATCCGGCATCTGAGAGTCGTTGAGGGCGAGTGCCGTGTCCCACTTCAACTCCTTACCAGTATACACCGAATTTCTCGCAAGAGCCGCCGAGAAACTGCTTGTGGCGCCGTAATGGGCGTCATTGTGCGGGATATTCTTACGGATGAACTCGTGAAGTTCATTGTGTTCGACCTGATAAGGGTTCGGGCTCTTGCCCTCGAACTTCCAGATGATGTTTCCCTTATAATCGGAGATCTCCCCAATCCGGCAGAGACCCTTGGTTCCCCGGAAATCCTCACTTACGCGGCCCTGGCCCGGGTATTGGCGGCACTGGCTGGCGACGGAAGCCCCACTCTTGTAGACGAGATTGACGGCAAAGTGGTCGAAGATCTCCGAAGGTTGATCGGCGTTTCGGAAGTGACGCCCACCCACGCCGAAGGCACTGGCCGGGGTTTCCCCTAAAAACCAGTTGGCGATGTCGATGTTGTGCACGTGCTGCTCGCAGATGTGATCACCCGACAGGTAATTGAAGTGATACCAGTTATTCACTTGGGCCATCACGTCTGTGAGCCCCTCCTTACGCTTGCGCCACCAGATCCCAGACCCGTTCCAGTACACATTGCCCTGGATAATCTCCCCTATCATCCCGTCTTTCACGCGCTTGTAAGTCTCGCGATACACCTCCTGGTAGTGGCGCTGAAGCCCCACAACCACCTTGAGTCCCTTCTGATCGGCTGCTTTTGCTGCCTCGAGAACCCGTCGGGCACCGACGGCATCAACACACACGGGTTTTTCCATAAACACGTGTTTGCCGGCCTGAATGGCCGCATCAAAATGCAGGGGACGGAATCCTGGGGGCGTGGCCAGAATCACCAAGTCGCAGTGTTCAAAAACGCCCTTGAAGCCATCCAATCCGGAAAAGCATCGCTCCGGCGGAAGGTCAACTTTATCGCCATGCTTGGCCTTCAGGTTTTTTGCCGCCGCGTCCACCTTGTCTTGGAAGGCGTCGGCGATCGCGACCAGTTTTACGTTTGAATCTGGAACGCTGAGGGTCTGGTCCGCCGCACCGCTTCCGCGGCCGCCGCAACCGATTAAGCCGACTCTGATCAGGGAGTTGTCGGCGTTTGGAGCTCCCCGCATCACGTAGGGGAAAGCCATCATACCAGCGCTAAAAACGCCAGCCGTCTTGATCACATCACGGCGTGAAACCGTGGAGCTTTGAGTTTCTGACATAGGAGGGAATGGTGATTTTTTGGGGAGCAGCACTCACGTGCCCCCCGAGGGGCGTATGGTGACGCACGGAACCTGCCAAGTTAACCCTTAAGAAGGGCAAAAATTAGGGCCGCTTCCCGAGGGAAAGCGGCCCTGAAACCTCTGAGAGGAGGTTATTTACTGCGAGGAGGCTTCCCCAGAAGCGGCAGCAGCCAACTGGTCACGCTCCTTCATGGCCGCCTTGCGAGACAGCTTCACTCGGCCCTTGTCGTCAATCCCGATGCATTTGACCCAAATGACATCACCCACCTTCACAACGTCCTCAGTACGATTCACGCGGAATTCAGCCAGTTCTGAGATGTGGCACAACCCGTCTTTGCCTGGCAGGACCTCCACAAAAGCGCCGAACTCTTTAATGGAAACCACCCGCCCCTGGTACATCTCGCCCACTTCAATCTCAGCGGTCATCCCGCGAATGATCTGGCGCGCACGGGCCATCCCCTCCGGATTGTTGGAGTAGATACTGACTTTTCCGTCATCGGAGATGTTAATTTCGCATCCGGTTTCAGCGACGATGCTCTTGATGTTTTTCCCGCCGGGTCCAATCAACTGGCCAATCTTGTCGACAGGGATCTGCACCGTTTCGATCCGGGGCGCGTACTTCGAGAGGTCGTCGCGGTGGGATGCGAGGACGGTACCCATGTAAGCCAAAATCTGTGTCCGGAGAGCCTTGGCTTGGTAAACACCCTCGTTGATGATTTTGCTCGAGACCCCGGGAAGCTTCAGGTCGAGCTGGAACCCCGTGATTCCGGAGTGCGTCCCG
>JBANFR010000076.1:0-16850 GCA_037975925.1 Verrucomicrobiota bacterium
GCACGCCTCCACCTATGCCCGCTGGTGGGAGGTGTGTCAGGAGTGGACTGCGGGTTGGACCCCGCAGGAAAGAGCGGGTTTTTTTGGCGGAAACGCAGCCGATTTTTACGGGATCGACAGGCGTTAAATCATTCGCCTGGGAGAGTATCAAAAACCCCGGCGAAGCCGCGGAGTTGAAGAGGTTCGCCTTTGGCGAGTGGGCGGGGCTAAAAGGCCGCGTTGGACCTTCCGCCGGGTGCCCCTTGAACGGGCACCGCCTTTGCCTTGGAAATGGAGTTTTGGGCGGCGATTTTAATCGGGTGGCAGACTTGGATCGTTTCGATCAAGCGCTCGCTCTGCTGAATTATTTTCGGAAGCTCGTGCCGGTCCCCTCCGTGGGTGAGGTGTTTTCGAATTTCAACGAGAGCCTCCAATTCCTTGTCCAAGACAGGAGCCAGAGGAAGGAGGCTCACCAGTTCCGGATGCCCAAGTTGGTTGTAATCGAATCGGCTGGCCACCGCCAGGCACCGCCGGGCGGGCGTCCATTTTCCGTCCCAAATGTATAAAAGCGCCGCCCACATCTGGCGGAAGGCCTCTACAGCCGGGTCCTCCTCGCGGGTCCACTCGTAGGCGTCTGCGTTACCAGGAAGGGAGCGCACGACCGAATTGAGCACCGGGTCATCGATGACGCGGTTGAGAGCTAGGAATTCCAGGTTTTGAGCGCGCAGCTCTTTTTTCCCCTGAAGCGTGTAGGCGATGACGAGTGATACTCGGCACCAAGCTGCGGCCCTCGGCGACGTTTCCGGCGCTTTCTGGATCAGTTCCAGCAAAGGGACACTCTGGTCGAGTTGTCCCGAAGCCAAATACTGGTTGAGCTTGATGAGGCGGTTCTCGCTGGCTTTACCGGCTGCACTTGCGTTGCTGACCCGGTTGGCTGGCTCCTTTGGGAGGGTGCGTGGAGTTGGAGGCTTAGACAGGGCGACAGGGGCTGGCTTCGGAGACCAAAGGACGGGACGCAGAGCCAGTGTTCCGAGTGTGACAGCAACCGCTCCTAGTACACATCCCGCGAGCAGAAGGGGAGTTTGGATGATTTTCCGGAGGAGGGATCCGGCCCCGCGAGCAGCAGCTGCGCTGCCCGGAGCGTTGGGATCGCGCCGGATCGCTTTGCGAAGGTCGATGAGGAAAGACTCGTAATCCGGGTAGCGGTCGTCTGGTCGGAAGGAGAGCACTCGCTCGAGCAAGAGGGATGTTTCGGGGGAGATCCACGGAGCCGCTTTTTGCAAACGGGGCGTGCTCTTCTTTGCGGCGAGGAGTTTGGATACGGAGGTCGTGTCTGTCTGGTGCGGCGTTTTACCTGCGAGTGCGTGCCACATGGTGGCTCCCAGCGAATACAGGTCAGAACGCAAGTCGGCAGCCTTGCCCTCGAGAATTTCCGGGGCAATGTAGTTCGGGGTCCCCCAAATCTCCGCGACTGGGTTGGGGGATTCTTCCAGGGGAAGAGCGATTCCAAAGTCGACGATTCTCGCCTGACGGCCTTCGGTAAAAAGAATGTTGGCTGGCTTGATGTCGCGATGAATCAGTCCCGCTTTGAGTGCAGCCCTGAGGCCGAGAGTGACCTGGAAAGCCATCTCCAAAACCTCCTTCTCAGGGAGGGGGCCCGTGGTTTCCATCCAGCTCTCAAGGGAACCGTCCGGAACCAATTCCATCGCGATGTAAAACACGCCCTTGGCGGTTCCTGAGCCGTAGACGCGAGCGACGTTGGGGTGCCTCACGCGGGCGGCGAGATTGGCTTCCCGCTCAAAGCGCGACGTGACGGCCGCATCTTGGCTCCACGACTGGCGCAGAACTTTGAGGGCGACGGGCCGATCGGTTTGGGTGTCCTTGGCGAGGTACACCGCCCCAAGCCCGCCATCGGAGAGGAGGCGCTCGAGTAAGTAGGGACCCAGTTCCTGGTGGACGGTTGTTGGGGTGGTACAAACCGGGCAAGCGGCCACGGTCAAAGGGGCCATCTCGCGCAGGTCAAGCAGTTGTCCGCATTGAGTGCAGGCTTCGATGGCTGTGTCAGGGTGGATGCTCATCCGGAGTGCGCACTATTTAACTCGCCCTCGCTTGTTCCCGGCAAGGGCCGATTGCCGAGTAATTGAGGTGTTGGAAGTCCCTGAAGAATTGGCGGTTGCCAAATTTCTTCCTCAGAGGAGCTTCCTTGAAGAAGCGAAACTTAGAGAACCGCGCGCAAGGCGTTCACAAACGAAGCTAATATCGGGGGAATTTTTCTGGACCTGTGGGCGATCCACATCGGGGACAGTGGATGTCTTTCTCGATAGGAGAACCCTGGAACTCGAAAAAACATAGACGGCAACGTCTCGTTTTTTGGAGGGGAAGATTCTCTCGCCGGACTCGAATCCAGTCCTCCAGAAGCCACCACAGGAGTAAGGATCCCAACAGAGTGCCGAGGGATACAAAAATCAGCTTGTACAGGCTAACGGGAATCAAGGCTGCTTAAGAGCGGTTGAAGGGGTGGGCCAGTACAGCGTGATCGTTCCCCATTCTACGGGAGTGGAGCTGGGTTCGAACTGGAGTTTTCTCAAATATGCCTCCGCAACAGAATCTGCACTTTCCTCGCCGCTGGATCGCTTCAGCGTCAGGAAAGCCACCTCACCTCGATCTCGAACACCGACGAGAAAAGACACGGGAAGCAGAATCTGGCGTAGGGGCGTCGAGGGGACGGGTTCCTTCGGGCCCAGGCGCCTCAGGAGCTCTGGACTCAAGACGAGATTTCCCGGGAAGTAGGACGCGCTCGACGGGGCGATCGGAGCTGGGGGAAGGAATTTGGGAAAGGGCAGGGGAGCCGGCGGGATCCATCGCGGCGGCGTTCGAACGGGGAGCGGTGCTGCTTGGAAAAAATCGCGGTAGGCGACGCGGGCATGCTCGGATGGGGGCAAGAGTCGATGTGCAAGGGCTCCCGTCGGGGACTCCGACTGCAACCAGTCCAGTAGGGGCCGGTGCTCGGGGATCTTGTCGGAGAGAACAAGAATCTCCGGTGCGGGGGATGGGCTGGTGCTCTTGTCGGAGGGATCGATTTTGAAGATCAGAAAAACCAGGAGATGGACCAAGGTAGAGATGGAGACACTTTTCAGCAAAGACGCCGAGAGCCACGGTTCACGGCGCCAGAAGAAGGTGAGCTCGCCTGTTTGGGGCATGACCAGAATCAGTTGCCCTTCCCGGGAGTCGCCTCGGCGGCAAATGCTAGGGCAACCCGAAAGCCCTTCCGAAGAGCTATTTGCGCGATTTCGTTGATCCGGTCGTAAGGCGTGTCTCGATCGGCTCTGAGGATGATTTGTCTTCCGGAAAGCTGGCTGCCTTGGAGAAGTTCCTGGAGTTTTTCAATGGTCACCTTTTCGTCCCGAAAATAAATCGTCGGAACGGGAGCGGCAGTCACCGTTACAACGAGGGGATGCACTGGCGGTTCGAGCGTGAAAGTGGAGTTGGGGAGTCTGAGGTTGAGGCCGGGTTGGAGGGTGAAACGGGAACTGAGCGTAAAAAGCATGAGCGCCAGAAACAGGACGTTGACTAGAGGCAGGATGCAGAACAGCTCCAGCCGCACGTGGAGATGACGGGTGAGTTTCACGGCGGCTTTGCCTCACTCCGAGGGGCCTAGGGAGGCTCGGTTTGATGGCTCAAACTCGATGATCCTACCGGCTGAGCGGTGGGCAGTGATGAGATTCACCACCTCGATACCCGCCCGTTCAATGTCATGCATGAGAGCGTTCACTCTTGCTGAAAGGTACACGTAGCCAAGTGCAGAAGGGATCGCCACCACCAAGCCCGCAGCAGTCGTCAGGAGGCTTTGATAAATTCCGCTGGCAATATCAGAGGAGCTCGCGAACCCGCTCTGCGAGGACACGTTCCCAAACACTTCGATCATCCCGATCACCGTGCCCAGCAATCCAATCAACGGCCCCCCCAATCCAATGGCCGCCAGCATCGGTAGTCGTCTTTCCAGCCTCGGCACCTCCAGTTGGCCCGCTTCCTGCACAATCGACTGCAGTTCTTCCCTCGGCGCACTGTGACGCAGTACCGCCGCGTGAAGAACCCTCGTTACGGGCGTGGAGACGGCGGCGCACTCCATCTGCGCCTCCGCCCAACGCTGGTGGCGAATCAAGTTTGCAAGACCGCTGAGGATTTCGCCGACCCGCACAGACACTTGGTGAAAAAAAAGAAGCCGCTCTAAAAAAACGGCTCCAGCCAGCACGCTGCAAAAAAGAAGCAGCCACATGAGGGGGCCGCCTTTCTGCATGTAGTCAATCATGGCCTCGATATACGCAGGGGGGGGCGGGGAAGCAAGGCACCCCTCTTTGCCCCCGAATGCGAAGAGCGCTTGTCCGCGCCGTCGGACTCCTCCATAACGCCCTCGCCGATGACCACCCTTCAACACACGCTGGCCGCGAGCGCTTCGCTCAGCGGTTGTTCCTTGCACACCGGAGAAAAGGTGACCCTCACTCTCCACCCGGCTCCTCCCGGACACGGGCGTAAATTCCGCCGCCTCGACCTTCCGGATCAACCCACGATGGACGCCAGCATCGCCTTGGTGAAAACCGTGGAGCGCGCCACCACGCTGGGGGATGGCAGCATGAAGGTTCACACCGTCGAGCACGTCCTTTCCGCTCTGTCCGGGTTGGGCGTGGACAATGCCCTGATCGAGATGGATGCCAATGAGCCTCCGATCGGCGATGGAAGTGCATCCCTCTACGTGCAGCTCATTCGTCAAGCCGGGGTGGTGGCACAGGACGCCCCGAAACCCGTCTTCGAGGTCGCCGAACCCATCCACATCGAGACCTCTGGCGGCTCTCTGATGACTCTCCTCCCGTACAACGGATTCAAAATTTCCTGCACCAATGTCGGTCCCGAGGGACGTTTTACACAGTATTTTTCAACGGAGGTGACTCCGGCAGTTTACGAGAAGGAAATTTCGCCTGCGCGCACCTTCGTTTATTATGAGGACGTAAAGCCCCTTCTGGACAAGGGGCTCATCAAGGGGGGCAGTCTTGAAAATGCGGTCGTGGTGAAGGGCGACTCCGTTCTCAGCCGTGAACCCCTCCGCTTCCCCGACGAGTTCGTTCGGCACAAAGTGTTGGATATTATCGGTGACCTCGCTCTCTTTGGGCGTCCAATCAAGGGCCATGTGATTGCTGTGAAACCCGGCCACGGTCCAAACGCCGAATTGACCCGCGCTGTCGCGCGTCAGTTTGGCAAAGCGATGGCCATGGTGCCCCCGGCGGTGACGCCCAAGGGCGGCGCCGTGATGGACATCAACGATGTCATGAAGCTGCTGCCCCATCGTTACCCATTTCTGATGGTGGACCGCGTGGTGAGTTTGGAGGGGGAAACCCACTGTACGGGAGTCAAGTCGGTGACTATCAATGAACCCTTCTTCCAGGGACACTTTCCCGGGCAGCCGATCATGCCGGGAGTGCTCCAGCTGGAGGCTATGGCTCAAGTGGGCAGCATCCTGATGCTCAATAAGCCTGGGAATGCTGGTCGAATCGGTTATTTTATGAGCGCGGACGGCGTAAAATTCCGGAAGCCCGTGGTGCCCGGAGACACTCTCTTCATCGAAGTAGAGCTCACTCAGCAGAAGCGCAATGTGGCAAAGGCTCGGGGACGCTGCCTGGTGAACCAGGAGGTCGTCTCGGAAGCGGAACTCATGTTTGGACTCGTGGACCGGTGAGTGGCTCAAAGATCCATCCGACGGCCATTGTGGATCCCAGTGCAGTGCTGGGTTCTGGATGCGAAGTGGGCCCCTACTGCGTGGTGGGACCCGGAGTGGTTTTGGGGGAAAACTGTTGGCTCCAGCATCATGTGACTCTCATGGGACCCAGTGTTTTTGGGGCCGAAAACCGTTTTTTTTCCTACGCTTCGATAGGCCAGCAGACGCAGGATCTGAAGTACTCGGGAGAGCCCACCCACCTTTCCGTTGGGGAAAAAAACACCTTCCGAGAGTTTGTCACGGTGAACCGGGGTACCGCGCCAGGTTCCTTCACCCGGATTGGTAGCGGTGGGCATTTTCTTGCCTACAGCCATGTCGCTCACGATTGCACGGTGGGGGACCACGTCATCTTCTCCAACAACGGAACCATCGCAGGACATGTGGAGGTAGGTGACCACGTGGTGATCGGTGGCCTGACGGCCGTTCATCAATTTTGCCGCATTGGCTCATTTGTGATGACGGGAGGGTGCTCCAAAATTGTCCAGGATGTGCCGCCCTACATGATTGCGGACGGAAATCCGGCTCAGGTGCGGGGGTTGAACCGAGTCGGGTTGGAGCGTCACGGTTTCGCTTCGGAAGATCAGCGGGTACTGAAGGAGGCGTACCGAATTGTGTATCGGAGTGACCTCAATTTGCGGCAGTCGATCGAGCGCTTGGATGCTGAGTTTCCGGAGAGTGAGGTTGTGAATCGATTGGTTGCATTTCTCAGGACCAGTCAGCGGGGTGTGACTCGCTAGGAGCTCCAGAACGGCGTCGGGTGAGGCGTTGCGTTTTCCTCCTCCCCAGAGCTCTTTTGGTGGGGAAGGTTGGTGGGGAGTCTTTCCTCAAAGTTTCCCCCGTTCCGCGACTTGCGCCAAAGGTCGGGTCGGTCCATCTTAAGTCAGGCATATCCGATTGGAGGGTGCTCCAGTTGCCGTTGTGCTGAGTTTGAATCACTCCTGAGATAACCCGAGCTATGATGAATAACTTCACACCCCGCGCGCAGCAGGTTCTGGCCTTGGCCCGCAAGGAAGCAGACCGGTTTAATCACAATTACGTGGGCACGGAGCATCTCCTGCTCGGGTTAATCAAGCTGGGGCAGGGCGTGGCCGTGAATGTTCTCCAAAAGATGGGCCTGGACCTTGAGACGGTGCGCAGTGAGGTCGAAAAGCAGGTTGGCTCCGGGCCGGAGACCAAAATGGTCGGAAACATCCCCTACACCCCTCGTGTGAAGAAGGTTTTGGCCCTCGCGGGAAAAGAGGCTAAGTCTCTGAATCACTCGTATGTGGGGACGGAGCACATTCTTCTTGGTCTTCTCCGGGAGGGTGAGGGAGTGGCCGCCCGCGTTTTAAAAAACCTCGAGATCGATATCGAGAGGACGCGCAACGAGATCTTGAAGGAGCTTGACCCGAATTTTACTCCGCAGGAGGGCGAGGGGGAGGTTCCCCCCTCGGCCCAAAGTGAGTCCGTTTCGGGCGGTGCGCCTAAAAAAGATTCCAAGACGCCTGCCCTGAGGGCGTTCGGGCGGGATCTCACGGAGATGGCTCGGAAGGGCGAGATTGATCCGGTGATCGGCCGTGAAAGCGAAATTGAGCGTGTGATTCAGGTCCTGTGCCGGCGCACAAAAAACAACCCGGTCTTGATCGGTGAAGCCGGGGTTGGGAAGACGGCAATCGTGGAGGGATTGGCGCAGGAGATTTCGACGGGAAACGTGCCGGAAATTCTCCGGGACAAGAAGGTAATCACCCTAGATTTGGCGCTCATGGTGGCAGGCACGAAGTACCGGGGCCAATTCGAGGAGCGAATCAAGGCGGTGATGGACGAGATCCGCAGGACCAAAAACGTGATACTCTTTATCGACGAGTTGCACACTATCGTCGGCGCGGGTTCCGCAGAAGGGGCAATGGATGCCTCAAACATCATCAAACCCGCCCTGAGCCGCGGAGAGCTTCAGTGTGTGGGGGCGACCACTCTCAATGAGTTCCGGAAATACATAGAGAAGGATTCAGCGCTGGAGCGCCGTTTCCAGCAGGTCAAGGTGGAGGCACCCTCCGTGGAGCAGGCCATCCAGATCCTAAAGGGTTTGCGCGGAAAATATGAGGCCCACCACAAGGCCCGCTACACCGAGGGTGCTTTGGAGGCGGCCGCGCGTCTCTCGGATCGTTATTTGACGGGACGTTTCCTTCCGGACAAGGCAATCGACTTGATGGATGAGTCGGGTGCAAGGGCGCGTATCGCATCGATGACCAGGCCGCCCGATGTCAAAGAAATCGAGAAGGAGATTGAGGATATCCGCGCGCAGAAGGAGGGGGCAATCAAGGCGCAAGATTTCGAAAAGGCGGCGGCATTGCGCGACACCGAGAAGCACACGAAGGAGAAACTGGAGGGTATCCTGACTCAATGGCGCGAACAGCGGGAGGAGCGCGAGGTGGTCGTGACCGAAGACGACATCATGCATGTCGTGTCGAAGTGGACCGGCGTGCCTTTGAGTCGGATGGAGCAGGCGGAGACCGCCAAGCTCCTGCGGATGGAGGAGGAGTTGAAATCCCGGGTGATTGGGCAAGAGGAGGCGGTGGTTGCCATCTCCAAGGCGCTGCGTCGGTCTAGAGCCGACCTGAAAGATCCCCAGCGTCCGATCGGGTCCTTTATTTTCCTAGGTCCAACGGGTGTGGGAAAGACGTTCCTAGCCCAGTGTCTCGCGGACTTCATGTTTGGGGATCGGGATGCGCTGATTCAGATCGACATGTCAGAGTACATGGAAAAATTCACGTCCTCACGCCTCATCGGCTCGCCTCCAGGCTATGTGGGGCACGAGGAGGGTGGCCAATTGTCCGAGGCGGTGCGCAGGCGACCCTATTCCGTGGTGCTGTTTGACGAGATCGAAAAGGCCCATCCGGACGTGATGCATTTGCTGCTCCAAATTTTGGAGGAGGGGAAAATCACAGACTCGTTGGGCCGAAAGATCGATTTTCGAAACACGATCATCATTCTCACCTCCAACATTGGTGCTGAATTGATCAAGAAGCAGGGCACGATGGGCTTTGGAGCCGCTCAACGCGATGACACCAACTACGATGTGATGCGCGACAAGATTTTGGAGGAGGCGAAGCGGGTGCTGAAGCCGGAGTTCGTCAACCGTCTGGATGACTTGATCGTGTTTCACACACTGGCGAAGAAGGAGTTGCAGCAGATTGTGGATCTGGAAATCGAGAAGGTGGCCAAGCGCATCAAAAACAAGGAGATTACGATCGAACTCGATCAGTCTGCCAAAGACTTGCTCATCGAAAAGGGGTATGATCCCACCTACGGCGCGAGGCCGATGCGCCGTGCGGTGGAGCGTTACCTCGAGGACCCAATGGCTGAGGAAATCCTGCGTGGCGGATTGAAGGCGGGAGACGTCGCCAAGGTGGTTGAGAAGGAGGGGAAACTCACCTTCACTGTGACCGAGTCCTCAGCCCCGAGTGCTCCTGCGGAGGCGGGACAATAGGGAGTCGCCTTCTGTTCCCCCTTAACATGGGGGTGTTCGGTTGAGTGAAATTCCGATAGGCCATCCCCTCGACAGGGGATGGCCCTTTTTTTTGTGACCCTGTGAGAGAGTCGGAGATTTTTGGCAACCTCCGGCATGGGCGGGAGTTTTTCGAACCAATCTGTGATTGGCACTATTGCTCCATGTTTTATCTCAAAAGACCTTTTTGTTTGCGCCAAAGAAACTAGTTGATCCGTGGATTCACGTACAATGATGCCCCTCTTTTCGTCCTCCCGAACCCCGTGGCCTCTCTTGGGGCTGTTTGTGCCCCTCCTGTTTGTTGAATGCAGTTTTGCAGAGCCCGCGAAAGGAGATGCTGCATCCCGAGAGATTCGCTTCAACAGGGATATCCGCCCCATTCTTTCCGACAACTGCTTCCACTGTCACGGTTTCGATCAAAAGTCTCGGAAGGGAGATCGGCGATTGGATGTGAGGGATGACGCGATTGCGGAAAAAGACGGCGTTCGGGCGGTGGTGCCCGGGGATTTCCGGGCCAGCGAATTGCATCGGCGCATCTATTCCCAGGATTCCGAGGAGGTGATGCCGCCGCCGAAGGAGGGTAAGCGCCTAACGGCGGAACAGAAAGCGTTGTTGGACGAGTGGATCAAGCAGGGTGCCCCGTATGAGGAGCATTGGTCGTATGTTCCTCCGGTGAAGGTCGCAACCCCGTCTGGGGCGCATCCAGTGGACGCCCTGATTCGTCGTCGTCTTTCTCAGGTTGGGCTTTCGCCTGCTCCGGAGGCGGAGCGGCGTGTTCTCATTCGCCGTCTGTATTCGGATCTCCTCGGCCTCCCTCCCTCGCCTGAGGAGGTGCTCGCTTTTGAGAAGGACAAATCCCCGGGATCCTATGAAAGACTAGTGGATCGGCTCATGGCCTCTCCGCACTACGGGGAGCGGATGGCCATTCCTTGGCTCGATGTGGTGCGTTTTGCCGACACGATTGGTTACCACTCCGACAATCCTCGCAATGTGTGGCCCTACCGGGACTACGTCATTCGTTCATTTAACGAAAACAAACGTTTTGATCAGTTTACTCGTGAACAACTGGCGGGGGACCTCTTGCCGGGAAGCACTCTAGAGCAGAAAGTCGCTTCGGGGTTCAACCGGCTTGTATTGTCCACAGAGGAGGGAGGGGCGCAGCCGAAAGATTACGAGTCTCGTATGCTGACTGATCGGGTGCGCGCGGTTGGAACGGTTTGGCTGGGGCAGACTCTAGGCTGCGCTCAGTGTCATGATCACAAGTTTGATCCCATTTCGACTCGGGATTTTTACACCATGGGCGCCTTTTTTGCCGATATTAGGGAGGGAGTGATTGGCAAAAGAGAGGAAGGCTTGGCTGTTCCCTCCGTCGAAGAGGCGGCCAAATTGAAGGCAATGGACGACCGTATCGGGATTCTCCAGGAGGAACTCAAGGCCTCCTCTCCCCAACGAGCGCAGGATCAGGCGCAATGGGAGCAATCACTCATGAATGGCCCGACCGACGTTGCGTGGACTCCGTTGGTTCCTCTCAAGGTTCAAGGCGGGAAGGGCTCTCAATTTGAGATTCAGGATGACGGGGTTGTGAATGTTTCTTTCGCCGAGGGGAAGGTCCCGGCGTCTGACACGTATACAATTACCGTGAAGATGCCTGCCGGAGAGATGAACGGCCTGAGGTTGGAGGCGCTGGCGAGCGAGCGCATTCCCACCAAGGGACCCGGCTTGTCGGATTCGGGGAACTTCATTCTCACCCAAGTTACCCTGAAAGAAGGGGCTGAGGTGCTCAAGATAGCCGAGGCGTCTGCCAGTTTTGAGCAGAAGGGGCAACCCGCTAGGGCGGCGATTGATGATAAGGCGCGGGGTGTTCAGAAGGGGTGGGGGGTGCTTGGGAAGTCAGGCGTGGACCAGTTTTTGTATCTCGAACTGGCGACGCCTCTGGCTGGGGAAAAAACCATCACGTTGGTCTTGAAGCAGACCGCAGGGGAGCGGCAGCTGCTCGGAAAGTTTCGCATCGCAGCCACTCAGGCACCGACTCCCATTCGCTCGCCCAATGTTCAATTTCCTGCGGATGTCCTGACAGCCGTCAAGTTGGCACGCGAGAAGCGGTCCGCGGCCCAACAGGCGTTGCTGGCCAAGCATTTTCGCAGTGTGGCAGCGCAATTTGCGCCGCTCCGGAATGAAATCGCAGCGACACAGAAGGCGAGGGAAGATTACGAGAAGAGCCTTCCGCACTGTCTCGTATCTGTTCACACCGACCAGATGAGGACGGTGCGTATTTTGCCGAGAGGGGACTGGCAGAACGAAAGCGGCGAGGTTGTCCAGCCCGCCGTGCTGCACTTCTTGCCACAACCTGCGGTGGAAGGGCGGAGATTGAACCGTCTCGACTTGGCGGACTGGTTGGTTGCCCGCTCGAATCCGCTGACCGCCAGGGTTTTTGTGAACCGTCTTTGGAAGCATTTTTTTGGAATGGGGCTCAGTAAGGTGCTGGATGATTTCGGCGCTCAGGGGGAACCCCCTCTCCACAGTGATCTCTTGGACTGGCTCGCGGTGGAGTTCATGGACAGTGGTTGGGATGTGAAACACATGGTCCGGTTGATGACGACCAGTCATGCATACCGACAGGTCTCGGCGGTTCCCAAGGACCAGTTGGCGAAGGATCCGTATAACCGTGAGCTGGCCAGGCAGAGTCGCTGGCGAGCGGACGCAGAGTTAGTCCGCGATAATGCCCTCAGCGTGGCCGGCTTGCTTTCCCTCAAGGTGGGTGGGCCTAGTGTAAAACCCTACCAACCAGAGGGGTACTGGGAGAACTTGAACTTCCCGGCGAGGGTTTATGTTAACGATCAGGGCGAATCCCAGTACCGTCGTGGGCTTTACACCTGGTGGCAGCGTTCCTACCTCCATCCGAGTATGCTCGCGTTTGACGCTCCAACTCGGGAGGAATGCTCTGCGGAGCGCAGTCGTTCCAACATCCCACAGCAGGCGCTGGTACTCCTGAATGACCCGACCTACGTGGAGGCTGCTCGCAGCCTCGCGGCCCGTGTGCTCCGCCAGGGAGGACGTACCGATGAAGATCGTCTCAATTGGGCTTTCCAAGTGGTTCTCCAGCGTACCCCCAACCCTCAGGAGAGTGCCGAGCTCCGCGCGCTCCTTCTGAAGCACCGTGGGGAATTTCAGGCCAAGCCAGAGGCCACCCAACCACTCCTAGCCGTGGGGTTGGCCCCTGCTCCCACGGATATTACGAGCACCGAATTGGCGGCTTGGACCAGTTTGGCCCGGGTGCTTCTTAACCTGCATGAAACCGTAACGCGTTCCTGACTTATGAATCTCCACGAAGAATTTTTTCAGTTCCGGCAGCAGCAATCCACACGCCGGGCTTTTCTGGGGCGAACTTCTGCGGGTGTGGGTGCCATGGCTCTAGCCCAACTCAT
This sequence comes from Verrucomicrobiota bacterium, assembly GCA_037975925.1. Taxonomy (GTDB): domain Bacteria; phylum Verrucomicrobiota; class Verrucomicrobiia; order Chthoniobacterales; family Chthoniobacteraceae; genus Chth-196. The sequence continues at coordinate 12,656 of JBANFR010000076.1, forward strand.
GCAGCCTCAGGCGAGTGCCTTCGCTGCATCGAAACAGGAAAAGTGGCCGGGTGTCATCAATCCTCTCCACTATCCGAGAAAGGCGAAGCGGGTCATTTATTTGACGATGGCCGGAGGGCCCTCCCATCTGGAGACGCTGGATTACAAACCCAAGCTGGCCGCAATGCACGGGGAGCCCATGCCGGAGAGCATGACGAAGGGAAAACAAATCGCTCAGCTCCAGGGCCAAGCTCTCAAATGTTTCGGCCCGCAGCATGCGTTCAAACGGTTTGGCAAAAGTGGCGCCGAAATTTGTGAGCTCTTTCCGCAGCTCGGTTCTGTCGCAGATGAGATCTGTATCGTTCGATCCCTTCACACGGAGGCGATCAATCATGATCCAGCCCACATGTTTATGAATACGGGTTCGCAGATCGCGGGCCGGCCATCCATGGGCTCGTGGGTGACTTACGGCTTGGGCAGCGACTCGACGGACCTCCCCGGATTTGTGGTTTTGACCTCGAAGGGAAAAGGAGGGCAGAACCAGCCTATCGCGGCGCGGCAGTGGGCCGCGGGTTACCTTCCCAGCCGTTTTCAAGGGGTCCACCTTCGCGGGAAAGGCGACCCTGTGCTCTACCTGACCACCCCCCCGGGGGTGTCTGCCTCCCAGCAAGAGGACGTTGTGCGTGCGGTGAACAACCTCAACAAACACCACGATACCCATGTGGAGGATCCGGAAATTTCTGCCCGAATCGCACAGTACGAAATGGCATTCCTCATGCAGGCGAGCGTGCCCGAGTTGATGGATCTTTCTAAAGAGCCTCAAAGCGTCCTCGATCTCTACGGCTGTGCTCCGGGCGACGGTAGTTTCGCCTCCAATTGCCTGTTGGCGAGACGCTTGGCCGAGCGTGGCGTGCGTTTTATCCAGCTTTACCACAAAGATTGGGACCACCACGGCGGAGTGAAAGAGGGCATCGAATTCAAGGCTGCCGAAATCGATCGTGCATGCATGGCGCTCATCACGGATCTCAAACAGAGGGGGATGTTGGAAGAGACGCTGATTGTATGGGCTGGCGAGTTTGGGCGGACCCCGATGAGTCAGGGGGGGAGCGGCCGTGACCATCACAATCACGGATTCAGCGTTTGGCTTGCCGGAGGCGGGATCAAACCCGGAATTTCGTACGGGGCAACTGATGAGCTCGGATATCAGGCGGTGGAGAATCCAGTGGATGTGCATGACCTGCACGCAACAATGCTGCACCTCCTCGGGGTGAATCACCTCAAGTTGGTCACCCGGTTCCAAGGGCGGGACTTCCGTCTCACGGACGTGCACGGAAAGGTGATCCGGCCCATCCTCGTTTAATTCGAAAAGGACGAACTCGGCCGCTCAACGCCGCTGTCTTCTGGAGTTCGCCATCAACTCCCGAGGCTGCTCCCGGTGAGAGTTCTGGCGCTCTGTGTGGAAGGCATTTGCCAACCTGCGCCGAGTTCTCTTCTTGAAAATAGCAGGAGTTCGGGCGAAATCGACGACAGACGCCTGCAGTTGCGGATTCGTTTGGGTGATAAAGCTTATGCAGAAATACCTTCTGCCTAAGCTTCCGAATACCCCATCTCCGAACCGATACGGGGTGAACCAGTCGATATCGAGATGAAGCTCGCCATTATCATCCTTAGCGGAGACACGCCCGAAGTTCTTTTGCGCTGTCTTGCGGCTCTGCGCGTCAGCGTGAAGACCGAGTATAAGATATACCTCGCCTACAATGGCTGCAATCAGCTGATTGAGAGAAAGATCCGGTCGTACCTCGCTGAGAATTTTGGATCACATCAATATAAGGTGGTGAAGTATGGTTACTATAACTTTGCCTCTTTGAATAATGATATAATTCGCAATCACCTGGATCCTGGCTGTGAATTGGTTCTGTTTTGTAACAATGATGTATTAGTTCAAGGGGATGTGGTGGATCAGATGGTTCGTCTGATGCAAGATAACCCTCAACGATTTGGTACGGTCGGTTGCCGATTGCTTTACGGCAATGGCAGAATTCAGCATGATGGACAGTTTTTGTGTGTGTGGAAGAATGGACAATTGAGACACGTTGGCCATCTGAACCTGTTTGCAAATCCTTATGAGGTGCAGATTCCGGATAGTTTGGTCATTGGAAATACCTTCGCTCTGTGCCTTAGCTCTCTTGAGGTCTTTGAAAAAGTTGGCGGATTAAATGAGCTCTACAGGGATTGCTTTGAGGATGTAGAATACAATCTTCGTTGTTTTATGGCTGGGTATGTTAATGTTGTGTTGAACTCCCAGCACTGGGCATATCATCTCGAAAGCTACACAAGAAAAACCGCCGAGGAGAAGGACTATGTTCAACTCAATGATGTCAATTTGTTGGCTTCTTTGGTGAAGAGGTTTGCAAATTCCGCCGACCATAAGGGGCAATCGCTTATTTTGCGCGGAGAATCCGATCCTCCCAAAGCGGAAGGCGCCCCTAAACTCCTTGGTGCGGCCGGGGTCGTAGAGAAGGCGTGCACGGGAGCTTCCCCGATGGGGGCAGCTCTGAAATGAGACGAGTCCCCCAGTTATCGGCACTCAGACTCGTCTATTTAAGCCGTGTCCCCGAAGAAGGGAACGTTTAGCGCTTACGGCTTGGCTTGGTATAAGGCCCTCCCTCAATCACCGCGAGTGGGGAACTGCCGATTCCATGTTCAACTCCTCAAGATTACCTCTGTGCGAATAAGCAGACCCTCAAACCGTTCCGCTGCTCTTCGACGGCCAACTCTTGAATGTTCGAGAAGCCCTCGTTCGCTAAAATTCTGGAGATATCTTCGTGGAGAAGCCACTTTGCGTGTTCGCGTAGACCTGAGAAGGGATCAGTTCTGCCTCCTTCCCGGTACAATCGTACCGGATAAGAGGCTCCGTAACTCTCATAGCGGTGAGTGATTTCCCCAGAACGGGCCACATGGGTATCGAGCAAGACCGCCTCCCGGGTACGCTGTAAGACCGAACGCAGGTGACCCACAGGGTCGGTGAGGTGGTATAAGACTCCGACATGATGGAGGATATCGAATTCAGGTAATTTCGAAATTTCGGGGCCCTCAAGATCCAAACAATAAACCTCAGGATGGTACCCGTAGAGTGCGCAGCGTGTCTGCGTTTTTACGACGTGCTCCACCCTGCCGTCTATGGCAGTGACAAGAGCTCCGTGCTGGCACAGACCAATTGTGTGAACCCCCTCAAAGCATCCCAACTCCAGTACAGACTTCCCGACTAAGGGAAAACGCTGGTTCAGTTCCACAATTCGAAAATCTGGAATGACCTGGGGTTCATTTCGTTTGTGCTCTGCAAAGGGGCGGCCGACACGGCGCCCGCGAGAGTCCACAGTGAAACAGGCCCAAGGAAGCAACTCGTTGAGAGTGTGCAGTTCGCTATCCGAGATCAGGTCAAGGGGTATGGGAGTCGGAGACATGGTTGAGGGTCTTGATTTGGGCGCACCCTCAGAGCTTGAAGTGAGCCATGAGAGCTTGAATCACTTTGTCTTGTTCGGCATTAGCCATACAAAAACATACCGGCAGATGCAGGAGGTAGGCGATTCTTTTCATGGAACTAACAGGGGTTTGGTTCTCAGAATCATTGTGATCAATTGGACAGTGTGGCCAGGTCCCTTTGGATGCCGGCACCGTAATGAGAGTGGGCAATTGTGGTGTCCCTAGCGTAAAACTCCGTCGAAAGACCCCTTTGTTGTCAAATGATCCTATCGGAGGGTTTAATAAGATTACTCCGAGTTCCCGGGCCAAGACTGTCAGGACATCTATCTGAACCCTCTATATATTCAATCGCCGTGACTCCGGTGAGATGTCCCTCGGAGAGAAGGCCTCGCTTGACGAAATCGGAATCGTGGTTCCGAAGAATATCGCCTTTGTCCCCTTTTGGAAGGCGACGGAACCAACTTCTTGTTGGTGTCGCGAATTTATTTTGGGTGTGGTGTTAGTAGGATGTATTCTGGGTTGTGTTTGCCTTTTGGGACCCGCTGATTAATTAACTCCTCCAATCCCAACCCGAAGGTTAGGGGTAAAAAGCGTCTGCTATTGACGCAGCTCGGGTCGATTGGGCTTTGGATTAAGCGTTCAGCATCTCAGATAGATTCAAAAATGGGGTTCCCGGAAGGCGCTGTTCAGCGGGTTTCTTACGTTGGGGTACTCAAGCCACTCAAATGGCATG
>JBANFR010000077.1:0-16509 GCA_037975925.1 Verrucomicrobiota bacterium
CCCAACCCTCGAGGGGCCAGTTTTTGCGCGGGCTGCCACTTCCCGGGTGAATCGCCAAACGCACACCCACGTTGTGGCCCAGCCAGTGGCGGGCCTCAACGCGATCGTCTGGAGTCAAAAAGATCCGGGCCTCGGGATGCTCCAAAAAGAGGGCCAACTTCTCCAGAGGCTCCGCCCATTCGCGCGCCGCGTGCCGGGAAGCTGGCTTCCGGTACGCCGCCAAAAAATGCTTCACACCGGCCCGCCGCAAATTCGCCTCAAATATGCCATCCGGGTCGTACAGGCAGCTGATCACCTGCTGGAACCCGGCAAAATACTCGGACAAGCCGGGATCCAGCGTGCCGTTCCGCGCAAAGAAACCGGCCATCGGCCCGTACTCGATCGATTTGAGCGCGTCCACATAGTACCGGCCCTTTGCGAGCACCGCGATGTGAGGGTAGCCGAGCAACTCGATCCACGCGTCCGGGAAAGCCTCCCGCAGCAGGCCCAACGCGGGGAGCGTCAGCACAAAGTCCCCGAGGGCTCCTCCGCGAATCACCAGAATTCGGGCACGCGACGCCGGGTTGGACGGGTTCGAACCGGACATCCCCTAATGGCGCGCGTTGTCTGTCCCTGCCGAGGCCGCAGACCGGTCCCCCTCGCCCAGCTTGCGTTTGAACAACTCCAGCGAAATCTGAAGGTTCTGCTGCGCCAGCACCGGGTTGTAGCGAGGCCCCTCATCCCTCAAAAAGGCATGCACCGCGTTCCACTCCAGCCACTGGTAATGGGTCCCCGCTTCCTCCAAGGCATCCTGCACCTGCCGGCGACCCGCGTAGGGAATATGCGGATCCTGCCGCCCCCAAATCATCAGAATCTCCCCGCCAATCGCCCCCCGACGCGCCCGCTCCAGGGAATCATCGGCCATCCCCAACCCCAGCCCACGGGGATGACTCTCCAGCTTGTGGATGTCCGTCGCGTAAAAACTCACCCCCGCCAGAATCTCCGGCTCAAAACAGCACCGGAAATTCAGGTGGCCCCCAATGCAGATCCCCAGAGAACCCAGCTTCCCCGTGCACTGTGGATGCCCCTTCAAAAAATCAATCACCGCCCGCGTATCCGCATCATAGGACGCAAGCGGCTTATTCACCTTGCACCAGTTCCCGCGGTCCGCTCCGGCCGTGTCATACTCCAGCACCGTCCCCAACGGTTCGAACTCGTGGAAAATCTCCGGCACCGCCACCACAAAACCGTGTCCGGCCAGATAAGCCGCCGTCCGCCGAATCGGCCCCGTCACCTGAAAAATCTCCGAGTACAGAATCACCCCGGGATAACGCCCCGGCGCCTGCGGCCGGAAGACGTGCGTGCGCATGGGGCCGCTGGGGGTCGCAAGGTCGACTGATTCGATGTCGTTCAGAGTCATGGAAAAGCTTCAACGCAAAGCAAAACGCAGCTCAAGCCAAAGAAGCCCGCCCCCCGGGGATTCTCCTCAATGCGCTTGGGGCCGGTCGTGACCTGCCAGCAACCGCTACCCAGACCCTTTGAACCTTCATGAAAGCTCGTTTACTCCTCTCATCACTCCTTCTGTCCACCTCACTTTTCGCCGCCGATGACTCCGGTTTTATCCCCCTCTTCAACGGGAAAAACCTCGACGGCTGGAAAGCCAATGAGGACCCCGGCACCTTTTCCGTCGAAAACGGCGTTCTCACCGTGTTCGGCAAGCGCTCCCACCTCTTTTACGACGGCGACACGCAGAAGCATGACTTCAAAAACTTCCACCTGCGCGTCGAGATCCAAACCTTCCCGGGAGCCAACTCCGGAGTCTATTTCCACACCGAATTCCAGCCCAGCGGATGGCCCTCCAAGGGCTATGAAGTCCAGGTCAACAACACCCACAAAGACCCCAAAAAGACCGCCGGCCTGTACGGGATCCAGGACAACTTCACCGCCCCCGTCGAAGACAACCGCTGGTTCCTCATGGAGGTCATCGTCGAAGGCAAACACATCACCACCAAAGTGGATGGCAAAGTAATCAGTGATTTTACGGAGCCCGATCAGGTCCAGCCCCCCAAGGGGTTCGCCGGACGGATGCTTTCCCACGGCACCTTCGCTCTTCAAGGGCACGACCCCGAAAGCAAAGTCCTCTACCGCAAAGTCGAAGTGAAACCGCTGCCCTAAGGCACCCCTCACTCGCTTTCATCAAAAACCCGCCATCCACCCAAGGGATGCGCGGGTTTTTTTTTGCTCCAGAAACCACCGCCGAAGCGCAAAAAGGGATGCCGATTCCCGAACAACAGGGGGACTCCGCGCGCGAAGGCCCAAGGCAACGTTCTCTTCCTCGTTTTACCGTTTCAGACTCGTCAGCAGCGCCTCCGCACACGCTCGAGCAAAAGCCGGATCATTGATTGCGCAATCCATCTCCTCCACCGCAATCCCCTCCCGCAAATGCGCCTTCAGTCCCGCCAAGAGCGCCGCATCCGCCTCCGGATCGTAGAAGGGCTGCCCGGGAGCGCTCAGGGCGCTGATCCCTCCCTTGGGCCACATCACACGCACCGGACCGCGGGACGCATTCACCTTCTCGGCCAAAATCCGCCCCAACTCGGCGCATTCCTCCGCATTGGTCCGCATCAACGTCACCTGCGGATTGTGCTGATAAAACTCGCGACCCGCAAAACGCGCCGGAACCGTCTGGGGTTCCCCAAAATTCACCATGTCCAGGCATCCCGGAGCCACCACCGCCGGCACCCCCGCTTTTGCCGCAGCGTCCAAACGCTCCGGCCCCGCACCCAAGATCCCTCCCACCCACTCATCGGCCCACTCCGTGGTGGTCACGTCCAGCACACCCGCCACCAACCCGCTCGCAATCAACGACTCCATCGCTCTGCCGCCCTGACCGGTGCTATGAAACACCAACACCTCAAACCCGGCCGCCTCCACCCATCGCCGCGCCTCGTTCACACAACCCGTCGTGTTCCCGAACATGCTGGCCACCACCACAGGACGCGCCTCTGCCCCGCGCGCCTCCCTTCCTTTTGCGGCATCCACCATCCCGCAAATCGCCCCGGCGGCATTTTCAAAAATCACCCGCGAAATCCGGTTCAGCCCAGCCACATCCACCACCGCGGGAATCATCACAATGTCCACCGTCCCGATAAAGGGCGCCACATTGCCGCTCGCCAGCGTCGAAACCATCACCTTGGGGAAGCCGATCGGCAAGGGCCGCATCGCCGCCGTCCCAATCGCCGTTCCCCCGCCGCCGCCGAGAGAAATCACCCCGTGCACCGCGTGGTTGCCCACCAACTCCTTCAAATACCGCCCCGCAGCCTCCGCAATCAGCGCCACCCACGCTCCCCGGTCCCGGCGGGCCGAGGCCTCGCGGCTCTCCACCCCCTCGGCTTCCAAGGCGCTCAGCACTTCGGCGGCTCCGACATCCACCCGCACCTGGGGCACTCCGCTCCCCACGTCGATCCGCAGCACGCCAAAGCCGCGCCCCTCGATCATGTCCGCAACCGCCTCCAATTCGGCGCCCTTGCTGTCAAACGTCCCGAGGACGGCAATGGTTTTCATTAAAAATAGAGATGAGCTCGGAGAAGGCCGTCAGCCCCTGCGCTCCCCAACAGGGAAAAAACTCAGGGGCCATGGCAGAGCCCCCTAGGAGCGTTTCAATGAAACCCGCTTAAACTCCCGGGTCAGGCTGGTGAGCGAGTCTTCCACCCCCATCCGCTCGAGACTGCTCGCCCCCACAAAACCGTCCGCCGTGGTCTTGCTCAGGATGTACTCGACGTCCTTGGGCGAATTGATCGGGCCGCCATGCGTGAGCGTAAACACGTCTTTGTTGACGCTACGCGCAGCATCGATGATTTCCTGAGTGACCCCCACGGTGTGATCCCACGAAACCACTGCACTGGTCACCCCAATCGATCCCCCCACCGTGGTCCCCACATGGGCGATGATCGCATCCGCCCCCTGCTTGGCCATCTGCACGGCTTCCTCGGGAGTGGCGACGTACACGATGCTGAATAAATCCATCCGGTGCGCGAGACCGACCATCTCAAATTCCTTTTGCACGCTCATGCCGGTTTCTTCCAACACACGCCGGAAATGCCCGTCCACAATCGTGTGAGTGGGGAAATTGTTGACCCCAGAAAACCCCATTTCCTTCACCCGCCCGAGCCAATGCCACATTCGGCGGCGAGGATCCGAAGCATGCACCCCACAGACAACGGGAATTTCGTCCACCACAGGCAGCACCTCGTATTCGCCAATCTCCATGGCAATGGCGTTCGCATCGCCGTAGGCCATCAAACCGGCCGTGGAACCGTGCCCCATCATCCGAAAACGGCCGCTGTTGTAGATGATCAAGAGGTCGGCCCCGCCGCGCTCGATAAACTTTGCAGAGATTCCCGTGCCCGCCCCGGCGGCGATGATCGGCTCCCCCTTTCTGAGGGTGTTTCGGAGCCGTTCCACCACTTCGTTTCGAGTGTAAGGATTACCTTTTCCAGTCCAAGGGTTGGGCATAGTAGCAAGAGATATGGGTTCAACAGCAGGAACAGGCTACCCCATTCCCCCAGACAGGGGGATAGCCTCAATCCACCGCCTCATGTCCAAAACACGCATGCTCCCTTCCCTCCGCCCCGCATCCGTCCTCGCCTCCGCCTTTGTCTTCACCCTCGCCGCAAACGTCTGCCCGGCTCAAACGCCGGAACCGCCGACGGCACCGACTGCGGATAAGATCGAAATCCGCAAGGATCTCCCCTACGCCTCACCCGAGAATCCCCGGCAAAAGCTCGACCTGTACCTCCCCTCACCTCGGGCCACCGCCAAACTCCCCATCGTGGTGTTTATTCATGGAGGAGGCTGGAAAGCCGGAAACAAGGCCAGCGGCGCCGCCAACCTCTCGCGCCTGGTTCTTTCCCGGCAATACATCGGCGTATCAATCGCTTACCGCCTCACCGACGAGGTCCGCTGGCCGGCACAACTGCACGACTGCAAAGCAGCCATCCGCTGGATCAAAGAGCACGCAGCCGAGTTCGGCGGAGACCCCCAGCGCATCGGAGTCTGGGGCATCTCGGCTGGAGCCCATCTCGCCTCTCTTTTGGGAACCACCGGAGATGCCCCGGAATGGGAAGGCGAAATCGGATCAGCACCCCGACAAACCAGCAAGATCCAGTGCGTGATCAATTTTTACGGCCCCCAGAATTTCATCACCATGGTCCAGCAGGAAAGCGCGGTGGATCGGACCACGAAAAATTACCCGGAAGCCCTCCTTTTGGGCGGCCGGGTTCAGGATCTCCCAGAGGTCGCCAAAGCCGCCTCGCCCATCACGTATGTGTCTAAAGGGGACGCCCCCTTTTTGAGTGCGCATGGAACCAAGGACCCCCTGGTTCCCCTTTCACAAGCGCGCGAACTCGACGCCGCTCTGCGCCGCGCCGGGGTCGAATCGGTGCTCATCGAAATGCAGGAAGCCGGCCATGGGTTTCGCAGCGCCGAACTCGACTCGCGTATCGACCTCTTTCTGGGCAAACATCTGCACCAGAAGGCCGCTGAGATTCCGGCCGCTCCCATCGCCAAAGGCCAATGAGGGCCAGGCGGATTCCTTTCCGCCTCCTTCCAAAAAAAAGGGCTCCCTTTGACGGGAGCCCGATTTTTCAAAGCACTCTTGGAGGACCGTTTTGCTACTTCAGCTTCCCGCCATCCTTTGAACGCACCACGCGGAACCCGTAGTATTCCTTCTCCACATCGGGAGCCGCACTCAAGCGGCAGGCAGACCACAAAGCCTCCTGAATCGACTGGTACCAAGATCCACCGCGCAACACCCGAGAGCGGGACTGCTTGGTAATCGTGTCCATACACCACTCCCACACGTTCCCGCTCAGGTCATAAAGGCCGTTGGCTGTCGGGTCAAAGGAACCCACCGGAGCCGTCCACGGAAAGGGGTCCGAGTAGCTTTTGATCGCCATGTCCGAACCGCTTTCCTGACCCGTGAAGTTTCCTGCCCCCGCGGGCGGCGGCCACTGGGTCCCCCAGGAAAACACCCCCTGAATCATGTTATCGCGATCCATCGGCGATTTTCCGGGCTCCTCGGGAAGCCCGACCGCTTTACTCCACTCCCGATCCGTAGGCAGACGGTAGTACTCGCTCGGCTCCAACAAACCGAGCTTCCGCTCCCGATCCGTCAGCCATTTGCAAAAAGAAAGCGCATCGTTCCAACTCACCTTCACCACGGGGTGATCTGGGCCCTGCTCAATCCCCGGATTTTTCCACGCCGCCGCGGGGTATCCCGTTTCCTCCACAAACAACTCGTAATCGCGAACCCTCGTTTCAAAGATCGAAAACTGGACGTCTCCCACTGGGACAAACCACATGCCCACGCTGTTTTCCGACGCCCCTTTGGATTTGATCGACTGCTTGATCGGTGGCGTTCCAGGCGCTTCCGGCGACGGCGCCACCGGCGGGGCCGGGGGAACCGGGGAAACCGGCGCGGGCACGGGGCCCAGCGTCTTCATGAGGTGATCGAGGGCCTTCTCCGCATCCTCCAGCGTGAGATCCGCTTGTTCCTTCGCCTTTTTCGCCTTCGCAATGGCCGCACGCTGCGCCGCATTCGGATCCTTCCGAGACTTGAGGCGCGCGTACTCCTTCGATGCAGCATCCTGAAGAGCCCTTGCCTCATCCACCACCTTCTGCGCGTCGTCCAAGCGAGTGTCGACGACCGGGGAGGCCGGCGGCGGGGGAACTTCCGTCGGCACCGGCTTCGGCGCCTCCGTTTTCTTCACGTTCACCGTCGGAGCCGTGTCGGCAGGAGGCCGAGGCACCGCAGTCACCGGACGCGACGGAGGCTCAAACGTCACCGGACCAATCGAATCGCGCACCGCAGAGTCTGGCGATTCCCCAGATTTGGGTTTCAAGGGCTGCCCGGGACGCAAAGCGGTCACCTCCGCGGGAGTCCCAGGGGCCGCAGGAGCCACAAACTGGCCTTCACTCTTGTCGGGCACCAATGCCGGAGCCTCGACCGGAGGCGGCGGCAACGGTTTTGCGGAAAAACGTTTCACGACCGCCCGTCCACCAAACCAGAGAGCCACTCCCGCGCCACCCAAAACCGCCAGCCACAACAGAAGATTCGCCCGCCCCTGACGCTCCCGCTCCAAAGGCGTCACCGGGGACGTCAAAATCGGACGACGCGGCCCGAGGTTCATGGTTTCTCTTGCCTCGGAGTCGAGGGTCATGGGCTCCTCGTCAGCAACATCGGAAAGTCCCAGGTGCTGCGGTTCTTTTGCAGCGGCGCCGGCACGCACCGGAGCTTTCTCCGTAGCCGCAGGTTCCGAAGCGGGCTCTTGGTCGATTTCCGGAAGAGCAGACGTGCGAAAGCCAAGACGTTCCTGCAGCTCGACAATCGACCGTGGACGTTCCGCCGGATTCTTCGAAAGACATTGGACGATCACTTTCTCCCAGCGCGGGTACAACAAATCCCCTGTCCGTCCCAAGCGCTGCCGCATCTCCATCACCTCCGGCGGACGCTCGCTCCGGATTTTCCCCTCCAGCGTCGTCCCCTCAAACACTGGACGCCCCGTGAGCATTTCAAACAAGCACGTGCCGAGCGAATACACATCGTCCGAAACCGATGGGAAAGCGTGGTCCAGCTGCTGCGGACTGGTATTCAGAAGAAAAGACTGATCCGCCACTCCCGCCTCCCTCAGCGAGTCCGCCACCACCCGGCTGATCCCAAACTGCGCAATCATCACCCGACCTTCCGGGGTGAGAATCAAATCGTGCAAATTTAAGTCCCGATGCAGCAGCCCTATCCCATGGGCATCGGCTAGCGTTTCAAGAATGGAACCGACCCACGGACGAATCTCCGAGGCCTCCCAGAAACCTCGCTCATTCTCCTGAAGTAAACGCGCCAAAGACTGGCCCTCAAAGGAGTCCATCACCACGGCCGCGAAATCAGGTTCGTCCGCCAAGTCATGCACCCGCAAGATATTCGGGTGGATGAGCTGCCGGCCCCTGCGCACCTCCGACCGGATCGCCTCGCACACGTCCGGGTCCGTCCCGATCTCCGACGGAATGAAGTGCAACGAAACCTCCCTTTCGGCGACCTCATCCTGGGCAATCCAGATGGGCGACTCCCCCATCGCGGCAGGGAGCACCTTCTTGAGGATAAAAACACCGGCCAAACGCTGTCCGGCTTTCAGAAGCTCGGGGTCAAAGCTGCCCGTGGGAGAAAGGCCTTGAGAAGCAGGGAAATCAGTCGACATGAAAAGGGAATCTTGAGGGCTCTACACGGATTCTTAACGGATGGATCGAGGCATCAAATCAGAGCGGCAGCCGACCGCAAGTGCACCCCCTCCAACGGGGCGCTCCTCGGCCGACCCCTGATGGCTAATGCGGGAGCCTTCCGCTCGCCAGTAGGAATTTTACCTAAACCCGCCTGCGAGCGGATATTCGGTCTTGCCCGCCTCCCCTGCACAACCTTCCTTCGTTTGCACCACTCACTTTCTCCATGGAACCCTCCCCCACCGTTGTGCCCTACGTCTACAACGGAACTGAGCTCACTCACATCGACCAGTTCCTCCAGTACGCCCAATCCGCAGAGGCCTCCGACCTCCACCTCTGCTCCGGTGCCGTCCCCTACTGGCGGCGCTTCGGCCTTCTTTGCCCCATTTTCCCCGACGCTCTCCCCATCACCCCCGAACAAGCCCTCTCCCTCGCCCAAAGCTTTCTCAACGAGAACCAACTCGCCCAACTCCATTCCAGAGGCGATGTCGACTTTGCCTATGGCACCGACTTCGGGCGCTTCCGCTCCTCCGTCGTCCGCCAACGCATCGGAGTAGACCTCGTCTTCCGGCTCATCCACCCCCACCTCCGCACCCTTGCCGACCTCGGCCTGCCCGCCTCGCTCCAGTCCCTCACCCAGTACCATAACGGCCTCGTCCTCGTGACCGGACCGGTGGGATCGGGTAAATCCACGACCCTCGCCGCTCTGATCGAGGAAATTAACCGCAAACGCAACGATCACATCATTACTCTGGAGGATCCCATCGAGTACCTCATCCCCTCAGCGGGATGCCACGTGACTCAGCGGGAAGTGCGCACCCACACCAAAAGCTTCGCTGCAGCGCTGCGGGGCGCTCTCCGCGAGGACCCGGACGTGATCATGGTTGGGGAAATGCGCGACCTGGAGACCATCCAGTTGGCCATTTCCGCATCCGAGACGGGCCACCTGGTGCTAGGCACACTGACTACGGGAAATGCGGCACGCACTCTCGACCGCGTTCTGGATGTGTTTCCCTCCGATCAACGCGACCAAATCCGCGTAATGGTGTCGGAGTCCCTGCGGGGCATCGTTTCCCAGCAACTGGTTCCACGGGCCGACGGCACCGGTCGCGTCCTCGCCCTGGAAATCCTCACTAACAACGCGGCTGTCGGCAACCTGATCCGGGACGGGAAAACATTCATGCTGCCGGGAGTCATCCAAACCGGACGTAAATCGGGGATGCGCCTGATGGATGATTCCCTGATGGAATTGGTCAACCAGGGCCTGATCACGCCGCAGGAAGCGTATGCCCGCTGCGAACAGAAAAATCTCTTCCGCCCCTTGCTGCCCAACTAACGCCCCTCTTCGAATCTCTACCCCCCTCGTATTATGGCTTACATCGACCAGTTTTTTCAGGTTCTGGTGAGTTCCGGCGGGTCTGACCTGCACATGGCCCAGGGCGCGCCCCCCAAGATCCGCCAACATGGCGGCATTATTCCCATCCGCGAAGAACCGCTCACCGAAGAGGAGATGGCCTACATGATGAGCGAGATTTCCGGCCCGGAACGCTGGCAAAAATTCCTCGAGTCAGGCGACCTCGACTTCGCCTACCAGATGGACGAGGCCTCCCGCTTCCGCTGCAACTACCTGAAGCAGAGCAATGGACTCGGGTGCGTTTTCCGAATCATCCCAACCAAAATCATGACTCTCGACCAACTCGGGATTCCGCCGGTTGTGAAGGAGTTCGGGAAACTGCGCGGGGGCATCGTGCTCGTCACCGGTCCGACCGGCTCGGGCAAATCCACCACCCTCGCCGCGCTGATTGACTACATTAACACCAACTTCGCCAGGCACATCGTCACTATCGAGGAGCCCATCGAATTTGTGCACCCCAACAAGCAGTCGGTGATCACCCAAAGGGAGGTTCACGAGCACGCCCCGGATTTTCCCGTCGCGCTCAAGGCCGCACTGCGCGAAGACGCCGACATCATTCTCGTGGGGGAAATGCGCGACCTGGAAACGATCTCCCTCGCCCTGACGGCCGCTGAAACCGGGCTGCTCGTTTTCGGAACACTCCACACCAACAACGCCCGCAAAACCGTCGACCGCCTCATCGACGTATTTCCTGCCGATCAACAGTCCCAAGTCCGGACGATGCTCTCCAACTCGCTACGCGGCGTCGTCGCTCAGTTGCTGATGAAAAAGGCCGATGGAGCGGGCCGGAAAGCCATCAACGAGATCCTCGTGGTCACCCCTGCCGCCAGCGCCATCATCCGCGAGGGGGCCACCCAAAAGCTCCAGGACGTGATCGTCGGGGGCAAATCCGAGGGAATGCAGTTCATGGACGACGCAATCTGGGATGCCCTCCAGCAAGGAATCGTCACCCCCCACGAAGCCTTCATGAAGGCCACCGACAAGACGCGGTTTCGATCCAAACTTTCCCCGGAGGAACAGGCCGTCCTCTGACCTGCTTCCGCAAGCACCCCTTCGGCAAAACCGGGTTCCTTCCCCAGGGACCCGGTTTTTTTTGTATGCGCGGAGCGCCTTAAGAAAGCCACTGACTGAGGAAGGGCACTTCCAGCGGCAGCCCAAGGAATGCGGCCATGCCCATGACCATCCCAAAACCGATGAAAAGGAGCGAAACCACAAAGAGCGCCCGCCGCTGGACCAGCGCGGCTACCCCCGAGAGCGCAATTCCGACGGAGAGAGCCGCGTCGGAAAGATCCAGCTGGTCGTCGGTTTTGTTGAGCGCCTCGTACTTGGTCTGCCAGCTTTCCGCCTCCGTCTTGATGACAGCCTTCTCCGATTCGTACTTGGCAACTTTCTGCAAGAAATCCGCAATTTTCCGATCCAAATCCCCGAGGACCTCTTGGGTGGCCGAGGCGCTGAGTGCACGCAGGCTGCGCAGCTGTTCCAATGTTCCCTCCGCTAAATTCTGTTTGGTGCTTTTGGCCTGGTAATACGACCACGCATTGATCTTGCGCGCCTGCGCGTCCTGCATGGCCTGATTCACGTTGCCATCCTTGACGTTACTGAGCGCCATAAAGGTGCCCGCTAGAGCCACGGCCACGGAAATGGCCGTGTTTAAAAGCGCGTCTTCCGACTTGTCTCCCTGCTTTCTCACAGGGACTTCCATCAAATCACTCATCACTTTTTTGGGGGTCGAGTTTGGTGGGTGGAGAATTTCCCACCCAAAAAAAACAACTCAGCTCCACGATTCAATCCAAAGGCGCAACCGGCTCTTTCGCCGGGTGAACTCCATCCACCGCAGATTCCAAAGTGCCATCCCGCAACCGGGTGACCAACCGGGTTCCTGGAGACACCTCCTGCACCGAGCGCACCGCAACTCCCTCCAGCCCCAGAGTGATGCTGTAGCCCCTCTCCAAAGTCGCCTCCGGGGAAAGGAGAACGAGCAAATCCCCCAGCCGCTTGAGGGATTGTCGCGCATTCCGAACTCCTTCCTGCGTGCCGCGCTCCAGACGCCCCGCAAACTCGCGCACCTCCTGACGCTTCATGGCTAACACCTGGTCCGGCCGGTGCGATCGCACCGAGGCCGCCAGTGCCTCCAGATGCCGCCCCCGACTCCGCAGCCAATCCCCCCATCCCCTCCGCAACGCCTCCGCCGCCCCGTCCAAACGCTGCGCAGCCTCCGCCAGACGGTTGCGAGGCTCGCGAAACAATGCGCTTTTTTCCAAAAACTCCACCCGCTGACGCCACCGCCGAATCTGGCCGCGCTGCAGTGCTTCGATCCGGTCTCCCTGAAGGCGAATATGGCGTCCCAACTCCTCTCCATCGGGCGTCACCATCTCCGCCGCCGCACTCGGCGTCGGCGCCCTTTGGTCCGCCACAAAATCGGCAATGGTAAAATCCGTCTCGTGTCCCACCGCGGAAACCACCGGGAGCGCGGACTCAAAAATGGCCCGCGCGACCACCTCCTCATTAAACGCCCACAAATCCTCAATGCTCCCTCCGCCCCGGCCCACAATCACCACATCCACCGCCGGCAACGCCTTGCCCGACTCCCGATTGACGAAACCGATCGCCTCCGCCACCTCCTGGGCCGCCCCTTCCCCTTGAACCCGCACCGGGCACACCAAAACCCGCACCCACGGGGCACGCCTTTGCAGCACGTGCAGCATGTCCTGCACGGCAGCCCCCGTCGGCGAGGTCACCAGCACCACCGTGTGCGGATACTTCGGCAGAGACCGCTTCCGTTCCCGGGCAAAAAGCCCCTCCGCCAGCAGACGCTGTTTGAGCGCTTCAAATTTTGCCTGAAGAATTCCCGCCCCCCCGGCCGTCACGCTCGAAACATTGATCTGATATTGGCCCCTGGCCTCGTACACGGTGAGGCTGCCCCGAATTTGCACCGCCATTCCCTCGGCTAAAGAGCCGCGGGCCACGGAAGCTCTTCCCGCAAACCAAACGCACGAAATCTGACTCCGGGCATCCTTGAGGGTGAAATACTGGTGCCCCGAGGACTGCATCCGGTAATTACTCACCTCCCCCTCCACGCACACCTGGCCGATGGCGGACTCGAGCACTTTACGAACAGAGGCAGTCAGTTCAGTGACCGTGAGAACGCGGGCACCCGGCGGGGTCGGAGAGGACATGGGTTGAGGAAAACCCACTCCAGCGCGCAGCGAAAGCCCGTTGTGCGGGCGGCGCAGGCACACTTGCCCTCCGGGCGACCTTCCCATAAAAACAATCCTTCTATGTTTGCAGGCACCTTCACGGCTCTGGTCACGCCGTTTCAAAACGATCAAGTCGACGAAGCTTCCTTCGGACGATTGATTCAGGCCCAAATCGACGCAGGAATCACGGGGATCGTTCCCGTGGGCACCACCGGAGAGTCTCCCACTCTGGATCACGCAGAACACTGCAGAGTCATCGAACTCGGGGTCCAATTTGCCGATAAAAAGTGCCTCGTCATCGCCGGCACCGGGTCCAATTCCACCGCAGAAGCCGTGGACCTCACCCTGGAAGCGGAACGGCTCGGAGCGGACGCCGCGCTCCTGGTCGCGCCCTATTACAACAAGCCCACCCAGGAAGGACTCTTCCTCCACTTCGCCAAAATCGCGGAATCCACCCGCCTGCCGCTGATGCTTTACAGCATCCCGGGCCGTTGCGGCATTGAGATCGGCGTCGAAACCGTGGTTCGCCTGGCGGCAAAATTCCCGAACATCGTCGCCATCAAGGAAGCAGGCGGCTCCGTCGAGAGGGTGAGCCAACTCGCCTCCGCTCTTCCGCCTTCCTTTGAAATCCTCTCCGGAGACGATTCCCTGACCCTACCCTTTATGAGCGTTGGCGCCATCGGCGTCGTCAGCGTCGCATCCAACATTGTTCCCGCCCGAGTCGTGGCCTTGGTAAAAGCGGCGCTTGAGGGGGATTATGGCACCGCCCGTCAGCGGCACTACGAGCTCTACCCCCTCTTCAAGGACCTCTTTATCGAGAGCAATCCCGTCCCTGCCAAGGCGGTGCTCGCCCATTTGGGCCAGATGCAACCCGACGTCCGCCTCCCTCTGGCTCCCCTCTCGGCGGCCAGTTGGACGAAACTTGAAGCCTCTCTCCGAACCGTCGGCATCCTATGAGCAGTTCACCTCTCCGCGTTCTCATCAACGGCTCCCGGGGCCGTATGGGACAGGCCCTCCTTTCCTGCGCCCAAGACTTCCCCGAACTCACCGTCGGAGCAGCCGTCGATGCCGGTGATGACTTTCAAGCCGCCCTCGCTACCTGCGAGGCCGTAATCGATTTTAGTCACCACGCCGTGCTGGAGTCGGTCCTGGAGGCTTGCACCCAGTCAGGCACCACGCTCGTCATCGGCACCACCGGCCACAGCGACGCCCAAATCGAGGCGATCCATGCCGCCGCCATTCACATTCCCCTCGTGTTTGCCCCCAACTACAGCGTCGGGGTCAACACGCTTTTCTGGCTGACCCAAAAGGCCACCGAGATCCTAGGGCCTTCCTTCGATCTGGAGGTGGTTGAAATGCATCACCGCATGAAAAAGGATTCGCCCAGCGGCACGGCCAAGCGCCTCGCTGAGATCCTCGCAGAGGTGCGTCAGCTGAGTTACCAGAACGACACCCGGCACGGCCGCTTCGGAATCGTCGGAGAACGCACTTCGTCCGAGATCGGCGTCCACGCCATCCGCGGGGGAGACGTGGTGGGCGATCACACCGTGATCTACGCGGCTGCGGGCGAAAGAGTTGAACTCACCCACAAGGCCTCCAGCCGCGACACCTTTGCACGCGGCGCTCTGCGAGCCGCCCTCTGGGCGCACGGTCGCGCCCCGGGTCTCTACGACATGCAGGACGTGCTCGGCCTGCGTTGAGGCTCCTCGCCATGCGTGCCGGAATTGCATTGGGCTCAAACTTGGGCGATCGCGGCGAGGCCCTCCAAAGCGCGCGGGAGCACATCCTCCAAATCCCGGGAGTTTCGGGTCCCTGCCTGTCCTCGAAACTCTACGAAACGGATCCGGTGGGAACCGAACCCGATGCCGCCCGTTTCCTCAACGCGGTTGTGGAAGTGGAATACTCCGGCCACCCGATCGCCTTGCTGGACGCGCTTCAGCGCATTGAGGCGGCTTTTGGGCGTCCCTCCAAACGGCCCAGAAACGCCCCACGAACCATCGACCTCGACATCCTGTACGTGGGCAATCTCACCCTCTCGAACCCGGAAATTGTGATTCCGCACCCGCGACTTCACCTTCGCCGTTTTGTACTCACCCCGCTCGCGGACATCCGTCCGGGCCTCCTCCTCCCTGGCCAGACACATACCGTCGCCGCCCTTCTGGAGTCACTCGACGATCCCGCGGCGGTGGATCTTTCGCCGCTCCAGTGGGAGCCTGCTGCGGAATGAGCCCCTCCATGACTCCTTCCGGAGCCGCCGCCACCAAGGCGGCAGGCACCCGCATCGCGGTCCTGACCGCCTACGATTATCCGACCGCCAAACTTCTCGAAGAGGCCGGCGTGGACTGGATTCTCGTCGGCGACTCCCTGGGGATGGTCGTGCTCGGCTACCCCGACACCACCTCCGTGACGCTCTCCGACATGGTTCACCACACCGCGGCCGTCGCCCGGGGCCTGAGCCACACTCCGATCGTGGCCGACCTCCCCATCGGGACCTATGGCAACCCGGAGGCCGCCCTCGCCTCCGCCCGGCAACTCCTCCAGGCCGGCGCCCACGCCGTCAAACTCGAGGGCGGTGCCTCTCATGCCGACCGCGTCGCCGCACTTGCGCAGGCAGGCATCCCCGTGATGGGACACATTGGAATGCTTCCCCAGCGCGTCCGCGAAGAGGGGGGCTACAAAATCAAGGGACGCACCCCCTCCGAGTCCGAGCAAATCCTCGCGGATGCCCTGGCTCTGGAGGCGGCGGGCGCCTTCGCGATTGTCCTCGAATTGGTGGCACCCGACACCGCGGCCCGGATCAGCCGGGCGCTGGCCATTCCCACCATCGGAATTGGCTCGGGTAAGGCCTGCGATGGCCAGGTCCTGGTCACGCACGACCTCACGGGAGCGTTCCCTTGGTTTCGCCCCAAATTTGCCACCGCCCTCGCCTCCGTGGGCGAGCAAATCCGGGAGGCGGCAAAGGCCTTTGTCTTAGAAACAAAAAGCGCTTAAGCGGCACTTTTTGGGCTCGGCTGCCTCGGATTTTTCCGTGTCTAGTCCGAGCTTTCCAAACACCACTATGCGTTTGTTTCCCCTCCCCCTCCTAGCCGCCGCTCCCTGGGTGCTGGCCGCCTCCTCGGCCCTCGCTCAAACCCAAGGCTTCAGCTTCCAGGACACCGCCGGTGACCACCTCGATGTCCTTTGGAATGGCAAAGCCGTGGTTCGCTACCAGTACGCCCACGACTCCAGCACCCCCGAACGACTTTCGGACACGTACAAACCCTACCTCCACGTTCTGGATGCCGACGGTAAAGTGCCGATCACCAAGGGACCCGGAGGGCAGTTCCCTCATCACCGGGGGCTTTTTGTAGGCTGGAACAAACTGACAACGCCCTCCGGGACCATCGACCGCTGGCACATGAAGGGCGGCAACATCGTCCACCAAAAGCTGATCTCCCAAAAAGCGGACGCACAGTCGGCCACCTTCACGGCGTTAATTCACTGGCAGGGCGCGACCGACGCCCCCGTGCTCGCCGAGGAACGCACCTACACCGTGCTTCCCGCCCCCGCCCCGGCCTATGCGCTGGTCGAAATGCGCAGCGAACTGAAGGCTCTCTCGGGAGAAACCAAGCTCGACGGCGACCCCGAGCACGCAGGCATTCAGTTCCGCCC
>JBANFR010000078.1:0-16408 GCA_037975925.1 Verrucomicrobiota bacterium
CATGAATTTTGACCCCGCCCGGCATATCCGAAGGCAGGGGGATCCGCTCCTCCGGCTTCAGAGGTAAAACGTAGCCGACCACCTCCCCCAACCCGCGCTCCAGCACCCGCGCCAAACGCCCCCTCTCCTCCGATTTACTCAAATCCGATTGCAGTGGATCCACATTCAACGGGATCTGAGACTCCTCACGGAGCGCGTCCCACACATCCTCGTAGGCGGGAATCACGTAACCCGCAGACAACCGGAGCGCCCCAGCCAGCTCTTCGGCAAAGCGCTTCGCCTCAGCCGGGCCAAAACCATAATCCTTTCCCTCCGCCGCCACCAGTCGGTCGTCCTTCCAAATCGGCTTGTCATCGGTCCGCCAATACAGCCCGAGCGCCCAGCGTGGCAGGGGTTCGCCCGGGTACCATTTTCCCTGGCCAAAATGGTACATGGCTCCGGTACCGAAGGATTGTTTCAAGCGGCTCGCAAAGACCCCCGCCAGCCTGCGCTTGGCCGGGGAAAGCGCCGTAAAATTCCATTCCGGTCCATCCATGTCGTCAGCGGACACAAAGGTCGGTTCGCCTCCCTGCGTCAGACGCACGTCCTGCTCAAACAGCTCCTCGTCCACTTTTTTGCCCAGCTTCAGCAACCGCCGCCATTCCAGGTCCGAGAACGGCTTGGTCACCCTCGGGTCCTCGTGCATCCGAATCACCGACATCTCGAACTCAAATTTCACCTCTGCGACACCCGTCATGCCCTGGATGGGGGCCGCATTCCCCGGCACTGCCGAGCACGCAAGTGGGATATGCCCCTCCCCCGCCAGGAGGCCCGAGGTGGGATCCAGCCCGACCCAACCCGCCCCAGGCACAAACACCTCCGCCCAAGCATGAAGATCCGTGAAGTCCTTGTCCGTCCCACTCGGGCCATCCAAGGCCTTGATGTCCGCCGCCAATTGAATGAGGTAGCCGGACACAAACCGGGCAGCCAAACCGAGGTGCCGGAAAATCTGCACAAGCAACCACGCCGTGTCGCGGCAGGACCCGCTCCTTTTGGTGAGGGTTTCCTCACACGTCTGCACGCCCGGCTCCATCCGCACCAAATACCTGATTTGCGAATTGAGACGCCGGTTGATCTCCACGAGGTAGTCCGTCGTGCTCACGCCCGGCCGAGGTCCACTGGCCCTCCATTCCTCCATCCACTGGGTCAACAAAGGCCCAGTCACTTCCGCGTTCAAATACGGCGCCAGTTCCGTCTTTAACCCCACTGGATATTCAAACGGAAAAACCTCCGCATATTTTTCGACAAAAAAATCAAACGGATTGATGACCGTCATGTCCGCCACCAGGGCCACCGTAAAAGTCAGCTCCTTCGCTTCCTTCGGGAAAACATAACGTGCGCAAAAATTTCCATGCGGATCCTGCTGCCAATTGACGAAATGCTCCTCGGGGCTCACCGAGAGCGAATACGAAAGAATAGGCGTCCTCGTGTGCGGAGCCGGCCGCAGCTTCACCTCGTGCGGGGAGATCGCGACGAACCGATCATATCTGTAACGGGTGACATGTTGAAGCGCGACGCGAATGGCCATTGTTGTTTTCCTCCTCCGAACACTTCCACGCTTAATCAGACATCCTTGATTTGGCGAGACTAGAGAGCATAGGGAACCCGTTCTAACGCCATGCCCTCCACGACTTGCCAGCAAACTGAATCTCCCCTCTATGTAATTTGCTATCTCCGCTAATGAGTCTCTCAATACGCATTGGTTATCTCAATGAGACCGCTCAGCCGAAACTAGTGCTGCCACTAATGCGGGAAATTAGCTCACCTCATAGCTCTCATCACGCGCCGAGGCTTCCACGCCAAACACTGTCGCGCCGCGAAGAAACCGCACAAATGCCCGCGCAAATCTCCGCTAATTTCGCAGACTGACCCGGCAGATCAGCGCCCTTCCCCGTTCCAACCGCCTCACCCATCCCTCCCAAAACCCCTTTTAATGAAGACCATTCACTCTATTCCCCAAACCCAACGCCTTTGTATGGAGGCCCCCTCCCCCGTGGTCATGGTTCCCACGATGGGAGCCTTGCATGCGGGACACGCCGCCCTCCTCCAGAAGGCCCGCGCGCTGGCCGGCACCCAAGGCACCGTGGTCGCTTCCATTTTTGTGAACCCCACCCAATTCGGCCCTCAGGAAGACCTCTCCCGCTACCCGCGCCCCTTCGCGAAAGACCAGGCCCTGTGCCGCACCCACGGCGTCGATCTGCTCTTCGCGCCCAAGCCCGAATCCATGTACCCATCCAACTTCTCGACCTGGGTCGAGGAGTCCAGCGTCAGCACCCACTTGTGCGGCACCTCCCGTCCAGGCCACTTCCGGGGAGTCTGCACCGTCGTGCTGAAGCTTTTTCAAATCTGCCAACCAGCGATCGCCGTCTTCGGTCAGAAAGACTTCCAGCAGTGCGCCGTCATCAAACGCATGGTCCGCGACCTCCACCTTCCCGTAAAGATTGTGGTCGCCCCCACCGTTCGCGAGGCAGACGGTCTCGCGCTCTCCTCCCGGAATACCTACCTTTCACCCGAGGAGCGTGCGCAAGCGGTCGTTCTCCCCAACGCACTCAACCAGGCTCGAACCGCATTCCAAACCGGTAAAACCAACGCCGCCACCCTCAAACGCCAAATCCGGCGCCATATTTCCAAATCACCGCTCGCACGCGTCGACTACATCGAACTCATCGACAGCCAGACACTTCAGCCCGTGCAAAACCTCTCCAAGGGCTGCGTCGCAGCCGCCGCCGTGTTTTTCGGCCGCACCCGGCTCATCGATAACATCCTCCTCTGAGGCGCCGCCTCAGCGGGCTTTCCGCCCCAGCGCCTGGCGCAAACGGCCCATACGCGCCGCCAATTCCGGAACACGACTCCACTCCCGCACCGGCACCTCGACGCGCTCGCTCCAGTTAGAATCGGACACAGCCCCAGGCACATTGAAACGCTGCGTGCTTCCGAAAAAATCGGTAATCATTGAGATTGCGAGCCACGATTCACTGGCCAGCAATCCTTCGAGGAGCGCTTCGTGCACCTCCGCAAAAGGCAAGATGCGGGGAACCTCAAACCCCGCCCAGCGACCGAGACGCCTCACCTCCCACCAGGTGCGGTCCCTCGCTTCCGCGTCCTCCCAACGCCCCGAATCGCCGGCAGCAATCACCGCCATCCACCGCTCCCACATCGCCCTCAGCGGCTCATGGTCATGCGTCGCGTAGGTCGCCACCGATAATCGCTGATAATGCCCACCTGCAACAAGGCTGGTGTCCCAATCCAGCTCCCACATCGGCACCTTAAATCCCGCAACATCCATCGACTGCAGACTCGGACGCACATAATCCGGCACCGTTCCCAAATCCTCCGCAATCAAACGGTAAGCCCCCGTCTCTTCAAGGAGCACCCTCAGAATCATCTCCCCTTGAGCCCTGTTCGAAGCCCGATGCTCCTCGGTGTCGTCATCATTTTGGATAAAATGCGGCAACCTTCCCCCCGTCCTGTCAAGGGCCTCCTCTTTTGTTAAATCGGCGAACTCCCCATTTCTCTCCGGACGCCACGGAAAGGAATACACGCGGTAAAACCCGAGGACATGGTCGATGCGAAATAGGTGAAACACCTCCCGCACCTTGCGGACCCGCTGCCGCCACCACGCGTAATCCCGCGCCTTGAGAGCCTCCCAACGATACAGCGGCACCCCCCAATTCTGGCCCCAACGAGCCGTAAACGCGTCCTGCTGAAAGGCCGGCTCCGGGGGCGCCCCACAAGACCATTCCCCGTCAAAGAGCTCCGGCGCCGAGAACACATCCGCGCTGTAGTAGCTCACCCCAAAAGGCACATCCCCCATCAAGGCCACATTGCGGGATTCCGCGTACGCTTTGACCGCCTTCCACTGTGCCCAAGCCACCCACTGAATGTAGGCCACGCAGCGCATCCGCCGCTCCCAATCTTTCCGCACTCCCAACGATTGCTTCGCCAACCAATCCCGCGCCCCGGCGGGAGACTGCACCCCCTTGGGCCACGTATTCCAGCGCTCCCGCCCGGGAAACTCCCCCATCAAAACCCGGAACAAACAGTAATCCCCCAACCACTCCTCCTCTGCCTTCATCCACGCACGAAAAGCGCGGGCCCGGGTATCATTGCGCCTCCATGAGCCCTCGGAAAAGCGCTCAAAAGCAATTCCCAAAAGTTTGATTTTGAGCGGTTTGACAACGGAATACAAAACGCACCCCCCCTTTTCCTTTCCCTCAAACGCCCGCTCAAATTCTTCAGAAATCTCCCTGGCGCTGAGTTCGGGAATGCTGCCCTCGGTGATCTCGATCGTTAGTGGATCGAGGGCCACCGACGAAATTGCGTTGTAGGGCGAGTTGTCGTTTCCCGTTTCGTTGACGGGCAGCAACTGCAACACGCCCAAACCGTTTTCCGAGCACCAATCCACGGCCTCGCGAAGCGCTCCGACATCCCCCACCCCAAGGTCATCCGTGCCACGGAGTGCAAAAAGCGGAGCTAAAATTCCGGAAAGTTTGTGGTCAGGTCGCAGTTCCATGTGAAAGTACCGGTTTGGAGACACTCTGGCTTCGCTCCCCGCGACGAACAAAACCTTTCGGAATGGAATGAGTCCAACAAACCGGGAAAAAAGGCCCGCGAACGGCGTAGACCCCCGCGGGGAGAAGGATGGAGGCGGGGGCGGGAATCGAACCCGCGAATGGAGCTTTTGCAGAGCTCGGCCTTACCACTTGGCTACCCCGCCGCCTGTCGAAGGACGCTTCTTATAAGGGCTCTGCAGAATTGAAGTCAACCCCGTCACGCTCCCAGGCGCCCTTGCGGCGCATTCGACATTCCTCCATCCCCAGCTCACCATCACAGCATGGCGCAGTTGCAGATCACGTTTCTCGGAACAGGCACTTCCCAAGGCGTTCCCCGGTTGGGTTGCCCATGTGCGGTTTGTACCTCCCCGGACCCCCGCGATTGCCGCACCCGAAGTTCCGTGCACATTGAAAGCCCAGAGATCTCTTGGGTCATCGATACCGGTGCAGACTTCCGTTCGCAGTGCCTCCGGGAGAGAATCCGCAAAGTCCAAGCTGCCGTGTACACGCACCCGCATACGGACCACATCATGGGGTTTGACGACCTGAGGGCCTTTGCAGCCCACGGCGAGCCTTTCCCGGTCTACGGGTCGGAGGGGACGCTCCAGGAGATTTCCCGCGCTTTTTCCTTCGCCTTTCACCCCAAGACGAGAATTCCGGGTTATCTCCACCCGGAACCTCGCCCCGTCTCAGAGGCATTTTTTCTCGGGAAAACGGAACTCCTTCCTCTGCCACTTCCTCACGGAAACATCACCTCCCAAGGATATCTCCTCTCCCGCGAAGGGAGGAGGCTGTTCGCGTATCTCACGGACTGCCACGCCGTACCGAAAGAAGTCGTGCACGCGGTGGAGGGGGTCGAACATCTGGTCGTGGATGCCTTGAGAGAGAGGCCGCATCCGACGCACATGAACGTCGGGGCGGCCCTCGAGGTGATCGATCAAGTGCGCCCCCAACAGGGGTGGCTGACGCATCTTTGCCATGATTTACGTCACTCGGAACTCGAGGCCCGCCTGCCCTCCGGCGTGCGGGTGGCTTTTGACGGGCTGAGACTTTCGGTCTAAGCCTTCACCACCGGGCGGGTTTTCCATGCTTGGACTTTTGCATCCCCCCGCATATTGGTGGCAGGCGTCTCTGCGTCTCTCATCTCGAACCGTTTAGGTTTTCCTCAGGTTTGGGTGCCAGACGCGGAGCGACTCCGACTCCACCCCCGAAATGCTTGTGAGTGCCAACCAAGAGTTTGTTCTCGAAATTTTACAGGAAAGCGGTCTCGTCAACGCCTCCCAGGTTTCCGCTGCGCGCTCGGCTGCAGAGCCGGGAATGGTCGTGGAAACCCTGATCCAACAGGGGGTTCTCTCGGAGGAAGACGTCGCCCGGGCGCAGGCCGCTCACGCTTCCATGGAGTTTGTCGATGTGGGGGCCATCACGATCTCCCCAGAGGCGATCGACCGGGTCCCGGCAGAACTCGCAGAGCGCTTTAAGGTTTTACCGATTGCCGAATCCGAGAGCGGGGTCGTCATCGCGGTATCGGACCCCCTCGATTTTGACACATTCGACACCCTGGGCCACTTGCTGGGGTGCCCGGCGGAGTTTGTATGCGGAACGGAAACCGCCATCCGCGCGGGTCTGTTCAAGTACTACGGCGTCGGATCTTCGGATCCGGAAGCGGAACCCTCGGATCCATTCGCCACCAGTGAGGTCCTGGCCGATGGTGAAACCGGAGACGCTCCGATCATTCGAATGGTCACCTCCCTCCTCATGGAGGCCTACAAGCTTCGCGCAAGCGACATCCACCTGGAACCCATGGACAAGACGTTCCGGGTCCGCCTCCGCATTGATGGCGTGTTACAGGAGATGCAGAATCCTCCAAAGCGCCTGCAATCCGCGATCATCTCCCGCCTCAAGATCATGACGGGGACCATGTCGATTGCCGAAAAGCGGCTGCCACAGGATGGAAGAATCCAGGTGCAGGTCGGCCAAAGACAGGTGGACTTGCGCGTTTCGACAGTTCCCACGACGCACGGCGAAAGCATCGTGATGCGTATTCTGGATAAGTCGTCCCTCCAGTTAGGGTTGCCGCAGTTGGGTTTTCTCTCTGACGACCAGGAGGTCTTTGAACGCCTCATCACTCTGCCAGACGGCATCCTGTTGGTGACAGGACCCACCGGTTCGGGGAAAACCACCACGCTTTACGCGTGCCTAAACTATATCAACCGTCCCGACCGCAAACTGATCACCGTGGAGGATCCGGTGGAGTACCAGATGGCCGGTATCAACCAGGTTCAGGTGAACGCCGAGATTGGGATGACTTTTCCGGCGGCCCTGCGATCAATGCTCCGGCAGGCCCCAAACATCATCATGGTCGGTGAAATTCGCGATGCGGACACCGCGAACATTGCCATCAACGCCTCGCTCACGGGTCATCTGGTGTTCTCGACCCTCCACACCAACGACGCCCCCAGTGCCGTGGCGCGTTTGGTGGACATCGGGGTCCAACCCTTCCTCGTGGCCTCGGCCGTCAGGGCCATGGTAGCTCAACGCCTCGTCCGCAAAATCTGTCCCAAATGCAAGAAACCTGCTGACTTGCTGCCCTCGGACATGCGGGCGCTCGGCGTCGACGCCTCGCAAGTTGCGCTCTCCTCCATTTGTAAGGGAGCGGGATGCGACCACTGTCGAAACTCGGGGTACAAGGGACGCGCCGGAATCTTTGAGATCTTCGTGGTCGATGATGAGATACGCCACATGATCAACGATCACGCCACGACTCTTCAACTCAGGCGGAGGGCGCGTGAATCCGGCATGCGGACGATGCGAGAGGATGGAATCCGAAAGGTTCTTTCGGGGATGACCACCGCCGAGGAGGTGATTTCGGTCACCATGGGGGACAGGGAGTAGGAATTTAACCAACCCAGAGCGATGAATCATTTTCAGGTGCTTGAATTGCTGGCTGACCAGCAGTTGATCAGTGAGGAAGCGATCGAGGATGTCGCCTTTGAAGTCACTCAATCCGGGCGCTCAGTCGGGAAAGTACTGGAGCGCCAGGGGTTTATGGCAGAGGCCCAGTTTTACTCGATTCTGGCCCAAATGCTTGGCACAGAGGTTGTCGAACTCGAGGGCTTTGAACCTGACCCCACCCTGTTGGAAATCGTCCCGGTGGGTATGGCCCAGCTCCACCGAGCCTTCCCCGTGGCATGGGACGGTCATACGCTCCAGGTGGTTCTAGAGGATCCGCTCAACCATCAGGCGCTCGAGGATTTGCGATTCGGACTGGGAGTAGAGGTTCAGTTAATGGTAGGGGCGGTCGACCACGTCACCGAGCTCCTTCGGAAACATTACAGCCGGGGCGCTGGTGAGCTGAAAGATGTGCTCGCGGAGATGGGAACGTCCATCGACGAGACCCAGGCGGCATCGGACGCCGCCGCAAATGCGGCTCCGATTATTCGTTACGTCGATTTGGTCTTGCAGCAGGCGGTTCGGGATCGTGCCTCAGACATTCATTTCGAGCCGTTCGAACACGACTTTAAAATCCGTTATCGGGTGGACGGTGCATTGTACGAAATGGCTCCCCCACCACGACACCTGGCAGGCCCCGTTCTGTCTCGCGTCAAAGTAATGGCAAACTTGAACATTGCGGAGAGGCGTCTTCCTCAAGATGGTCGCATTCAACGTGATATCGGTGGACGCCAAGTAGATCTGCGTGTCTCAACATTGCCCACCCAGTTTGGTGAAAGCGTCGTGCTGCGCGTTCTCGATCGCTCTGCAGTCAACTTGAGCCTGGAAGCGCTCGGGATGCCCAAGAACATCTACGAGTACCTCCTGAAAACCGTGGAGCTCCCCAACGGTATTTTTATCGTCACGGGCCCCACCGGGTCGGGCAAGACAACCACGCTCTACGCCTGCCTCGACAAACTCAACACCATCGACTCCAAGGTTCTCACTGCGGAGGACCCCGTGGAGTACGACATCGACGGAATCCTTCAAGTTCCTGTCAACGAAGCAATTGGACTGACATTTGCCAAGGTTCTGAAGGCGTTCCTGCGGCAGGATCCTGACCGCATCATGGTCGGAGAGACTCGGGACCAAGAGACCGCGCAGATTGCGATCCAAGCCTCTCTCACCGGTCACCTAGTTCTGACGACCCTGCACACCAACGATGCGCCGGGAGCGGTCACCCGCCTCATCGACATGGGTGTGGAGCCTTTCATGATCTCGGCTTCGCTGGAGGGCGTGTTGGGGCAGCGTCTGATTCGGAAAATCTGCCAGCAATGTCTCACGGCATATGAACCCACCGAAGCGGTTCTCAAACAACTCGGGCTGAGCCCTCATGAGATCGGCGACAAATGTTTCTACTACGGATCCGGCTGTGCCAATTGCAACAGCACGGGGTATCGCGGACGCAAAGGCATCTACGAACTCCTCGATATCTCCGAACCCATCCGCGAGCTCATCAATCAGCGCGCCCCTGGAATTGTACTGAAACAAAAGGCAATCGAACTCGGCATGTCGACCCTGCGCGAGGACGGTCTCCGCTGCATCTTTGGCGGAGAGACCTCGATCGAGGAGGTATTGAAGTACACATAGGCCTCGAAACCTGATAGAAATCGGGAAATTCCCCCTAAGAAATCATGGCAAAGTTTGAATACGTAGCGCTGGATGCCCGCGGACAAGAGAGCCGCGGAGTTCGGGAAGGACGCACCGCAAACGAAGTCGTCGCCGCCCTTCGGAAAGAAGGCATGTTCCCCACCAGTGTCAATGAGGCTGGAAAGGCGTCCACCCCCACCGCGAGCCGCGTTACTGCCACGCCCACCACGCCAGCTCCTGCCAGCGCCTCCACCGCTGCGAAGGCGAAGAGGGGTTCCTTCAAGCTCTTCGAGAAGAAGACGGTTGACGGCAAGTTGTTGATGATTTTCACGCGCCAGCTCGCGACCCTCATCGACGCTGGACTTCCGCTCCTGCGGGGTCTGGACGTGTTACTTAAGCAGGAAAAAGACCCTGTTCTGAGGCGAGTGTTGGGCGACCTCTCGGAGGCGGTACAAAGCGGCAGCACCTTCTCAGAAGCCCTCGGCCAGCACCCTGCCATCTTTGGCCGTTTGTACGTGAACATGGTCAAGGCCGGCGAACTCGGCGGGGTCTTGGAAGTCGTTCTGAAGCGTCTCGCGGAATTTCAGGAGAAGGCGCAAAAGCTCAAAAACAAGGTTTTCTCCGCGATGACCTATCCGGTGATCGTTCTGAGCATTGCAGTTCTCATCCTGATCTTCCTACTCACTTTCATCGTGCCCAAGTTTGAGCAGATTTTCACGGATCTCCTCAGTGGAAAGCCCCTTCCCGCCCTGACGCTGGCCGTGATGAACGCGAGCCGTGTCGCCGTCGCCAACTGGTACATCCTCCTCGGGGTGGTCGTCTTGGCTGTGTTGGGATGGAAATCCCTGCAACGCTCTCCAAAGGGACGTGCATGGATTGATCGAGCGACCCTGAAGGCGCCGCTCTTTGGAGATTTGATGCAAAAAAGCTCCATCTCCCGATTCTCCCGCACGCTCGGCACGCTGATCACCAGCGGCGTCCCCATCCTTCAAGCTCTGATCATCACCCGCGAAACTGCCGGAAACAGCGTCATCTACGAGGCCGTCACCAAGGTGCACGATGCGGTGAAGGAGGGGGAGACCATCGTCACCCCGATGGAGGCGAGCAAAGTCTTCCCGCCCATGGTTATTTCCATGGTCGACGTCGGCGAGGAAACCGGTCAACTCCCCGACATGCTCCTGAAGGTTGCCGATGTCTTTGATGACGAGGTGGATAACACCGTGGACGCGCTCACCTCACTCCTCGAACCCCTCATGATTGTTTTCCTCGCTGTGATCGTGGGAACCATTGTGATCGCGCTATTTATGCCCATGGTAGATCTGCTGAAAAACATGGGGACTCCCGGCGCCACGGGCTAAACAACTCTCCTAAGGATGAAAAGACTCTCCCCCCAGACCTCCTGCTTCGCGGCGGCCTTCACGCTGATTGAGCTTCTGCTGACCATCACAATCGTCGTGGCTCTGATGGGGCTCTCTCTCGGCATCCAGGGTTACGCATCCAACAAATCTTCGAGGACTCGCGCCGAGGTCGAGATTCGGGCCTTGGCAGCCGCTTGCGAAAGCTACAAAGCGGACCAGGCGGATTATCCGAGAACAACCTATTCGGAGTCCCTGAGCAGCTTCAGCTCCAACGCCCAATTATACATTCAGGCGAGCGCTGGTTTATATATGCAGCTCTCCGGAGACTCCCGCATGGTCGGAAGATCTGATCTTTCGCAGGGGCTAATCCCGGATGGCAAACAACAAGCCGACCCGGTGTATCTTGAGTTCAAGCCCTCGCAGCTCAAAAAAGACGACTCCAAGGCAAAGGTCCTCTACATCCGCGACCCGTGGGATGGGCGCGGCGGAAAGCCTTCGCCTTACGGATATTCCACACGCAGAAACACCCTGAAGGACGACGAGTTTGCTGGGCACAATGCAACCTTCGACATCTGGTCCATGGCGGCTAAACCGGACAACCCGAATGCGTGGATCTCGAACTGGTAATACTCGCAGATTGGCCAAAGCGCCTCGGACTGAAGGCATCACGGTTTTTTCGGAAAACCCCTGACCGTTCACAGGCGCTCTCCTGAGTACCAATTCACCGGCCGGCCCCCAAAGCGATGCCTTAGGTCGAGGGGACCTGCCGGTCAGAGATCTGGTCGAGCACCCACCGATACTCTGCGGCCACGCTGCTCACCACGTCCTGAGGACGCACCTCGGGGGGAAGCACATCAAACGTGTAGGTTTCGATTTCAAGATGTGGGCAAATCCCACTCTTTACCAAAACCCAAAAATCCGCATCCAAGGCACTGGCCGTGGATTCCAGGGGAATCTGAGGAGCGACGAAGAGGGGCACGTGGAAATGCACGCGAATTTCCTCAATTTCTGGGTGCGCTGGCATTTCCTCCAATGCGATGGGGAGGTCACTCCACGCAATGCAGGTTCCAACATCCGTGCGAGCCTTGACCTGGTGGAGATAAGTGGGTTCCGCGAAGGATAAAAGCGCCTGGCGCGCCGCCTCTCCGGCAGGCGCCTTCAGGGCGGCGCTGATCTGAATTTTGGAGATCAGAATACCCGCGTCCCGGTAGGAACGGATTGAATCGGCCAGGTTTTCGTACTGAAGGGCAACGTGGCACGTGTCGAAACACACCCCGATGTGTCTCCTCAACAAAACCTCGGCCGCCTCGGAGGAAACCCCCAGCCGATCGCTGATCTGAGGAATCGCCCCCTCAGGAAGTCCACCCGCAAAAAACTCGAGCGTCTGGGCCGTAGTTTCCAGAAAACAATCCGGCTCAGGCTCGAGTCCGAGATGAATCCGGCGGCCCGTGCGCCTTTCCAGGTCCGCCAACTCTGCGGCAACCCTCCCCAGCTGTGTTGCCATCGCTTTTTTATCCTGCGAGGAGCGAATCCACGCGCCAAAAGAGCCAGGAACGGTACTGATGCTCCCTTCCTGCCCCTCTGGGAGCCACTGCGCCAAAACATTGGCCAGTCGCACGGTGTATTCGAAGCGCTCAGGGGTCCGCCAATCGGGCGCATAGACGTTTTCTTTCACAGGCCCCCGGTGAAACCGGCCGTAGGGGAAACCGTTGATGGAAAAAGGGTAAAGGTTGTGACGCGCAAAAAGGGCTGCCCCCCGGGCAACATTTTGTGGGTCCTGCAGTTCCTCCGCAGCCTGCGCGCTCAGTCGCAGCCCGAGTCCGAAAGGCCCCGAGTACCCTAGGGCGGACTTCACCTCCACGGCCTTCTGTTCTAAGGCACCATAATGCTCCGCCCAGGTCTCGCCGGGGTGGATATTCTGGCAGTAAGTGAGGTGCAGAGCGGGATATGCGGGAAGTTTCATGAGGTGAACAGCGGAAGGTCACAGCCGGGGAATCAGAGCCACTCCTCTTTCAAAGACCCCGTCCCCGACCCGCTGCAAGCCGATTCCATCCCCCGGTGGGGCACCATAGCCAGACCCATGCTTTTCCTAAGGCCTGGCGCGGAATCCACGGATCCGCGAAAGGACTGTCCACGGCGGCACCGGAGCCCGTGGAGGCTAAATTACGGTTCCGCGCAGCAGCAACACGGCCGTGCTGAAGTAGATCATCAACCCCAGGACATCGACCAAAGTCGCCACGAAGGGGGCCGAGGAGGTGGCGGGGTCCAAACCCAACCGACGCAAAAACAGGGGGAGCATGGAACCTGAAAGCGTCCCCACCAAAACAACCCCAACGATCGCAAGCGCGATCGCCGCCGCAATCCATAGATAATGGGGGCCGTAGGTGGCCGAAAACTGCGACCAAACCACAATCCTGGTGAAACCGATCCCCCCGAGAAGACCGCCCAGGGCAAGTCCCGCCGCGATTTCTTTCGCCATGATTCGCCACCAGTCTCGAAGGGTAATTTCCCCGAGAGCGAGAGCGCGGATGATTAAAGTCGAGGCCTGGGAACCTGAGTTGCCGCCGCTCGACATGATGAGGGGGATAAAAAGGGTAAGGACAACGGCCTTCTCGAGTTCATGCTCAAAAAAACCCATGGCGGTGGCGGTGAACATTTCCCCCACAAACAGGACGATCAGCCAAATTGCCCGCTTCCGAATCATTTGAAAAAGAGGGGTCTGCATGTAGGGAGTGTCCAGCGCCTCCATTCCACCAATCTTCTGAATCTCCTCGGTCGCAACCTCTTCCTGCACGTGAAGCATGTCGTCCACAGTCACGATCCCGAGCAGTTTGTCGCTCGAATCGACCACGGGGAGCGTGTTGCGGTCGTATTTTTTAAAGAGGTTCAAGGCCGTCTCCTGCGTATCGGTCGCCCGGAGCGCCATGAAGCGGTTGTCGTGAATCTCCTCCACTCGCGTCTCCAGAGGACGCACCAAAAACTCCCGGATATAGACATCATCAATCAACCGTCCCTGCTCGTCGGTGACGTAAATGACATTCAGCGTCTCCGAATCCCTGCCGTGCGCGCGCAAATAATCCAATACCTGAGCAATGGTCCAATTCGGTCTGACCGTTAGAAACTCCGTGGTCATGAGCCGCCCGACACTCCCTTCGGGATATCCGAGAAGGGTGCGGGCAATTTGTTGCTCCGTGGGTGAAAGGAGAGTCAGAAGCTGCGTCACGACCGGTGCGGGCAACTCTTCAAGCATGGCCGTCCGGTCATCGCTGTACATGTCATTGAGGATTTTGGCCGCCTCCTCATTGCCCAGGTTTCGGATAATCCGCTCCTGTTTGTCCGGTTCGAGGTACTCCAGCACTTCCGTGGCCTGCTCCTGAGGCAGCAGACGAAACGCGACCGCCTGATCTTCCTCGGGAAGATCCGAAATGACCTCACCCACATCGGCCGCTGGCATTTCCTGAAAAAGCTGTCGAATCGCCGAAAAATCACGGTGAGCGATGAATTCGCGAATTTCGGGCCCAATCAGCTTTCCTAACATGGAGGCAAGAAAAGGGAGCCAGACCGCCAGTGTCCACCCCCTAGCGCTCCAAATTTGTGAATTTTGGATGGCCCTTGGGATGGCTCAAATGGACCGCAGTCCACCGTTGGCAATGAGCCTTCTCCCCAAGCATAGTGACGCTGTGAGTTACACGGTTTTTGCTCGGAAATATCGCCCACAGATCTTCGAAGACGTGGTCGGACAGGAACACATCACCCGGACGCTGAAGAACGCCATTCTTCAGAATCGTTTGGCTCACGCGTACTTGTTTGTGGGTCCGAGGGGCACCGGGAAAACCTCCACGGCCCGCATTCTGGCCAAGGCTTTGAACTGTCAAAGCAGCCCCACCCCGACGCTCACCCCCTGCGGGACCTGCGACTCCTGCAAAGAAATCACCAGCGGTAACTCCCTCGATGTCCTGGAGTTCGATGCGGCATCCAACACTCAGGTCGAAAAGATTCGGGATATCATCATCGACAACGTGAAGTTTGCTCCCGCTCGGGGCCGGTACAAAGTCTACCTCGTCGACGAGGTCCACATGCTGTCCGCGAGTTCTTTTAACGCGCTGCTCAAAACCCTCGAGGAGCCCCCCGCCCACGTCAAATTTCTGTTCGCCACCACGGATGTCGAAAAGCTGCCCGCGACCATTCTTTCCCGGTGCCAGCGTTTTGACCTGAAACGCATCGGGGCACCGGTGATAGCCAAGCATCTGCTTTCGATCGCAAGCGCCGAAAAGGTGGAACTCACCCCGGAGGCGGCGTCGGCGATTGCCGTGGGAGCGGACGGGGGCATGCGCGATGCAGAGTCGATGCTGGACCAACTCGTGGCTTTCTGTGGCGGCCGCATCGGGGAGGAAGAGGTCCTTTCCGTGTTCGGCTTCACTTCACGGAAAAAGGTGAGTGAGCTCTGCGCCGCGATTCTTGCGGAGGATGCTCCTGCCGCGATGCGGCTGGTTCACGAGCATGCGGAGGCGGGCCGCGACCTCACTCAGCTTCTCAGTAATTTGATTCAACACACGCGCAACCTCTTGATCGCCCAGGCAGACCCCGACGGGTTGGTATCCGAAATGGGGGAGGAAGAAGTCCAATCACTTTGTTCGCAAAGCGCTGCGATCCAGCGGGAAAGACTTTTAGAGCTGATTGATCTCTTCGCTTCGTCCGAACAGAAAATGAAGTGGGCTGCCAACAAACAGATGTACGTCGAGGTGGCCCTGCTACGAGCCATCCAGACCATCAGCCAGGTCACTCTCACCGAGGTGATCGACGCCCTGGGCGCCCTGCGCGAAGGAAGGCCTCTGGAGAGCGTTCCGCCAAAAAAAACGCTCCCGGCACCAACCCCGGCTCCGACAAGGGCAAAACCCACGGCCCCAAAACCCGCAGCTTCCCCGGCAAAAGCTTCTCCTCCCGCCGTTCCCGACGCTCCTGTGGAGGTGCAGGCTCCGGCGGCCACAGCGAAGACTCCGGATTCCAAGCCCGCAGCGGTCTCCGTCGACCACTCGCCGGCTCCCACCGAGCCGCCACAGCCGGTTGCGCCTCCCTCTCCCGTCCAGGGGACGGTTTCCGCCGAAGATTTGTGGCCAAGCCTCGTTCACAAAGTCCGGCAACTCCGCCCGCTCATCTCGATGTGGCTGGAATCCGGAGTGCTCGTGGAGGCGAATGAGCGCATCGCAAAAATGGGCTTTCCTCCCGATCAAGCCTTGTGTTCGGAGGCCATTTTGCAGCCAAACAACCGGAGCTTTTTGGAGGGTCTCCTTTTGGAACTGTCTGGATTTCCGCTGAAGCTGGAAAGCATTGTCACGGCGGACGTGCAGTTGCGCCCCATTGCGCAGCCCAAACCGCCGCCTCCCGCACCCCCCAAAGACGCGATGAGTGAATTCAAAGACGACCCGCTCATTCGGAGAGCTCTGGAAATTTTCAAAGGAAGAATAGAAGCCGTTTAATAAGAATTACTTATGAACATCAAAAAAATGATGCAGCAGGCCCAGAAGATGCAGGAGCAGATGCTCCAGGCTCAGGAAGACCTCGGGAAAAGGACCATCACCGCAACAGCCGGGGGCGGAAAGGTGACGGTGGTCGCCAACGGCTCAGGAGACGTCCTTTCCATCAAAATCGCCCCCGAAGTGGTCGATCCCCAGGATGTGGAACTTTTGGAAGAGCTCGTCCTGACAGGAGTGAAAAAAGCGGTGGAGGAGGCCAAACAATTGGCCCAATCGGAAATGGGCAAGCTCACGGGCGGAATGAACCTCCCTTTCTAGCGGATCGGGACCGGACTCTTTGGAGGATCTCGGGAGTTGGACCTCCCGAGTCCAATCGATCGGGCTCAGGGAGGCGCCGATGCGGAAA
>JBANFR010000079.1:0-16063 GCA_037975925.1 Verrucomicrobiota bacterium
GATTCGGGAAACACCCACCCGTCATCTTTACCCGTCACTTTTTGTCTATGGAACTGTGTATCATCGGCTCTGGTTATGTCGGCCTTGTTTCAGGGGCCTGTTTTGCGGAAGTGGGACACAACGTCGTCTGCGTGGATAACGACCAACGCAAAGTCGACATGCTCCAAAGCGGCGTCATCCCCATCTACGAGCCGGGCCTCGAAGAGCTCGTCCTCCGCAACGTCGCCGCCAAACGCCTGCGCTTCACCAACTCCATCGAAGACGGCGTCGACAACAGCCAAGTCGTTTTTATCGCCGTGCCCACGCCTCCCCAGGCGGATGGCAGCGTGGATCTCACTTACATCGAAAGGGTTGCCCGCGAAATTGCTGGCGTGCTCAAGCCCGGCCAGTACCGCGTCGTTGTCGACAAGTCCACGGTCCCCGTCAAAACCGGCGAAAAAGTGGAGGCCACCATCCGTCGCTACAACAAAACCGCTGAACTCGATGTGGTCTCCAATCCCGAGTTCTTGCGCGAGGGCTGCGCCGTTCCCGACCTGATGAATCCCGACCGGATCGTCATCGGCTCCGCTTCCCAGCGCGCCACCGACCTGATGAAGCGCGTCTATGAACCCTTCCAGGCGCCCATTTTGGTCACCGACGTCAATTCCGCCGAGCTGATCAAACACGCGGCCAACTCCTTCCTTTCCCTCAAAATCTCCTATATCAACGCCGTCTCCGCCATTTGCGAAGCCAGCGGTGCCGATGTGGAAATGGTGGCCGACGGGATCGGCATGGACCGCCGGATTGGACGCAACTTCCTGAACGCGGGTTTGGGTTATGGCGGCTCCTGTTTCCCGAAAGATGTAAAAGCGTTTATCGCAATCGCCGAGGAGCTTGGAACGCCCTTCCAGTTGATGAAGGAAGTCGAACACATCAACGCCAACCAGTTGGAACGCTTTTTAAAGAAGGTTCGGGAGGCTCTCTGGGTCCTGCGCGACAAAAAAATCGCCGTCTGGGGGCTCACCTTCAAACCCGACACCGATGATGTACGGAACTCGGTCCCGATCGAATTGATCCACAAACTCGTGGCCGAAGGAGCCCAAGTCACGGCCTACGATCCGAAGGGGATGGAGAAGGCCACCGAATACCATTTGCTCCCAAAGAGCGTGCATCTCGCCAAATCGGCTCTGGAAGCCGTGGAGGGCGCCGAGGCGCTGATTTTGGCCACCGAATGGAGGGAGTTCGCAAATCAGGACCTCTCCAAGGTCAAGGCCGCCATGCACACGCCCCTGGTGTTTGATGGACGCAACCTCTTTAATCCCAAAACGATGCGCGGCCTCGGATTCGTCTACTACGGGGTCGGGCGCGCCTGATCTCCCGGATCTCGGCAGGCCTCCTTTCCGAACCACCCTGCGCCGCTCCGCATGACCCCCTCCCGGATCCTCTACTGCCATTGTCAGTACGCCCAGGTGCTCCCGAAAGAGGTCAAAGAGGGCGTTCTGCAGAAGCTTTGCGAATCCGGTGCCGAATTTGAGGCGGTGGCGGATCTTTGTGAATTGTCCGCCCGTCGCGATCCGCTTCTTCAGCGACTCGCAGCGGGTGAGGGTACTCTCAAGGTCGCGGCCTGTTATCCGCGCGCCGTGAAATGGCTCTTCTCGGCAGCCGGTGCGCCGCTACCGGCCGAGACCACCGAGGTGTGCAACCTGCGCACCGCCACCGTGGAGGCGGCCTCCGAGGCGTTACTTCGCCCGGAACTCATCCCCAATCTTCCCACCGGAAAACCCACCCCCTGACCATGGCACTCTCCCAGCCCACCCTGCGTGTTGCCCTGTACGAAGGGGCAGGCGCTCAGCCGCTCAGCGCAGCGCAGCGCTTCGACGCCCTGAAAACCCTCCTCGCGCAAGGAGCTTCCGTTCGGCGCGCACACGACCCAGCAGACGCTCCCGTGTGGGTTGGCAACTTTCTTCCCGACGCCACGGCGGGCTCTGCGGAACGCCTGCCGTTGGGTGATAGCTCCCTGACAGAGCGCGTCCAGCGCGCCCGGGACCACCAAAATGCGGCACCCGGGGGGACGTGGAAGCCCTGGTTTCCGGTGATTGACTACGACCGCTGCACCAACTGCATGCAGTGTCTATCCTTCTGCCTGTTTGGCGTTTACGGAGTCGATGCAGACCGCAAACTCCAGGTTCAGAATCAGGACAATTGCAAAACCAATTGCCCGGCGTGCTCCCGCGTTTGTCCGGAGGCGGCCATCATGTTCCCCAAATACAAGGCCGGTCCCATCAATGGCGACGTGGTCAGCGATGCCGATTTGCAGCGCGAAAAGATGAAAGTGGACATCTCCGCCCTTCTCGGCGGCGACGTCTACAGTCTGCTCCGCGAACGCTCTGAGAAGGCGAGGTCGCGCTTTTCCAAGGAGCGCGACGCCGACAAGGCTCTGGCAGAACGCCAGAAATGTCTGACCAAACTGGCGTCCCTTGCCTCGGACATTCCGCCGGAGGTTCTGGCCTCGCTTCCCTCTCCCGAGGAGATCTCGCGCCGCGCCGCCGAGGCCGCCGCCAAGGCTCGCAGCGCTCTCGAAAACTAGATTTTCGAGCTTTTCCGTCGCATCCAAAGGCGTTTGCGCCTTTGCGCGGAGAGAAGGTCTCTTTAAGCTCATGGGCTTTTGCCCAGGCCATGATGACCAGCGTTCAGATCCGCCAATCCTTCCTCGATTTCTTTTACGAAAAACAGCACTCGCTCGTCCCGTCCTCGAGCCTGATGCCGGATTCACCGAACCTGCTGTTTACCAATGCGGGGATGAACCAGTTTGTCCCGATTTTTTTGGGACAAAAGACGCCCGATGTCGCCCGTTGGGCGGGTGCAGTGCCGGCCCTTTCCACACGCGCCGCTGACACTCAAAAGTGTATCCGGGCAGGCGGAAAACACAATGACCTCGAAGATGTTGGGCTTGATACCTATCACCACACCTTCTTCGAAATGCTGGGGAACTGGTCCTTTGGAGATTACTTCAAAAAGGAGGCCATTGAGTGGGCTTGGGAATTGATTGTCGGGCGCTGGAAATTCCCGCCCCAGCGTCTTTACGCGACCATCTACCAGCCCGACTCCTCCCTCGGGGATCCGGCTCAAAGAGACCAGGAAGCGTGGGATCTTTGGGCGACACTTTTCCGGAGCGCCGGATTGGACCCGCACGTGCACATCGTCAACGGCAACAAGAAGGACAATTTTTGGATGATGGGCGACACGGGCCCCTGCGGTCCGTGTTCGGAGTTGCACGTGGATCTCACCCCGGCCGGAGACACCAAAGGGGCTCTGGTCAACCAAGGGTCGGCCGAGTGCATCGAGATCTGGAACCTCGTGTTCATTCAGTTCAATGCCAACCCGGACGGCACCTTTTCTCCCTTGCCCGCACAGCACGTAGACACCGGCATGGGGTTTGAGCGGGTTTGTTCCATCCTTCAGGGCACCAAGGGTTTCACAGAGTTTGGAAACGCGCGAATCTCCAACTACGAGACCGATGTTTTCCGTCCGATTTTTGACGAACTCGAAAAACTCAGCGGCAAGCGCTACGCCAGCACTCTCCCGCAGACCAACGCCGCCGGCCAACTCGTACCCGTCACCGAACAGGAGCAGCTCGACGTCGCTTTCCGAGTCATCGCCGACCATTTGCGAACCCTCTCTTTTGCAGTGGCGGATGGCATTCAGCCGGGAAACACGGATCGAAACTACGTGCTTCGACGCATTCTCCGCCGGGCCGTCCGCTACGGGCGAATGCTCGGATTGCGGGAGCCGTTTTTCTACAAGCTCGTGGACGTTCTGGCCCGTTCGATGGGCGATGTTTTTCCTGAAATCCGGTCACGGCAGTCTTTTGTGCAGGACGTTTTGCGGCGTGAAGAGGAGGCATTCAATAAGACCCTCGACCGCGGCATCGCCCTTTTCACGGAGGAAGTGGCGCGTCTGACGGACCGTGGAGAAACCCGGATCCCGGGTTCCTTTGCTTTCCAACTCTATGACACTTCGGGTTTTCCACTCGATTTGACGGAATTGATGGCCCGAGAGAGAGGTTTCTCGGTGGATACGGAAGGGTTCGAGGCGCGCATGGAGGAACAGCGGAAGCGGGCCCGGGCAGCGCAGAAAAAGGAGATCATTGAACTTTCCCAGATTGAAACGCAGACCCCGACGCGTTTTGTCGGGTTTGATTCCCTCTGCACGGAGGCCACGGTTTTGGAGGTGCTGAGCGTCAAGAAGAAGACGGCGGTCATTCTCGATACTTCGGCGGCATACGCGGAGCTGGGCGGGCAGGTCGGCGATTGCGGCGAACTGAGTGCCGGGGCGGACTTGTGGCGGATTTCCAATACGCAAAAAAGTGGATCCACATGGCTTCACTTTGTCGAAGGAGAGGAAACGCCTCAGGTTGGACAGCGAGTCACACTCAACGTGGATCGGGAGAGGCGTCGGGCAGTGGAGCGTCACCACACGGTAACGCATTTGCTGCATTGGGCTCTGCACGAAGTGGTTTCCAAGGAGGCCTCCCAAAAGGGCTCCTTTGTTGGACCCGACAAGTTGACGTTCGACTTTTCAAGCGCTGCGCTGACACCGGTTCAGGTGCGGGATATCGAAGCGCTAGTGAATGCACGCATTGTGGAAAACGCCATAGTGAGCTGGACGGAGGTTCCTTACGCGGATGTCAAGCCGCGCACCGATATTCTCCAGTTCTTCGGCGACAAATACGGCGACACTGTGCGGGTCGTGCAAATCGGGGGCGGATTGGGTCTGCTGGACGGGTACTCGATGGAACTCTGCGGTGGAACGCATACACGCGCCACGGGAGAAATCGGTCTGTTCCGGATTCAATCGGAAAGTGCCATCGCCGCCGGGGTGCGGCGGATTGAGGCGGCAGCGGGGCTGAACGCCTACACCGTGGCTGTGGAGGAAACTGAGAAGCTGCGGCGTTTGGCTGGAAAGTTGGGGGCACCGGCGGGCGAAGTGGAGAAGAAGTTGGAGGCCCTGCTTTTGCAGCAGAAGGAATTGGAGAAAGCGCTTCGAACTGCGACGCAGCGTCTCGCCGCTCAAACGGCTGAAGGACTTTTGAGCTCGGTGGAGATCTGGGGACAGACCCCGGTGATTGTTTCCAAACTCAGCGCGTCCGGAGAGGAGCTTCAGACGGTGGCAGAAGCCCTCAAAGGTCGCTTCCATGGCGTACTTTTGCTCCTGGGAAGCCATTCGGAACAAATCGCAGTGGTGGCCACCGTCGGCCCGGATTTCATCGGCAAATTCCAAGCCGGAAAAATCGTGCAGACGGTTGCAGGAGCCCTGGGCGGGAAGGGTGGCGGACGGCCCGATCAGGCGCGTGGAGCGGGAAAAGACTTTTCCCAGGTGGAGTCTGCCGTGGCACAGTTTAGAAAACTTTTTGAAAACTAAATCCGGTTGAGAGGAGTTCTGGGATGAATCCTTTAGAAACGAGAATTGGTTATAAGTTTCGGAATTCGTTGCTTCTGGCTGAGGCCCTGACCCATCCGAGTCTGGGCTATGAAACGCAGCGCCACCACTTTGATAACCAGCGTCTTGAGTTTCTCGGGGATGCGGTACTCCAACTCGTCTTCACGGAATACTTGTTTGATCACTATCCGGATCTGACGGAGGGTCAGCTCACGAAAATACGGGCCCGGCTCGTTTCCAGGGAAGGCCTCAAGGTGAGCGCCGAGGCTCTCGATCTGGGCAAATATCTAATGATGGGCCGTGGCGAGGAATCGTCCGGAGGTCGTCATAGGCCCTCCTCTCTTGCCGACGCGTATGAGGCTCTCGTCGGGGCCCTGTATCTGGATTCGGACTACGTGACGGTGCGACGCATTGTTCTGAACGAGGCAAGGGAGCATCTGGAGTCCATGGATATCGAGGATGCCAATTCCAATCCCAAGGGACGGCTCCAAGAAATTTTGCAGGCGATTACTCCGCTCAGCCCCACGTATGAGATCGTGGATCAGTCCGGTCCGGAGCATTTGAAGGAGTTTGTCGCTCGGATTGTGTGGCTGGATAGGGAGTTGGGAAGGGGCTCAGGCAAGAGCAAGAAGGATGCGGAGGTTCAGGCAGCCCGGAAGGCTTTGGACCTTCGCGTGTGGGAAACGGACCTCGGAACGTAGGTTGGAAGAGTCTTGGCGGTTGGGAAAAGAAGTGCGGATAACCTGTGAATAACTTTCTGGGAGGCCGAACAACTTCCGCCGCTGAGGGGTTATTGGCCGGTTACTCGCGAAGGCTGGCAGATTGTTCACGGGAATGACCGGTTCACAAACCTCTGTGAAACAATCCATTCCTCTCCATTTGGAAAGTTGTTCACATGCTTAAGAAGAAGAAGTTTTGGTGAGTTTCAAAAATTCTTTTCTTCAGAAGTGTGAACAACTTCCAAGACACCAGATCCGAAAACAAAGCCACTGCACAGCGAGACAGGGGTTGGACGGATGCCAGAGGGTGAGCTAGCATTCCCGGCTCTCTTGAAATGAAGCCGTCTGACTCCATTCTGTATTTCGACAATAACGCCACAACCCAGGTTGATCCCGCGGTGGTTGAGGAGATGTTGCCGTATCTGACGAATTGGTATGGAAACCCTTCGAGCCCCTATGGGTTTGGGAAGCGGGTGGCAGACGCGCTGGAAGTCGCGAGAGAACGGGTGGCACAAACGCTGGGATGCTCCCCCAATGAGGTCCTTTTCACGAGCTGCGGAACGGAGTCGACCAATGCGGCGATTCATTCAGCGCTTGCGATGGATCGAGACCGGCAACATGTGGTGACGACGCGCGTGGAGCATTCCGCGACACTCAAGACCTGCGAGGTCCTGGCTAAAAAGGGGTACGAAATCACCTGGCTTGGCGTGGACGAAAAAGGGCAGGTGGATTTGGGCGAGTTGGAGAAGGCGATTCGGTCCGATACGGCTTTGGTGAGTGTGATGTGGGCGAACAACGAAACCGGAGTTCTCTTTCCTATGGAGCGGATCGCTCAGATCACGCAGGAAAAGGGGGTGTTTTTCCACACGGATGCAGTGCAGGTGGTGGGGAAACTGCCGGTGAAGCTGCGCGAAACCACGGTCCAATTTTTGTCTCTCTCCGGTCACAAGCTGCACTGTCCCAAAGGAGTGGGTGCTTTGTATGTCAACCGGAGGACGCGGTTTGCACCGTGGATGACGGGGGGAAGTCAGGAGGGCGGTAAACGCGCAGGAACCCAGAATGTGGCCTCGATTGTGGCGCTCGGGAAGGCGTGTGAATTGGCCTCGCAGAATTTGGAGCACGAAAACACTGCGGTGCGTGCCCTGAGAGATCGTTTTGAACGGGGCCTGCTTGAAACGGTCCCTGGAGTGTCGTTGAATGGGGATCCAGTCCATCGCCTCCCGAATACCACGAGCCTCGCCTTTGACGGTGTCGACGCGGAGGCGCTGCTCTTATTGCTGGACCAGAGTGGTTTGTGTTGTTCGGCTGGATCGGCTTGTACGGCTGGATCTCTCAATCCTTCCCACGTGCTGAAGGCCATGGGCTTTTCCGATCAAAGAGCGCGAGCGAGCCTGCGGTTTTCTTTTTCGAGAATGAATTCCCAGGAGGAAGTTGACCGAGGTCTGACCTTGGTAAAGCAGGCGGTGGAAAAGATCCGAAAGGTGCACGCATCGTCAGGATTGCGCGTTTCTTG
The DNA here is from genome assembly GCA_037975925.1 of Verrucomicrobiota bacterium. Taxonomy (GTDB): domain Bacteria; phylum Verrucomicrobiota; class Verrucomicrobiia; order Chthoniobacterales; family Chthoniobacteraceae; genus Chth-196. Next base: position 7,651 of record JBANFR010000079.1, read on the forward strand.
ATGGCCTGAGGCTATGCGTTGGATTTTCCCCGATTCGCCGGATGCGAAATGCACCAAGGCGCTCGCGGACGCACTTCGAATCCCCTATGCGATTGCGGAGTTGTTGCGTCGCAGGGGCTTTCAGACCCCCGAGGAAGCGCGTCCCTATTTGCAGCCGAAACTGGCTTCGCTTGCAGATCCGTTTCTGTTGCCGGACATGGAGCGGGCCGTGGAAAGGATTCTCCATGCGATCGACGTTCAAGAACGGATCGTCGTGTACGGGGATTACGATGTGGATGGGGTGAGTTCGTTGGCGCTGCTCAGCAAGGTTCTCCAGGCATTTGGAGCCCACGTGCGTTGCTTTCTGCCGACGCGTCAGGGTGAGGGGTATGGGTTGAGCCGAGACGGGCTGGAGCGCTGTCGTCAGACGTTGCATCCGCAACTGCTGATCGCGGTGGATTGTGGGACGTCGTCGGTGCAGGAGATTGCGGATTTGGGAAAAGAGGGCGTTGAGGTCGTTGTGTTGGACCATCACGAGTGTCCGGCGGAGCTGCCGAATTGTGTGGCGTTGGTAAATCCTAAACGGGGCGAGCACTTTCGGTATCTTTGCAGCGTGGGGATTGTGTTTAAGCTCGCGCATGCCCTGTTGAAGCGGAGGAAAATCGAGGGCGTGGATCTGAGGGAATACTTGGACTTTGTGGCCTTGGGGACTCTGGCGGATTTGGTGCCCCTGCATTCCGAGAATCGAGTTTTAGTGCGTAAAGGGTTGCATCAGCTGGGGCAAACCCGCTGGGTTGGGATTCGAGCGCTGATGGATGTTGCTGGGGTAAAACCGCCACTGGAGGCGGGAGACGTTGGTTTTAAGCTAGGGCCCCGGATGAATGCCGCAGGCCGCCTGGGGACGGCACAGGATGCGTTTGAACTGCTGGTTACCGAGGATGAGGAGAAAGCCCGGACGATTGCGGAAGCGTTGGATTTGCAGAATCGGGACCGGCGTGCGGTGGAGGACCAGGTTTTTCAGGAGGCTGAAAAACAAATTGGGGACCTTTATCGGGCGGATCGGGATGCGGCGATTGTGGTGGGTGGAGAAGGCTGGCATCCGGGGGTCGTGGGGATTGTGGCTTCGAGGATTATGCGTCGGTACCATCGGCCGACGTTTGTGGTGGGGTTTGATGAGAGTGGTTCTGGAAAGGGAAGCGGACGTAGCATTCGGGGATTGTCGCTGGTGGAGGCTCTGGAGGGGTGCAGAGAGTCATTGCACCGGTTCGGGGGCCATGAGATGGCGGCGGGAATTACGGTGCCGAGGGATCGGTTTGAGGCGTTTCGGGAGGCTTTTGGGGAGATCGCCCGGCAGAAGTTGGATGCCGAAAAGTTACAGCCCAGACTGGAAATTGACGCCGAATGCTGGCTGGAAGAAATCAACGCGCAAATGCTTGAGCAGTATGAAGCTCTGGCACCTTTTGGGATGGGCAATCCGCAGCCTTTGTTTGCATTGCGCGGGGTGACACCTGCGGCGCAGCCGCGTCTGTTGAAGGAAAAACACATGCAGCTTTCGATCCGCCAAGGGAGAGCCTCGGCGCGAGCGATTTGGTTTAACGCGCCGACAGAGCCTTTGCCGCCGGCTCCGTGGGATATTGCCTTTGAATTGGCTCGGAACGAGTACCAGGGGACGGTGAGTGCCCAGGTGCTGGTGCGTGCGATTCGGACAGCGCAGTAAAGGCGAGTGGCCGAGAAAACGCTCCGCGTGCTTCCGCTGGCTGCAAAAGGATGCTTTTTTGTGTGCGTGATGAATTGCTTTTTCCCGTGTGCGCCTGCGGGGGAGCCTTTGGGAAAAACCATCGGAGCGCTTGAGCTCAAAGCTCAGGGGATGGAAGAGTGGAGACAGGACGCTTTCTGAGAACTAAACGGCCGTGGAAGACCTCGAAATTGAACATCAAAAGGCGCTGACTGCGTGCCAGGGATACATGGAGTTGGGGATGCCCGGAGAGGCTCTGAAAGAGCTTCAGACATTACCGGTGGAATTGGCGGAGCGGCCTGCGGTGTTGGAGATGCAGGTGGTGATTTTGATTCGGGCGAAGCGTTGGAGAGCGGCGCTGCAAGCATCTCGCAAGCTGTGCAGACTCCATCCCCTTTTGGCGGCCGGTTTCATTCATGCCGCCTTCTGCCAGCATGAGTTAGGAAAGACGGAAGCGGCTCGGAAAACATTGCTCACCGGCCCGCGTTCTCTGGAGAAGGAAGGCACCTACTTTTACAACCTGGCCTGTTACGACGCGGTGCTCGGCGATTTGGAGGCGGCCCGGCGTCATCTCGCCCGGAGCATTCGCTTGGACAAGCGGTTTCGCGAGTTTGCCCGAAACGATCGGGATTTGGCGGCCCTGCACGAAGAGCTGAAATGAGGTCGAAAGATTCGGAGGAGCAGAGAATCCGAGGGGAGTCGGTTCAAGCGCTGTTTCCGGAAGCGGGCGGAGTGGACGCCATCCTTTATGGGGAGGCTCCGGGACCTCGTGGGGCGGACCAGAGCGGGGTTCCCTTCTGGGGGGATGGGGCTGGCATTCCCTTGTATCGGGCTTTGGAAAAGGCGGGCTGTGCGCGGATTCCGGAGGCGGCATGGACGCCGTGGGACGGGGCGCGTTTGCGGGAGGAAGGGCTTTGGCCGGAGCTGCGCGGGGTGGCTTTGAGCAATGCGCTGCCGTGGTGCCCCAGCGACGATGGGTGCCGGTTTCGTGCGCCAAAAAAACGTGAGTTACAGAACATCGAGAACATCAATCGTTTGAGAGGTGAGCTGGAACGGGCCGCGGTTGCGGGTGCCCGGCGGGTGCTGACCCTGGGACGCTGCGCGGCGCAAACTTTGGGTCCTTTGGCGGAGGAGATCGGATGGGAAATGGTAGCGTTGCCGCACCCGAGTAGCCAGGGGCTGTTGATGGATGCGCCTGGGAAGGGCCGTGGGCTGCGGCTGGTGGATTTGCGGGCTGCTTGGGAGGAGCGGCTGGTTCGGGCCCTGAAGGGCGCCTGAGGGGGCGTCTTGGGCCCGCGCGGGAGCAATCAGCGCCACTCGTGTTTGGGGTACTTCCTTTGCAGTTCCTGTTTGAGGCGCGGATAACTTTCCTTCCAGAAGGTGGAAAGATTCTGGGTGACCTGAATCGGACGCTGATTGGGAGCGAGCACCTGAATGACCAGCGGGATGCGGTTGCCGGCGATTCGGAGTTCACCCTCGACGCCGTACAGGTCCTGGATCTTCGCAGCGACGGTGGGTGCGGCTTTTCCCGCGTAAGCGATTTTGAATTTACGGCCGTTGGGCATTTCAATGCGTTCTGGCGCATATTGTTCCACCAGAGCTGTTTGAGAATCTGATAGCCAGCTCCGGACAACTGGCCAGACCGGTCGGTCCCGCAGGTCCCGGTAACTGACTGCGCCGTAACACACCTGTTCGAGGAGCATCCGCCGGTCGGCTTGCGTGATCGGCGGCACTTCCCATTCGGGGAACCATTCCGCGACAAGGTTGACGCGGACGATCCACTGCTCGACTGCGTCATTCCATGCGGTGAGCAGACAGCGGCCTGCGTCGACCTCATCGGCGAGCAAAATTGCAGCTTCGTCGAGGGGGATGGTATCCGTTTCTTTGGAGCGCAGAATGAGATCGCGAAAGCGGACGATGCGTTTGGCAATGACGCGACGCTGGATGGAATCGAGTGAGACCTTGGTTTCCTCGGCGACTTGAGTGGGGAAAAGTTGGCGCAACCAGTCTTCTTGAATGGCGGTGGCGAGGGTCAGCATGACCTGCCTTTCGGATCCCTTCCCTTCGATCTCGCGGACTTCGCAGGCGACGAGGAGTGGGGAGTGTTGGACGATGCTTTCCTTGGCCAGCATGCCGCGCCGTCCATGGACCAGGTTGCAACGGAGGGTGATGGTATCCACGCGGGCGGCGACCTGATCGGGGAAACCTGCGAGCAGACAGCGCTGGATGGCCTCATCGGAGTGGTTGCGGGTTTCGGTCTCAAGACCCTCGTCTCGAGCGATTTGGAGAAACTGTTTTGCGAGTGTGGCAGCCTCCCTGGAGGCGCCGCCGTGGATTCCGAGGGACTGGCAGCGCTGGGGATGAAACTGGGCCTGTTCAGCGAAGCGGAGCGCTCGCATGAGCACGAGCAGATCCGATTCCGCTTCGTCGCCAAGGACGGCATCGCGTTCTTTTTGCTGGTCGCGATCGGTGCGGCGCAGCAGTCCCCTGCCCTGGGTGAGGGCGGCGACGAGGGCGATCGAAGGGACACACCCTTCTTCGTCGGCGACGAGCAGCATTTTGGCGTATCGAGGGTGGGCGGGAAAGGCGAGCATGCGCCTGCCGAGGTCGGTGAGGGTCCCTTCGGAATCGAGGGCGCCGAGGTCGGTGAGGAGGAGGAGAGCCCTTTCGAGGGACTTGGGCTCGGGTTTTTCGAGCCAGCGGAAAGCGGCGACATCGGTGACGCCGCCTGCTTTGAGCGTAAGAACGACTTCTGCGAGGTCGAGGCGTTTGACTTCGGGAAGCTCCTGGGCGGATCGCAAGGGATGGTCCTTTTCAGTCCAGAGCCGGAGGCAGACGCCCGGGGCGGTGCGTCCTGCGCGGCCGGCTCTTTGGTCGGCGGAGGCGCGGCTGATTCGCTCGACGAGAAGGGTGTTAATGCCACGGTAGGGGTCAAATCGGGCGATGCGGGCGAGGCCGGCATCGATCACGACGCGGACGCCGTCGATGGTGAGGGAGGTTTCCGCGACGTTGGTGGAGACGATGACTTTGCGTTGGGGGTGGCGGCTGACGGCGGCGTCCTGTTCGGAGGGAGGGAGGTCGCCGTGGAGGGGGAGGAAAACGCAGCCGCGACCTGCCCTGGATTCGCGGAGGGCCTGGAGGGTGCGTTGGATTTCGTAGGTGCCGGGCAGAAAGACGAGAATGTCGCCCTCGGTTTGGGGGGCGAGTGTTTCGAAGGCGTCGACGACGGCCTCCCAGACGGGGCCTTCGGCGGGGGGTTTGGGGAGGTAGCGGATGTCGACGGGGAAGGTTCGGCCGCGGGAAGTGAGGAGGGCGCAGGGGGCGAGGTAGGATTGGAGGGTGCCCGCGTCGAGGGTGGCGGACATGACGATCAGTTTGAGATCGGGTCGCCGGGTTTCCTGGAGTTCGAGGGCGCGAGCGAGGGTAATGTCGCCGTAGAGGTGGCGTTCGTGAAATTCGTCAAAGCAGATGGCTGAAATGCCCTCGAGGGTGGGATCGGCCAGCATTTGGCGCAGGAGAATGCCTTCGGTGACGTAGCGGATCTTGGTGGCTTTGGAAGCGACCCGGTCGAGGCGGATTTGGTAACCGACCTCTTGTCCGAGGGGGGTGCCGCGTTCCTGGGCGACGCGGGCGGCGAGCATTCGTGCGGGGAGTCGCCTGGGTTGGAGTACGACGATTTCGCCGGTGTCGGCGAAGCCGTGGTCGAGGAGGATTTGGGGAATTTGGGTGGATTTACCGGAGCCGGTGGGGGCCTCGAGGATGAGTCTGGAATGGGAGCGGAGGGTTTCGAGGAGGGTGTTTTCCAGCTCAAAAATCGGGAGGTCGCGGCGGTTCACGGGAGGGGTGTGGGCTCAGGCTGGGAAGGCGATGGAGCGGAGGTATTCGGCGGCGGTTTCGGGCCAGACGGAGTTGATCCAGGAGCCTGTGGCGAGTTCGAGGGGGGCGGGCGGGTAAAGGCGCGGGACGATCTCCACGTGCCAGCGAAAATCGCGCTCGAGGGAACCCCATTGGTCCTGGCGGGCGGTGCGGGTGGGGGCGGTGATGAGCATGAGCTGGTAAGGGGGATGGTCGAGTGCGCCTGCCAGTTTTCCCACCGCTATGCGCAGGGCGTCGGCGAGCTGGGCGATTTCTTCCGGGGGGATGCGGTGGAAGTCGGCGCACTGGCGTTTGGGGTAAACGGCCATTTCGAAGGGGGTGCGTGACGCGTAGGGGCAGAACACCATGAAGCCGTGGTTTTCGTAGACGACCCTGACGGCGGAGCGGACCTCTTCGCTGAGGATATCCTGAAAAATGGAGCGCTTTTTGTACTCGTAGAAGCTGCGGGCGATTTCCAGTTTGCGTTTGAGCCGGGAGGGGATGACGGCCATGGCCACGAGCTGGCTCAGGGCATGGGGGATGAGTCCTCCGGCGGCGCGGCCCACCGCTTTGACGACAGTGAAAGTGCGCATGCGGTTGTCCTGCATGAGGTCGAGCATCCGGATTTGCCAGGCGGAGACGACTTCGGTGACCTGGGAAAGCGGGAGGGCCTCGAAGGGGCGGGTGTCGGGGGTTTCGATAATGACCTCGTGGGCGCCTACTCCTTCCATGCGGTCGTAGAAGCCTTCGGGCTGGCGGGTGGGGTTGCCCTCGACGCGCAGAATGGGGGCGCGGTTGGGGACGACGCGGACGCGCCAGGGGCCCTCGGAGGGGGCTTGGTGGAGGGTGTTGGGGACGTAGGCTTCGCGACCGGCGAGGAAGGGATTGGAAGCGGTGGAATGAGCGGCCTCTCGCGAGACGGAGCCGGCGGTGGGGTGGTGGGCTCTGGCTTCAGAAAAGAGCGTCCACTCGTCGGTCAACGGATCCAAGCGCATCTCGTTTGTGTGCATGGAGGAAGAGTAAAGGGTTCGGGGCGTTCGCGCAAAGCCGCAGAGGGGGGCGGATTAGACGCCCAGGACGGTCACCACGAGGGAGCGCAGATGGGGGGCGCGGCGGTGTTCAAAAACGAAGAGGCCCTGCCAGGTTCCGAGCTGCATTTTGCCCTGGGCAATGGGGATGACCTCGCTGGTGCGGGTAAGGACCATGCGCAGGTGGGAGGGCATGTCGTCGGGGCCTTCGTCGGTGTGGACAAAATAGTCGGTGTTTTCGGGGACGAGTCTTTCGAAGAAGGCGTGGAGGTCTCTCCTCGCGGAGGGGTCGGCGTTTTCGAAGAGGATCAGGCTGGCGCTGGTGTGTTGGAGGAAAACGGTGACGGTGCCGGTCTGGATGCCGCTTTGGCGGACGTGGGAGGCGACGGTTTCGGTGATTTCGGTGGTTCCCTTGCCGCGGGTGGAGACCTGGAATGAGGCGGTGTAGGCGTGCATGCCTGCACCCCTGACTGGAGCGGGGTTTTTTGGCAATCGCATGTTTCCCTTGCACCGTGGCCGTGGCTTGGTAAGAGCCACAACCCTATGGGTCGTCAATGGCTTCTCGCGAAGCGCGAGATCAACGCAAAAAGAAAGTCCGCCGCTACTGGCAAACTGGTCAAAGAAATCTCCGTAGCCGCCAAAATGGGCGGGGCGGATCCGGATGGGAACGCCCGTCTGGCTGCTGCAATCGAAAAGGCCCGGAAGGAGTCCGTCTCCCGGGATGTGATTGAGCGGGCGATCAAGAAGGGAGCCGGTTTGGGGGAAGAGAAGATGGTGATGGAGGAAGTGACCTTTGAGGGGTATGCGCCGCACAAGGTGCCGGTGATTGTGGAGGTGTTGACGGACAACAACAATCGGACCGCTCCGGAGCTGCGGGTGCTTTTCAAAAAGGGGCAGCTGGGGTCGCCGGGGAGCAACAAGTTTCTGTTTGATTACGCGGGGCTGGTGGAGGCCCACCATGAGGCTGACGGGGTGGACGTCGAGGGAGCGGCGATTGAGGCGGGAGCGCAGAATTTTGAGACGCTCACGCATGAGCAGAACGATGATATTCCGGCGGACCGCACCGGGGCTCGTTTCATTACGGAGCGGACGGATTTGCATGCGGTGGCGAAGTGGCTGGGGGCGAATGGGTGGAAGGTGGTGACGGCGGAGCTGGGGTATTTGCCGAAGAATTTCCCGACGTTGTCTGCGGAGCAGATGGCGGAGGTGGGTGAGTTTTTGCACGCGCTGGAGGATCACGACGACGTGCACCGGGTGTGGGCGGCGGTGAAGTAGGCGGTTTGGAGGCAGGAGAAAACGCCCCCGGGGATGGCCGCGAGGCCCGGGGGTGTTCCACGTGGAACGGTCTCGGCGGCTCTTGGCGGGAGCCCCTTCCCTGCTACACTGCGGGGAGCGATGTTTACCGATCCCAAGCAGTATGATGTCCTTGTTCTCGGCGCTGGTCATGCCGGGATTGAAGCGGCCCTGGCCGCGGCCCGTCTGGGTGCCCAGACGCTTCTGCTGACCCAGAATCTGGATTCCGTCGGCCAGATGTCCTGCAACCCCGCCATTGGGGGGCAGGCCAAGGGGCAGATTGTGCGCGAAATCGACGCGCTTGGGGGTTTTATGGGGCTCAATACGGATGCGACGGGGATCCAGTTCCGGATGTTGAACGCGAAAAAGGGGCCGAGTGTGCGTTCGCCCCGGGCGCAGTGTGACAAAAAAGCCTACCAATTTCGCGCCAAGGCCGTCCTGGAGGACACGCCCAACCTGGTGCTCCGTCAGGGCAATGCGGTGCGCATTTTGAGCAATGAGGAGGGCGCCTGCGGGGTGGAAA
>JBANFR010000080.1:0-16038 GCA_037975925.1 Verrucomicrobiota bacterium
TCCGCGTCGGCACAGATGATTTCCCCGTTGATTCGCATGGCGGGAGGGACGCCGCTGACGAGGTGCAGGTCGGAGGCGCCGAGGCGGTGTGAATGGGTGAGGAGGGTGGAAAGGAGCGGGTGCATGGGCAAGGGGAGTTAGCGTGTTGTCCAGCGGCCCCATCGGGCGCGGAGGGTGTTCCACCATCCGGCTTCTTTCAGCGAGCGGTAGAGAACCCTCGCTTTTTCCTGGTGCGGTTCGAGTTCATAGGCGCGCTGGTAGGAGGCGAGAGCGACAGCCGTCATGCCTAATTCCTGTTGGCAGAGGCCCGTATGAATCCAGATTTGAGCCCGGCCCGCCTCGGCGCACAAGACCGACTGAACCGAAGCAAGAGCGGCCGCAAAGTGCCTGTAATAGAAGTAAACCCGCGAGATCAACCACTCCACAAACCAGTCTTTGCGCGACAACAGCCGGGCCCGTTCAAAACAGGCGTCCGCCCGCTTTTCTTTGCGGGCGAGCATGATGTCGCCCCGGGCGAGCCACACGTAGGCTGTGTCGCCTTTTTCCTCAAAAGACGCATCGGAGTAAGCCAGAGCAGCTCGCAAATCTCCGAGTCGGCTGAGGGCCACTGCCTTTGCGGCGAGGAGTTCGGGGTCTTTGGGGAAACGCTCCAGCGCTTTGTCCGCCCAGAGGCGCGCCTCTGGAAATTCCCCCAATTCGATGAGCATCCGGACCTGACCGCTCCAAGCGGCAGCCCGGGAGGGGTTGTGTTCGAGCACTTTCGCGTAGAAACGGAGCGCACTCTCGTAGTCCCCCTGACGGAAAAAGGTCTCCGCCTCCTCAAAATAGTGAGATTCCCCTTTGAGAGTGTCTTCGGGGCGCGCCTGCGTGAGCGCCTCTGACTCGATTTCGAGCCTTGAAAATCGGCTTATTCGATCTGACGACGCCATAACCAGTACTGGAAGGGTTTACCCAAGATCTGTTTCTCGGGAACGCGCGAAATTCTGATGAGATACTGAGACAACACTTCCTCCGCGGCCTGCGGGCGGCCTATGGCTTGAAGTCCTATCTGACGTTCCACTTGCTGCGCGTAAGTATAGAACGCATTGGCCTTTGGCCAGATGAGCCAGTCTCCAGGGCGAATCTTCAGGTTTCCCTGTCTGGGCATCCCATGGAGACGCGGAAAGGTGCCCGAATCCGTTTCAAACGTCTTCTCCGAAAAGCGCACCTCTCCGGGGCCGGACAAGATCCGCCCCTGGGTCACCCCTCCCAGTGCCACGTAGCCCCCCCCCGCGTGGGGGACACTGCGGTAGACCACCTGGTCACCGACCTGCGGCTTTTGGGCCCATGGCAGGCAGTTAATCACGACGACCTTTCCATCCAGACGGGCTGGCATGCACGCAAAGCGCTCCAAGAGAGCCAGTCCTGAGGGATAAACGACCTGCCCGACCAGGAGAAACATTCCGATCCCCTGGAGCACCTGTCGCAGGACGGTCCTTTGCGGGTACGCCCGGGTGACGAAGGAAATCACGCTGCTGCAGTGGAGTGAAACCATCGCGGTGTAGGCGAGGTTTCCGAGCACCGACCCCATCCACACTCCGAACACCAAGAGGGACGCGAGCCAGGCTTTTTGAAGCAGGGCTCCCCATCGGGCGGCGGGGGTATGCCGCATCCACTGGCCGGGGACGGCCAACAGCCGACCCTGTTGGAGGAAAAGCGGCGCCGCGTAGGCGATGGGGGCGACCTTCCTCCAGGCTGCTCTGAAAAAACCGACAATTGGGGAATGGCGGGGCAACCACTTTGAAAGCCGTCCAGCCCGGGGGGGATAGTAGGTTTCCGTCTGAGTGCGGCGATGCAAGAGCGGCCTCTCTTTCTTTAGTGGCCTTGTTCGAGGTGGGTGTGCACCTCCTCGTCGGGTTCGTAGTACTCCCGGGTGAGTTCCTGAGCGACCTGTTGGCCCACAATCTCTTCAAACAACTTGGCGACGTTCAGACAGCTCTTTCCGGGGTGCCCCTGAATTTCCAGTTTCACCGAGCCATCTGCCCGGATGACGATGTCGTATTCGCGTTGTGCCATGGTTCAGTTCTCCCAGTGACGGACCCGCAGCCGGATCGCCTGATTTTGTTCGTCTACCTCCTCGAACACCGTGTAGCCCCGGGACTGCATTTCCTCCAAAATTCGCTGGTGCACGTGCTTTTGTACGACCCGTTCGCTCAGCTCACGGCCAGCGGCACGGAGGGTCTCTTCACTCATTCCCGCCCCCACCACACACAGGCCCGCTTTGCCTCGGGCATCGCGGGAAAAGGTCACCGTGACTCCGTCCTTGGTGACGGAGAGTTTCTGGTCGCGCGCGAGGGACTCGGTGACGATGTCGCATTGGGGCATGTCGAGTGCCACGGCCTTTTGGATGGTGGCGCCAGGGGCCGGGTTGGAAGAGGAGGAGCGTTCGGAGTTCGCCGAGGACTGGGCGGAGGCCGCAAAACCGGAATGGGCGTTGGCGGACAAGTTTGGCTCCACGACGCGGTAGCCGAGCGAGGCGGCTGCGGCGACCACGGTGGCGCTGAATCCCGGCCAGGCCGAGACGACGATGGGAGCGATGACACAGACAGCACTCATGAGTTGTGAGATGGGTTCATTAGCGGATGGTGACGGGGTTTCAGAGAGTTCGACCGGGCTCGCGGAACCTCCTCACGCTTGGAGTGGGAATATTTTTGAGGATGCTAAAACTCCATGCGCCTGCGGAGTTGCTCCTCGGTTTGGGGGGCTCGAAGCACGCTGGCGTTGCGGGCGCGTCCCTCGGCCCAGGAACGGAGCGAGTGGATTTGTTCGTGCATGGTCTTGGAGAGTGGAACCGTTTGGTGCAGAGCGGAAAGCACATGCCGCGTCTGGAGGTTGACCCCCTCGTTGAAGGCATCATACAGCGCGCTGATGATGGCCTCCTCGATCTCGGCACCGCTGAACTCGTGGCTTGCGGCGACCAGACTCTGGATGTCGAACTCCTCCGGCCTGCGCTGTCGCCGGGCGAGGTGGATGCGGAAAATCTCCGCCCTTTCCTCTTCGCCCGCCAGATCGACAAAAAAGATCTCATCGAGCCGCCCCTTGCGGAGCAGTTCCGCAGGGAGTTGGGAAATGTCGTTTGCCGTGGCGACGACAAAAATCGGAGCTGTCTTTTCCGAGAGCCACGTCAGGAAGGTTCCAAAGACCCGCGACGCGGTTCCGCCATCGGACCCTCCGGAGCCCGAGGCCCCGGCGAAGGCCTTATCAATTTCATCCACCCACAGAATGGCGGGTGCGACCGATTCGGCGACGGCGATGGCCCTGCGGACGTTGTCCTCTGAGGAGCCGACGAGGCTTCCGAACATGCGGCCCATGTCGAAGCGCAGGAGGGGCTGGCGCCACATGCTCGAGACCGCTTTGGCGCAGAGACTTTTGCCGCAGCCCTGCACTCCAAGAATCAGGATTCCCTTGGGGGGAGGGAGACCAAATTCGCGGGCCTCGTCGGTGAACGTGGCCGCCCGCTTGCACAGCCAGTCTTTGAGCACGGAGAGGCCTCCGATTTTCGAAAAATCCTCCTGCGAATCGTAATACTCGAGCAGGCCGCTTTTGCGGATGATCTGCTGTTTTTCAGCGAAGACCTGAGCGACGTCCTCCTCGCTCAGGCGTGCGTCCTGGACGATGATTTTGGCGAAGACATTTTCTGCCTCACTGAGCGTCAGTCCCAGGGCAGCCTGCAGCAGTTGCGCTCGTCCACCGGCATCCAGGTCGATTTTGACCTGATTAAAGTGGCTGACATCCTCGATGATGCGGTCCAGTAGGCGGCTGAGCTCCGCTTTGTCGGGGAGGGGGAAGTTGAGCAGCGTGATTTCTTTTTCGAGTTCCGGAGGAACTTCGAGCGAGGGCGAAACCAGGATGATGGTTTTGAAGCTGTTCTTGAGGTGAATCGCGATTTCCTTCAGCCGGCGAATCACTGCGAAATGACTCGCCTTTAGGAAAGGGTGGAAGTCCTTAAACAAAAAAATCGCCGGTTCCACCTGTTCGATCACCTGATCCAAGGCGGCGAGGGGATCCTTGGTTTGAGGGCTCCGGTTTTTCTGGGACTGGATGGAGGTTCCGGCGGGGACGATTCCGGTGCTGAAGGACCATTCAAACACCTTTTTTTGGCGTCTTTGTGCGATGGCGACCACGGCTTCCTGGACGCGAGCTTCTTCGCTGGAGAGCACGGCAATCAGCGGATAACGCGCCCGGATGAGGGTTTCGATTTCGTCTCGGATTTTCACGGCAGAGGGGTGGGGATGGAAAATTGGCGCAGGGCGACGTGAGGCTGCGTGTCGTTCGGCGTGCCCTGAGGGAGAAGGATGTGCGCCAGGGCCTCGGCGAGGGTGGGCGTGAGGTGGTGCGCCAGCATCGTACCATCGGGCAACAGGAGCAGCTCCGAGACGAGCTCAGTGGTAGGGTTTTCGGGAGGCGATCCCGCCTCGGGGGGGCTTGGGTAGGAGGGAGCGTTCATTAAGGGATCAGCCGCAATTGGTTTCGGGAGGCGATCTCGAGGGCGGCTCGATATTCCGACTCCGGGAGAGCGGAGAGTAGTTCCGGGTGGCGGTGCGATTTCCAGCCCGGCCAAAATCCACGCATGAGGCTCACTTTGACGCCGGGAAGATGGTTGCTGAGCCATTCCGCGATGGGTTTCCAGCAGCAGTCGAGGTGTCCCGGCATGAGGAGGTGACGCACAATCAGATCGGTTTCCTGCGCGGCCCAGAGCAGGTTTTGCTGGACGATTTCTAGGTAGCGATCGACGCCTGCAAGGCGGGAGGCGCATGCGTGGTTTCCAAATTTGAAGTCGGCCAGCCAGCAGTCGAAGAGCCCAGCGAGGAAATCCCGAGCCTGAGCGGAGGCGTGGGCGTTGGTTTTCCACACCAATCGGGCGTCTTCCGGTAAAGCCGCGACCAATTCGAGGGCGGACGGAAGGTGAATGGTGGGTTCGCCTCCGAGAATCATGAGGGAGCGGGCTCCCAAGCGGAGGGCGTTTTCCGCGCCGACAACCACCTGCGCAAGATCCATGCGCTGGCCTGCCCTGGGATTCCAGCTCTGCTCTCCGGTGATGCAAAATGAACAACGCAAGTCGCATCCACTGAATGCCAGCGCATACGTGGGCGCAATCTCCAGCTCGTTCGCCACCTCGGTTTGCGCCCAAAAAATGCGGGCCTCGGCCCCGGCATGACAGCGTCCCTGTTCGCCACGGAGCCGGTTGACTCCGCACTCGTGCGCGCACAAGCGGCAGTCCGCCAGCGTCGCCCTTGCAGCGTCCAGTCGGCTCTTTGCCAACCAACGCCGCCCCGCTCGGACGGCTTCCGGCGGAATCCTTTCCGGCCGGGTGATGGGATTTTCTGTGAGCATGAGCTTCTTCACCACTTGAGGAAGCGTCGAATCCAATGGCGCGTTTTGGAAAGGGGCGGTTCCTGGGAGAGGGAGTCCCGCAAGCGCAGGGCAATGCTCTCGGGCAGCGCGGTATTTTCGGCGTCCTGCTTTAAAAGTTCCTCGACGCTCCCGAATTCGCGGGCCTTTTGCTGCTGCTGGAGGCCGGTTTCCTGTTCGCACTCAGCTTCCTTGCTGAGTTCCTGCTCGAGTTTGGAACGGAGGGGTTTCATTGGGTTTCAGTTTTGCGGAAATGGAGGCCGAAAGCCTTGCGTGCGCGATGGAGTTTGCCGCGCACGGCGTCTGAGGTCTGGCCGGTGAGCTCACCGATTTCCTCGTAGGAAAGCTTCGCATCGGCCACCAGCAACAGAAGGGTCCGGTATTCCTCCGGAAGCGCAAGGAGGGTGCGCTCGATCCGGAGGCCCAATTCGGAGTTTTCCAGGGCGCGCAAAGGCGTCTCCGCATGAGGCGAGGAATCGTCCCAGAAGTCTTCGGCCATGTTGTTAACCATCGTACGCTGGTGCCATGCGGTCCTCAGGTTGCGGCAGTGATTGAGCGCAATCCGATAAAGCCAGGTTCGAATGGACGAATCTCCCCGGAATTGGCCGCGGCTGCGAAAGGCCTTCAAAAAGACGTCATGCGTGGCGTCCTCCGCCCGAGTGGCATCCCCCAGCAGTCGGAGCGCGAAATAAAAAATGGCCCTGGCGTGTTCGCGGTAAATGGCGTCGAACTCGGTCGAACCGCCGGGATCCCCGGGGGGTGAAGCAAGGGGGGCTTCCATGAGGGGCAGGGTGGGGCAGTGGTCCGACATTACCACGCAGACAAGGGGCGAGGAAGATCGTCACGGGAAATTCCGGCGTCCTTTCGGGAACCGGGAACTCTTCAAAGCCAATCCAGTTTCCGAAGTCGTGTCCGACTCCTCCTTCGCAGCCACCCTTACTGATGTTCCACCGCTGAAAGCGGGCTGATCCCGGGGGATCTTTAGGGGAACAGCGATTTCCAGAGGAGGAGATGTACGGCCACCCCCGCAAGGAGCGCGAGGCTGACGAGGGCGTTGATTTGGAAAAAGGCTTGGTTGATGTGCTGGGGATGGGGGCTGGCGGCGAGGCGATGCTCCCACACCAGTGCAATTGCAGCGACAGCAATGGCGACCCAGTAGGCAGGTCCGAGCCCTGCGCTCAGGCCGAAACCGGCAAAGGCCAAGGCGGCGCCCCCATGCAGAATGCGCGCGAGGCTGAGGCTGGCCGGCACCCCGAAGCGGGAGGGGAAACTGAACAGGCCTTTGCGGCGGTCGAATTCCGCATCCAGCGTGGAATAAATCAGGTCGAAGCCGAAGGTCCACAGCACCACCCCGGACGCGAGAATCCAGGGGGCCGGCGAATCGAGGAGCGTTCCCCGGACCGCCGCCCAGGCCCCCATGGGGGCCACGCCCAGAGCGATTCCAAGAAAGAGGTGCGAGAACGCGGTAAACCGTTTCGTCAGAGAGTAAAAAAACACGATGCCCAGCATGAGCGGTGACAGGCGAAAGCAGAGGGTGTTGAGGGCGTGGCTTGCGTAAATCGCTAATGCGCTCGCCAGGCACAAAACGGTCCAGCCCTGCCCCCGGGTCAACAGAGTATGCCGATCGGCGGTCCGGGGGTTTTCCTTATCAATTTCCCAGTCCACGAGCCGATTGAAGCACATGGCGGCGGTGCGTGTTGCCACCATGCAGATCAAGATCCATCCCACTAGGGCGGGACGAAAAGTGCCGTTTCCGGCGACAGCCATGGAGATCAGTCCAAAGGGCAGCGCAAAAACCGTGTGAGAAAAGCGGATAAAGGTGCCCAGGCGCACCAGAAAAGAGATTCCGCCGGAGGAAGAAGACATGGGGATACCTTGACGGAAACGGCGCTCCGAGAGCAACGCTCTCTCCGAACCCGGCCCGCGATCCGCCGTCCCTGGCCGGCGAACCATGGGGACAGGCGTTGAGCGGCAGGGGCGGACCAGGTTCACGCGGGGAGCGCATAGGTTCGAGGCAACCCATCCGCTGGCGGCGATGGAATCGATGCTGGGGTGTCCGAATCGGGAGTGTGTGGGCCTCCAATCGCGTGGATCGGTTCGATGCGGGGGGGCATTTCCGAGGGGTGGCGGAGTGGTTGGGGAGATTGACATGAAGAGGTGTTTATCGAGTTGGGCAGGAATGAGGTGGCAGACTGAGCGTTGCGAAGGGCGAGGAGTTTGGGAGTGGCCCCGGCGGCTGTTTCGAGCGTGGCAGGTGTGGCTGGTCTGCCTCGGTGGGTGGTCGGCTCCGTGTTGCCTCGAAGCCACACAAGCCGTTTTGGTTCAGGATACGTACACGAGCTCTGCGCCCGGGCAGGCCGGGGTTATCTTTGACTCCGGAGCCGCCTCGCTGGCACTCAGCATCGACGGTCGGCCCGGCGCCCAACGCCGAGGATGGCTCCAATTCGATCTCCAAAGCGTGCTCCCGGAGGGAACCACCTGGGCGCAAGTTGCCAAGGCCACCCTGACCCTTTACGTCCGTTCGGTGGTGGTCCCGGGGAAAATCCGGGTCGAAGCGGCCAAAGGTGCTTGGAGCGAGCGGACTCTGACCCACCAGAACGGTCCCGGATCTCAGAACGATCCCTCCGGGAATCCCTACGCTGCCGCAGAAGTGGCGCTTTCCAGTCGATTCGTCGCATTGGATGTCACTGAGTTGGTTCGGGACTGGCTCGATGGGTCCCTCCCCAACCACGGGCTGGTGGTGGCACCGGGAGATCCGTCCGTCCGTCTGGTGCTGGATTCCAAAGAAAGTCTGGTTGGCGGGCACGCAGCCTCCCTGGAGGTGACTTTGAGTGGGGGGCGTCCCGGGGCGACTTGGTTACAAGGAAGCGGCAAGCCGCCTGAGTCGCTCGGAAGCTTGGGCGACTTTTACTGGGATTCCCAGAGCCTGGCCTTTTACGGCCCAAAGAATGAGGCCGGTTGGGGGAGCGCCTCGGTGTTGCGAGGACCGGCGGGCGTTCCGGGTGCAGCGGGCGCGCCTGGAAAAACGTGGTTTGGAGGGAATACGGTTCCGACCCTCCAGCTGGGAACGCTGGGGGATTTCTACATCAACGTGGCAGCAAGCCGCGTTTATGGGCCCAAGACCGCGCAAGGTTGGGGCGGTGGAGTCTCCATCAAAGGCGCGACGGGCGCGACGGGAGCCAAGGGAGAGCCGGGTCCGATGGGGCCGATCGGATTCACGGGGCCGGTGGGCCCCGTGGGGCCGCAAGGGGAGAGGGGACCGCAAGGGGAGCCCGGGGTGGAGGGCGCTCAGGGGCCCCAGGGGGTTCCCGGGCCGCAGGGGGAGCCGGGCGTTCGTGGGGCGGATGGGCGCAATTGGCTTCTGGGAGACGGACCGGCAACGCCGGACTGGGGGCAGGACGGGGATTTGTATTTGGACAAAGTGAGCGGGCAGGTTTGGGGGCCGAAGTGGTCGGGGGACTGGGGGCAACCGGTGTTGACGTTGCGTGGGCCGGCGGGGGTTGCGGGGCCGGAGGGACCGAGGGGAGGAGTTGGGGTTCCCTCCCATTTGGAGCCGATGGGGGACCTTTCGATGGGGATATTTACCGCGACCCCGCCGCAATAAACTTGGAGTGGTTAGAAATAAGGAAAAGAAAGGAAAAAAGGCCGGGCTTATGATCAGTGGATATTGGTGTAACTTCAGACGGAGCGCCTATTTTAGATTGTTGTTTTTAATCATGCCGTTGTTTGGGCTTTCTACGGCAGTGCTCGCTCAACTGCCGGGTTGGTGGCAGTGGCGGGGTGTCTTGCACGTCTCGGAGATAGCAAATGACTATGCCATTGCGAACCAGGGACAGCTCAAGCACATCGCATGGAAAGCGGCACAGGAATTGAATGAGGCAATCCCCGGCGGCGCCGGTGAGGCGATCAACGGGATGGTGGCGGAATGGCTTTTGAGGAAGGCGACCAATGATTATGCACCGATTAATATCGGACAACTCAAGGCGGTTGTGGCACCCTTTCGCGAACGTCTCAATACCTTGGGATATGTGTGGATGACTTGGAAAGATCCTTTTCTCGCAAAGGAAGCGAATGATTATGCGCTCGCAAATATTGGGCAGGTAAAGGCTGCCTTTGCATTTGATGTCCGCGAGGATTTGAACGAAAATGGGCTTCCGGATTGGTGGGAGCTTCGTTGGTATCGCAGGTATTATCCCGAGCGATCCATAGAGATCGATTACCAGATCGCCCTCGGAACCATTTTTGGAGAAGCGGATTTGGATGAGGATGGTTTAAGTAATGTGCAGGAGTTTTGGGCGGGCAGCGACCCTTGGGATTTTTTTAATGGAATCCCACCCATTCTCGAAATCTTGGAGGGGGACCAGCAAATCGAATCGTCTCGTGGTGCAGCGGGCACTCCGATCCGGATTCGCGTCAAAAACGCTGAGGGAACACTGCTGGTGGGCGCCCCGCTGATGTTCGCGGTCGAACAGAAAGCAGATGTGAGCCTCGCCTCGGACTATTTTGCCGATCTGTGGCAGGATGCTCTCACGGTGCGCTCAGGCCGGGACGGGATCGCCACGGTGTACACCCGCCTGGGTCGCCAGGGCGGCGCCGTTTTTGTCTCCCCCGCACGTCCGGGACCGGAGGGGAGCCTGATCGCATGGGACGAGGGGGGAGCATCGCAGGAGCCGAGGAGGGGTATTGAACTCGCCTATTACGGGCGGCCGATTGTCACGCCTTTGCCGGTGGAGCGCATCCGGACGGCATTATCCGAGGCCGGGCAGACCGTGGGGGTCCAGGTGGTGAATCCGGTTACCCTCGCGGGGTTAGCGGGTGTGCCTGTGTCTTTTGCCTTGGAAAGCGGGGATGCATCACTGCTGGAATTGGGGGAGCAGCCTTTTCGCACCGATGAGCGCGGTCAGGTCCGTATCCAGGTGTTGCCGGGAGATCACGTGAGCGTGGTCAGGGCCATGGTTGGAAAACAAACATGCCGATTCGAGGTGGACCAGAAGATCCCCGGCGCGATTGAGATCGTGGGTTTCAGTCTGAAGCCGGGAGAAACGCGCTTCCCCTGTGACGGGGTACCCGTGGTTTACCTCAGCCGCCCTTTGCCGGATTCCATTACGGTGGACCCGTTCAGTGGGCAATTGGTGGGCCCAAATGGCCCTCCTCGAGGAAAGGACGGGGAGGATTTACACCAGGCCTGCATGACCCTGCTTCAATTGGTCGCAATCTCACCGTCAGAATCCCAATATATTGAAACGGTGGAGCCTTTAGAGGGACGCTGGCGAATTCTGCCGGGAAGGAAAGCCATTGCTTATATTCCGAAGCAATTTCTGTCACGCTACGCGTTTGCCTTTTCAATTCCACAGTTTGCGATGCGGTTTCAATTGAATCTGAATTCTGAGTGTCTTCCTTTTAAGGTGAGCCAACCCATGCAGCTGAATTTTTCGCTAGCGACAAACCCGGATTTTCAGGAGATGTCGTTGTCATTTTTTGAAAAGTTAGAGCTTTGGGGGGTGAAGGCGAAAAGTTATGGGTTTTTTGAAACTGAAGCACCTCCCAAAGTTGTTTATTCTTATCCATCCCATGGACAATCAAATGTCCCAAGATCGGCTCCGATTCGGATTCAGTGGAGTCAGGCCATCGACCCGGATACATGGGGACAAGAATACATCCAGCTGAAAGATAATTTTGGTGAAAAGATACAGTTTCGCCAGGAGTATGATTATCAATTCAATGTAATGAGTCTTTTTCCGTTGACTCCTCTGCTGCCATTCCATGCCTACCATCTGACCGTATCCAAGGAGTTGAAAAACCTGAGTGGTGTTCCTCTGGATAGTCCATTGGAAATGGATTTTTTTACCTCTGCCCAAAGGTACTCCGGAATTTACGGCGACACTGTGCCCGACAACGCCGACCCGGCAGGCGAAAGAATTCCTGTGGACGAAGTTTTTCGGATTCGTCTGGCAACTGGGCTGAATCTCCGTTCCCTCCCCCAGGATTCCGTCCAGCTGATTCAGGAAGGTGATGGAGGCGGTGTGATCCCGATGCAGTCCGTCTACAACCCGCTTTCGGGAATACTCACGCTGACTCCCGGTCGGCGCCTGAAGTCTTTTTCGGCTCACACGCTGGTGACACGCCTTAGTTTTTTGGGGGATGGAACCCCAGGGGGCTCAGCCGAGGGGATCGGAGCCGATGCGGATTTTGTTTTTGATACGGGTGCACCCTTAGCGGGGAGCGACGATGAAGACGGGGCCAGTGCAGCTGAGAGTTCGGAGGAGCCAGCAGAGCCCGAGGGAACGGGGGAAACGGCAGCGTCCACGCCCGAGCCTGGGACGATTTCCACGGCTGCGGCGAGTGCCGGAGGGAAGGCTCCTTCCCCTCCAGTCACCCCGATGAGCGTCAATTGGAGTGACTACAGTTTCCGGCTGCGTTTCGTTGCCAGTGTGTGTATCGACGGCTTCGAAGCCAGCAACGCGTGGTGGCGTGCGGCCATCCCGGTCTTGGCCAACCTCGATTCGTCCTCTTACGCCCTCATGGACGCGGGAGATCCCGAAACAGGGACGTTGAGAAATGTTTATCAGGGGGAGTTTGCTGGGTGGATGTCTCGGGGAGCTGAAGCCCTGAGTTCGTCTATCGCTTTTGGGCAAGCGATTCATCTGAACGGTACCAATATCGGTGTCTATAATTACACCGCAGGGGCTTACTCAAACTTCGGGCGCAAGATCATGTCCGTGACAGAATTCAAAAAACCCATGGAGGCCCCCTCGTCCGCACCTCCCGCGCCCCTTAGCCCGCTGCGGGCCGCGCCAACTTATTTGTGTTGGGGGAAATATCGCACCAGCACGGGCGCGCCGACAGAGCAGGTCATAGGCTTCACCCAGCTTCCGGCCCTTCCCCTCATACGCGTCAGCCACGGTGAAGACCGACTCGGAATCGGATACTTCGGTTTTCCTCGCGAGGTGGTTCTTTCCCCCGTCGTGGTCCGGGACGAGGACGGTGAAAGCGGACCGAACGGGCGGCAACTGGTTGTGAGCATGTCTTCCCCTCCCACCATGGGCCGTTGGGAAACCCCGGAAAGTTTTCAGAATCGTCTCAAACAGTACTACAAAGCACCCTTTCCTCGGCAGGCGGTCGCCTTCATCAAGGCACGACAATTGGAGCCTGAAATGCCGAGTCTGACTGTTTCCATTCCGGGCGCCCCTCAATCCGTCCGTGGTTGTTGGCGTCTGAGGGTCCAATATGACCGGAAAAATGGGTTAGCAATCCGTAGCAATGGGAAGTTGGGAGACCGAACCCAACCGGAGGATATTGTCGATTTACCCGGCCGAATCTTTCCCGACCGAATGCCCAGCGATCTGGGCGGTCCCGCCGAAAATGTGGTGACCTATACGGAAACGATGTCCGCTTGTGATGTTTGGCGTATCTCCCAAAGCGTGGAGTGGAGTCGCGAAATTCACGAGAGAGGCTTTTTTGGAGGGGAAGCCATGCTGTACTGGGCCAATGAGGGTGGAGGCGAAACGCTTGTCGCCCATTTTCGCATCGGCGGAGAGAATCCAAGAAACGACTTCGCCCGTTCGGTGATTCAGCAGTTAATTCCAGGGGCAAATCCAGAGGGAGATTTGTGGTTTGCTTATGCCATTGCAAAGTCCGAAACGAGTGAGTTTCGCTATCGCCCCAATCCTTCCAGCGAAGAGGGGTTCTATAATCAATTTAGATCCAATCCAAAGCGCATCGACATCGGTTTTCCGGCATGGAATAATGATGGAGACGAGCTTCCCGGAGGTTATGGCGTGTTTCAGGTTACGGGTAACGTCCGTAATGAGAAGGCAAATATCCCGCGTCGGCAAATCTGGAATTGGATGTCGAATGTTGTGGCGGGTGGCAAACTATTGCGTTCAAAACACAACGATGCGCTTCGTGCCCTGGCGCTTTCTCGGAAGCTGTCCGGAAATACCAAGATCCCAGATTTAACGGTTCGCGGGGTGCTTTTTTCTGATGATGCTCGCCAAACCATGCTCGATGCCATCTGTATCAAGCGCTTTAATGGCGCCAGTAAAGAAAGAGAGCCAGGGCTGGACCGGCAACAAATTCCAGGGTTTCTGGTGGAATACCCCACTTCCGGTGATTTTTGTTACTGGGATAGCGGGAGAAAACAATGGCACTTGAGTCGATTTAATCGTCCCTTTGATAAATCTACAGCTCCATTTAATTATGTAGACAGAGTTTGCGAACAAGTGGAATGATACAGGAATGAAACTCGGGAGAATTTTGGTTTTTTTCACCTTTTGTTTGGTGGAGAGAGTGCATGCGGTGATGCCGGAGGTTTTTCAGTACTTGGAAAGAGCGCTTGCGAGGAACGGGGAGGTTGTGGACGAATGGTGGTCGGATACCGGGGGAGGTTACGTATTTAAGGCGGAGTACGACGTGACGGGAGACGGGATTCCCGAGCTGTTTTTGTCGGATACATCCACTCAAGGCCCCCGCGGAGCCATGACTTGGCAAGTTTATCTAGGGAAAGGCAATGGAGTCTATCAGCCTTATATTATATCAGAATCCGCCGTCGCATCATATAGACCGAATGATTTTTTGCTGCTGAACTTTTATTCGTCTTTCATGTTTCGGAGGGAGCCTAAGGAGGACGTAAGCTTTATTCGTGGGTCAAAGAAAAAGGTCTTCCGGGCGGATGGATTAGTGGATGTGCACTATTATCTTTTGTCCTATACGCTGAGGGGGGATAGGGCTTTTGTGGACGTAAGGGAGTTGTTTCAGCCTGAGGATGCCGATGAGAATTTGGCTTCGGAAGAATATCTGGGGGAGCAACCCGGCAACCAAAGAATCAAGGTGGATATGGAGGCCATTCTCGTGGCGGATTTATTGAGATATCCGAAGACGCCGTGGAGAAAGATCCGACTCAGTGACGGGATTCCTACGCCCGATGGGGTTTTTATTGCCAAGGAGGATGAAGCGAGAATCCCGAAGCTGGCGGCTTTTACGCCGGCACTCGCAATGCAGTGGTTAAAGACCGCGGCGGAGGGGAAGGAGCCTCCGAGAGAGATGGACCCCACGCTGCAAGACGCATTGCGCGTTCCGCCGCAAGGAGCGGGAGCCGAGCGTCAGGGAAAAGCGAATTCCTCGCCCGAGCGGTCGGGGGATGGCGGTATTTTAGGGGATGTATTCTTCGCGTGCGCGGGGTTGGGCGTCGCCTTGTGCGGATGGGCGCTGCTACGTCGCCGGAGACAGTGAAAAGGGGGGGCATCGCTCTCGAGGGTGAGCGACAGGGGTGATTCTTTCGCCTCGAGATGTTCGCAGGGAGCCTCAGGGCTCCGCGATGACAATGCCGAAGGTGAGGAGGGATGCAGCCTGCTCGTTCACATTGTTGAAGTTTCCCTGGACCTGGATGTTGAGCGGGGTGGCCAAGGAGAATGGTCCTGGCAGGGTGCTGGCGTTTTTGATGCGCACTGCGCTGACCGGAGCAGCGGCTTCGACCCAGATTCTGCGAACGCCGGTAGGCCAAGGCGGGTTGCCCGGGGGGGCCATGTTCAGTTCGACGATATTGTCGGGACTTACCGTGAAGAAGGGACTGAGGGAACTCGCGACTCCCGGAGCGGAGCCTGGGTATATGATGGGAGGGCTGACAGAGGGGTCACAACGAATGGTGACATCGCAAGCGGGTTTGAGTTGCTGGTTTTTTTGATTGAGGTTGAGACCGGCATCGGACGTCGAGAAAAGCGCTGCTGTGGTCAGGGGACGGCAAAGGGTGATGGGGTTTGCGTCGGCCTCAAAAATCTGTTGGGGGAAGCGGGATCGGTATTCTGCGGCGGCTTTGTCGGCTGGCAGAGGGTTTTGAGCCGGAGCAAAAGCGCGGTTCGAACCGAGGATGAGAGCCCCGCCGGGGAGGACGCTGAGGGTTCCGCTTACGGTCATGGGCGGGGTTCCGTTGGGGGTTGCGTCAGCAAGGGTCCCGCTCACGATGATGGGCGCGGTGATTTTTGCGTTTCCCGCGAAGTGCGCCCGGCCGACCCTGGACTGGGAAGGGGCGGGGGTGTCGTCGAGTGCGGAAGAGTGGTAGTGAAAAATGGAGAGGGGAACCTCCTCAAAGCTCCAGGTTTGCTGGACCTGCCACGGAGTCGAGACGCGCCTGGGGAGGGTATTATTCCACCCTGATGGCTCCCATTTCCATGCGGTGGAGGCGGATGCCAGCGCGCGCACGTGTGCCCCGTACAAGGGATGGCCAGGGACTGCGGTGCCAGTCGGGCCGAGAGTCGAATTCGGTGGTTCCAGAGTGATCGTGAGTGCGGGGAAAGAGAGTGACCGGGAGAAGAGGGCGGACCCGGGTGCGGGAGGCGTGGCGAGGGTTGTGAGCGAGGTGGGTGGGCTCCACGAGTTGGTGTTGACGGATGCCAACCCCCGAAATTGCGCCGCGAGATGGGCGCGGTATTGGAGGCTTAGTGCACGGGCCTCGGATTCTGCAAGGTCGCGGACCAAAGTTTTGTGAACCCGCTCGCGCCGGGATTGGGCCACCCACAGAGCTCCGGTGAGAAAGACGAGAGCGGAGAAAAGCAGCGCGGCGGCCACAATCAGGACGGCACCCTGGCTGGAGCGGTTGGGAATCGGGCGGGAGGATTTCATCTCATCAAGGCGATGCGACCGCTGGCAGTG
>JBANFR010000081.1:0-15899 GCA_037975925.1 Verrucomicrobiota bacterium
TCACTGAGATGCGGCCTCCACCAACACGGGTCTGCGCCGAGAGTTTAATTTGCTTTGCCATAATCTATTTACACCTTCTCGTTTTTGCTGATTTCAAAAAGTGAACTGACGGATTCATCATCGTGAATCCTCTTAATCCCCTCGCCCAGAAGTTCCGAAATACATAGGACGCTCAACCGAACGCCGGGCACCGAACGTACGGGAACGCTGTTCGTCGTGATTAACTCTTGGAGGTCCGAATGCAACAAACGCTCGATCCCAAGATCCGAAAGCACGGCGTGACTCACACAAGCAATGACTCCGCGAGCACCGCGCTCCTTCAAGATCTTCGCGGCGCTCGTCAGCGTGCCTGCAGTCTCCGTGAGGTCATCCACCAAAATGATGTCCTTACCACTCACGTCGCCAATTACATTCAGAGCTTCTGTTTCCGTAGCACTCTTCCTGCGCTTTGCAACAATTGCCAAACTCGCGCCGAGAGCCTCGGCGTAAGAGGAAGCCATTTTCAGCCCTCCAACGTCTGGAGAGACCACGACGGGGTCCACAAACTGCCGCTTCCTTAGGTTCCTGATGATGACCGGCGCCGCGTAGAGATGGTCGACGGGGATGTCAAAAAAACCTGCAACCTGCTGGGCGTGCAAATCCATGGTCAACACACGATTCACTCCCGCAGCAGTCAGCAGGTTAGCAATTAGCTTGGCTGTGATCGGAACCCGGGGCTGATCCTTCCTGTCCTGTCTAGCGTAACCAAAAAACGGGATCACGGCGGTGATTCTGGCCGCGCTCGCCCGTCGCACCGCGTCGACCATAATCAGCAACTCCATCAAGTTCTGATTGGTCGGGGGACAAGTGGGCTGCACAATAAAAACATCACGCCCGCGGATATTCTCGTTTACTTTGACGTAAGTCTCTCCGTCGGGGAAAGACGTCACGGTAGCGTCTCCCAGGGGAACACCGATATAAGCACAGATCCGCTCGGCCAACTCGCGGTGAGCTGAACCGGTCAGAATTTTCATTTCTGTCGAGACGCGGAACATGGAAAAAGGGGTGGAGAGATTAAGAATGCCCCTCCCAAAAACAAACGTAAAAAGAGCTTTCGGACGATTCTGAGTTACTTTTTGCAGCCAACTTCGAATTCAGGCCGCGAGAAGGCCCAAGCAAGAAAGGCGATCCCAATCAAAACGAGGAAGATGGAGAGAAATACCCCTCGAGGCATTCCGAAATTGTAATCCTCCGGTTGACGAAATTGTTCGCCAAAAATTCTGAGAGCGGCGTACAGGACAAAAAAAGCGCCAGTAACAGCGCCTCTCGGAAGCGAGCAGCGCGTACGCAAAAACCACAGTGCGAGGAACAAAACACCTCCCTCCAGCGCGGCCTCATACAACTGCGAAGGATGCCGGGGCGGAAGCACTCCCCGTAAAATCGCCAGCACCGAGTCGTCCGTCCGGGCCACTCTGAGCACCTCATCAACGGGATGACCCGCTAGCGAAGTCGCACTCAAAAGCTCAGGATGATCCCTCAACTCCGTGGGGAACTGAACAGCCCAAGAAACACTGGTCACTCTGCCGTAGAGCTCTCCGTTGATAAAATTCGCGATGCGCACGAGCAACATCCCAATCGGAGCCACGACCACGAGGCTATCCCCGATTCCCCTCCATGACACCGCTACTCTGCGCGACCAGACGAACGTAAAGAGCACAAGCCCCAGAATCCCCCCGTGACTGGCCATCCCCCCCTCCCAGACACGGAATACGCTCCACGGGTCGGCGAGGGCTCTCTCCATGTCGTAAAGCAAAACATACCCGATGCGCCCCCCCATCATGACCCCAAAGACAGCGGCCCAAGTGATAAAGTCAGCCACCTGACCGGGGTGCATTGGATTCAAACGTTTGATTGAAAGATATTTATAGAGACGAGCCCCCAAAATAAAGGAGAGCACGTACGAGACCCCATACCAACGAATGCCAACCCCATCAGAGATTTCCCAAACGAAGGGGCTCAATCGGTGAATCCAATGCGATTCCATGGAGTGAATTTTCGTGAACCGCCGCTCTCCGACAGGCCAACCCGCCCCTCCCGGAAGGCTCGTCACCTTCTCCGCCAGTTGCCGAGCCCACGAAATCGGCGGGAGAGGATCCTCTAATACTTCAGCTCCTGACCATTCTGCGCATCCACGATGGAAAACTTCTCATGATGGCAGTTGGGATCCGAACGGAAGGTGAGTCGCCCGGCGTATTTCCGTTCAATTTCAATGAGCAACTCCTCATCTTCCGAACGCAACCTCTGCAAAATGTGAGGATTCACGGTGATCTTGAGCTCGTGTACTTCGGGGTAATTGCGAAGAACGAGGTGCAACGCGCGCTGCAGCTCCACGCTCATGCTCATCGAACTCTTCACCTTACCCCTTCCGTTGCAATATGGACACGCCTCGTAAACTGAGCCAGAGATGGACTCCTGGGCCCGCTGCCGGGTCATCTCCATCAGGCCCAGCGGCGAGATCGGTAACACATGCGTCTTGGCCTTGTCGCGCTTCAGCCGGTCTTTCATTCGCTGGTAGACCATCTGCTGGTCCTTGCGCGACTTCATATCAATAAAGTCGCCAATGATGAGGCCGCCGATGTTCCGCAGGCGCATCTGGCGGGCCATCTCATCTGCGGCCTCCAGATTCGTCTGAAGGATCGTCTTCTCCACGTCCTTGCCTCCCTTGTTTCTCCCCGTATTCACGTCGATCGCGATGAGGGCTTCCGTTTCGTCAATCACAATATACCCCCCGCACGGCAACCACACCTGGCGATGAAACGCGTCGTCGATCTGCTTCTGAACGCCAAAATTTTCGAAGATCGGCTGTGTTCCGACATAATGCTGGATCCGCCCCTTGGACCTCTTGGAAATCTGCTCCACGAGGTCCCCCATGCGTTTCACCGCCTGCTCGTCGTCACAGTAAACCTCGTCAATTTCATCCGTTAAAAAGTCGCGAACGGTTCTCTCCACCAAGTCCGGCTCTTCGAAGACGCACAAGGGTGCCGGACGCTTTTGCAGGGCATCTTCAATCTTTCGCCACTGCTCGAGAAGCAGCCCCAAGTCCCTCACAAAATAGCGAGCCCGCTGCCCCTCACCCACAGTCCGGATGATTACCCCCATGCCCTCCGGCACATCCAGTTCCCTCAAAATTTTCCTCAAACGCTCACGCTCCTTGGGAGACTCAATTTTCCGAGAGATCCCACACTGGTCGCTGTAAGGCATCAACACGAGGTAACGGCCCGGCAAAGACACGTTGGTGGTAATCCGGGGGCCCTTCGTGGAAATCGGCCCCTTCGTGACCTGGACCAGCACCTCGCTCCCCACGGGGTAAATCTCGGGAATATCCTTTGCAGTAATTCTTTTCTTTTCCTTGCCCCCCTTAGACCGCTCGACCTGCTCGACTCCGCTGTCCAACGCGGCGGGCAGCGCATCCCAGAAATGCAAGAACGCATTCTTTTCGAAGCCGATGTCTACAAACATCGCCTTCAACCCGTGCTCAATGTTTTTGACGCGGCCCTTGAAGATCGAGCCCACGATGTTGCGATCAGTTTGACGCTCAATGGAGTACTCCTCGAGCACCCCGTTTTCCAGAAGCGCCACCCGGCGTTCGAGCTTCTCTGAGCTAATGATAAGTCTGTTTCCGGTCTGCCGACGGGCGAGACCGAGAAGGCGTTTTACGCGTTCGGTCATGGAAATAATTTTGGGAAAGAGGTTAAAAAACACTGGAAGTCATCGGGCTGGTTTGCCCGCAGGGGTGGTTGGGGTCGAGATTGGAGCGTCTGTCCTTCTAGGGCCGAACAGCTTCTCAAAGAAACCTCTTTTCTCGCGAGACTGATCCTTTGGAGGCTGAGCGGAAACTTTTCCCCGCTCATCTGCCTCCGGACGGATGTCTGGTTTTGCCTCAGTCGCGTTCGCTTTGGAGGGCCGTTTCACAGCAATCTCCGTGTGGTCGGCGGTCTCGCGATCCGAGGCCTCGCTCCCCGACACTGGGCCGCTCTTGTACTTGACGTCGTCAATCAAAGCAAAACTCCCCGGAGCGGCTTCCAAACGGGTCAATCCGGGGTCAAACCCTCTCTCTAAGGCCAGCCCCTGCTCAAAAATCCTTTGAGCAATCGGAGCCGAAACTCCCCCTCCGGATTTCGCCCCCTGCACAAACACGCAGACAGCCAACTTCGGGGCATCATACGGAGCAAATGAGATGAACCATGTGTGATTGTCTTTCTCCTTCTTCCCATTCACTTCACGCCAAAACTGGGCGGTTCCCGTTTTTCCGGCGACGTCCACCTTTTTTCCCGCGGCATCCAGCCCTTTGACCTGCGCCCGCTGCCCTGTGCCGCCCGGCTCATTTACGACTTTCCACATTCCACGACGCACCAACTCAATCTCCTCGTCCGTGATCCCCGCGTCGTGCAGGTCGGCCCGAAGCTCAGGCTCCTTCGGAATAAGGGGCAGTCCCGTGTCAGGGTCCAACGCGTCCCTGCCTTCTCCATCCACGACACGAGCGACAAGGCGCGGAGCATAAGAACGCCCCCGGTTCGCGATAGTCGCCGCCACCATGCACATTTGCAGCGGGGATGCCTCCACCGAGCCCTGCCCTATCGAGACATTGGCGGTGTACCCATTCGACCAGCGCTCTTGGGGGCTCACCGCCTTCAGCCATTCAGGCCCGGGCAGTATCCCGGGGTCCTCGCCCGAAAGCGGGAGACCACTCTTTTGTCCGAGACCCAGCGCCTGGCCCACCGCCACAATACTCTCGATTCCAGCCGCATTCCCCCATTGGTAAAAAAAGGCATTACAGGAATACTTCAGCGCGTCCGAAAGGATCAAGTTACCATGAGGCGGCAAGTGCTTATCCACTGTCCAGCACTTCATATACTTAGCCCCGTAACTGATTCCTCCCGAGCAGTTGAATGTATTTTTAACAGTTAAGCCTTTCCTCAACCCAGCTAACGCTGACACTGCCTTGTAGGTTGAGCCGGGTGCGTAACCTTGAATCGCCCGATTCGTCAGCGGGTTGGTATCGTCCTCCCGAATTTTCTGCCAGTCCGCTCGAGTGATGCTCGGAATAAAGACATTCGGGTCATAGGAGGGCACAGAAGCCATCGCCAGCACCTCGCCCGTATTCGGATCCACCACCACCGCAGCGCCGCGCCCCACCCCTGCGTCCCGCAGAGCTCGCTCCACAATAAACTGCATCCTCGCATCAATGGTGAGATAAACGTGGTGCCCCTGCTTGGGCTCCACCCGACGGACCTCCGATTCGATCACTCCCTTCACGTTTCTCTGAAGCACGCGCACGCCCGGGGTACCCCGGATCCAGCGGTCCATATGTTGTTCGACCTGGGACTTTCCCTCCGCATCGGGTTGATAGAAAGTATAGTTCCGAATGTCAGGCTGCTTATCAACATCCACCGGAGCACCTACATACCCCAATAGATGGGCACCCAAGGCACCATAAACATACTGCCTTACCGGACGCAAAGCGATCTCCACACCAGGCAATCCCACATCATTCTCGGAAAACCGTGCGATAGTTTGAAAATCAAGCTCTTCCAAATAAGTAAAAGGAACCTCAGTGTTATTTCGATAATGCCTCTGCAAACGAACCGAATTGTAATCTTTAGCCAAGCGAAGCTCAAGGAGGCGCGGCACAATCGTGCTATTTACAATCTGCACTACATCCTCTTCCCTCTTCTCCTTCAACATATTCCGGACTGGTGCCGTATAAGTGGCCATCGGAGGCTTTCCAAACTGCTGACGATAGCCCCGAACCATGTCCGGAAGGTAAAAATCGACTTCATAGCTCGCCCGGTTTCCCACCAAGGTGATTCCATTGCGGTCCCGTATTTCTCCCCGCACCGCCGGGATCCTGACGGTCACCTCGGAGCGGTTGGAAATACGGCGAGCCCAGCGCTCTCCATGAGCAACCTGCATCCACCACAATCGCGCGACCAGCACCGCCAAACCGAACACCATGACAAACGCCATGAAGTAGAGCCGCAGCTCTGAATTGGGCCCATTGGTCTTACGACGCGTGTTAGACGGAACACTCATACCCCTACGATTCCTCCGTCTTTTCAGGCCGGTAATGCTTATGGCCAAGCAAGCGAGCCAAATAACCCAGCAAGGCGAAAACCAGCGGAGACAACCCCAATGCGACAACTCCGGCGCCAAAAATTTTTCCCCAGATCAGCGGGGAAAACTCGAACCGAAGCGGCTCGCGACGCAAAGAAATCATCAAGTACTCAAGGGCCACCAAGGCCGAAGTAGCCAGACCGCTAAAAAGGCAATGAACCTCCCAGCGCCCCCTCAAAAAAAGGGGACGCAACCCGCTCACGAGAGCTCCCAGGACCGCATAAGCCAAGACCGACCAACCGATCCCCATCTCCAATGCGTCATCGACCCACTGCACGTGGAGGACATCCCACATCACGCCGCAAAAAAACGCGAGTACGAGCATTGCGTTGGTGGAGAGCGATAAAGCACCGTAAAAAAACACGATGGGCATCAAAAAAACACGCGACTCCCACGGCGGAAAAGCCCCCAAAAAGTGTTGGAGAACCAAGGATCCGAAGATTGCAGCTAGCAGGAGCCCAAAAAACATCACTTTTGCTGGCTAACAACAACGAAGACGTCCTGGAGGGTGGTGAGGTCGACGGCTGGAACGAGTGTCGCGTAGCCATCCAGTTCTCTCAACCGAAATTCCTGGACCATTCCCAGGAGAACCCCGGAAGGAAACACGCCGCCCACGCCCGAAGTGTATACCCTTTGACCGGGTTTGAGCGCCGCTTGTTTCGACAAGAAAAAGAGGGAGGCCATCGGCATCGAACCCGAGGATGCCCGTTCCCCCCGGGCGATACCCTGCTCGCGGGAGTTCTCCACGCTCGCCGCCACCTTGCAATTTTCGTCCGAAATCAGAATCACAATCGACGAATGCTCCGAGACCACCGTTGTCTTCCCGACTAGACCGTCCTCGGTGAGTACAGGCATGTCCCGCTTCAGTCCGTCCTCGCTCCCACGGTCAATCACAATCTGGTTGAACCAAGTGGAGATGTCTCTCCCGATGATCCTCGCTGGCATCAGCTTAAAAACAGCCCTCTCACGGTAGCCGAGCGCATTCCTGAGACGGTTGTTTTCGGATTCCAGGCCCCGAAAAATCTGGTTTGTCGCGCTCAGTTCCCGATTGAGGGTCTGCAGCGCACGGCACTCGTTTTCGAGCTGTTCCAGCGTTTTTAACCCCTCACGAAAGGCCGTAAACTTGCGTTCCAGAGCGGAACCAGAGCGCAAGAAGGGAGTGATCAAGGAGAGAAAAGAGGACTGAAGCTGGCGCACCGCAGACTGATTCCCCGCCCCGAGGATCAATATCCCCAAGGCGACACAGAACAGAACCACCGAAATAAACTTCGAGCGAACCCGCATAAATCCCTGGGATGATTTTCCAACCTTCCGTGTTCCCCGAGACGAGTCTCAAAGGAAATCGGAGCGCCCTCGATTAATGCCGAGTCTCGGTCGTCGTGGAAACCTGACGCAGGAATTTCAGCTCCTGAAGCGCCCGCCCAGTCCCCTCGGCGACCGCACTCAACGGATCCTCTGCCGCGTGCACAGGAAGCCCGGTTTCCTCGGTGAGCAGCTTGTCCAAACCACGTAGCAAAGCCCCGCCCCCGGCCAAAACGAGCCCCCGATCCACAAGGTCCGCAGACAACTCCGGAGGACAACGCTCCAAAGCTACCCGGACCGAATCAACAATCGTGGAGATCGGCTCCAAGAGAGCTTCCCGGATTTCCTGTGACGTAATCGTGAGCGTCTTGGGTAAACCCGCAACCAAGTCACGCCCCTTCACCTCCATAGTCGCCTCACGCTCCAGAGGATAAGCGGACCCAATCTTAATTTTGATGTCTTCCGCAGTTCGTTCCCCGATCATCAAATTGTAGGCACGCTTCATGTATTGAACGATCGCCTCGTCCAACTCATCCCCAGCCACACGCACGGACCGTGAGTAAACAATCCCGGAGAGCGAAATCAGGGCCACCTCCGTGGTCCCTCCCCCGATGTCGATAATCATATTCCCGGCCGCATCCTGAACGGGAAGCCCACAGCCGATCGCCGCAGCCATCGGCTCCTCTATCAAATGAACCTCCCGGGCACCCGCCCGGAGCGCGGAATCTTTCACCGCCCGCTTCTCCACCTCCGTAATCCCGGACGGCACAGCCACGACAACCCGAGGCCTCGGACGGAACAAATTCTTCCCCCCATGCACCTTGATAATGAAGTGACTCAGCATCGCCTCGGTCATTTCAAAGTCTGCAATGACCCCGTCTTTCAGGGGACGGATGGCGACGATATTGCCAGGGGTTCTTCCCAACATCCGCTTGGCTTCATCTCCCACCGCCAACACCCGAGTCGTTCCGGCCTGTACGGCCACCACCGAGGGCTCCCGCAGCACAATGCCCCGGTCCTTGACGTACACCAACGTGTTGGCCGTACCCAAGTCGATGCCGATGTCGTTGGAGAAAAGGCCTAAAACTCCGTTTAACATGAATAAATATCTGAGGTTCTGTGTCCCGAGTCGATCAACGCCCTACCAAAAAGCGCCGTGAGAGCGGAACGCCGTCCCGAGGGGATGCTTTTTGAAGAGACCGGCATCCAATAAGGAGGAGGCTCTCCCCATCGTCAAAAGAGAAATTCCGGACCGGTCGTTTCCGCTGAAGAATCTCACAGCCGATGCAACGCCCCTGCAAAAAAACGCCAGACCGCGTCCGAAAAGTCCTCCGAATGCCTCAATAATTCCGCCCCAAAAACTCGAAATCCGGCGTGGGGAAGGGCGATCGCGAGGTGCAGCGACAGAAGCACCAAGTTCATGATGTAGATGAGGACGATGGAAAAAAAATTGCCGTGCATCCGCAAATCACTCTGACCCCGAGCGATCATCCAGATGGTGAAAGTGAAGTGGAAAGACCAACTTGCCCCCAAAAATAGAATAAAAAAACCGAGGGGTGAAGGGGCGCCGCGCCACCAGTCGAGCGGCCCCGCTTTGAAGTCAAAAAACAGGCAGGCGAAAAAAAAGCCCACGACCAGCGCCACGGAGTAGATGGGGTAAAAGTAGGGCGCCAAGGTCACCCAAAGATTGGGTTTGTCCGTCAAAATGTGACCCCCTTCCCGGCTGACCCGAAACTCGTGCACCTTGCCGTGAAACAGCCAAGCCCACACCGCGTGCGTGAGCTCGTGTCCGAAAACATAAACTCGCAGGGGCCACGGCTCCCCTCGCCAGTAAATCCCCGTCCCAAAACAGAGTCCCCAGAGGAGCGCCCCGAATGTGAAGCACCGGAACTCCTCCGTGCTCCAAAACCGGTGCTGCACGGTCTCCCGGGCCAGAAGCCCAAAAAAACTCAGGGTCCAAACCCAAGCCACCGGGAGTAAAAAAAGCCCTGCGAAGTTTTTGAGCCAAAGCACAGAAACCCGGCGTCCCCCTTGGGGCGCACGGGTTTCTAGATCCGGAGGCCGGCTCCCTTTCCGCGAAGCCAAATTTTTGCGGCTCGGTTTCACCGCTCAACCACCCCCCATAGGGTCAAATCAAGGCCTAAGCCCGCCCCATGTACTGACCGGTGCGCGTGTCCAATTTGACCTTCTCGCCTTCCTTAATGAAAAGCGGCACCTGTATCACCTTCCCGGTTTCCAAAGTGGCGGGCTTCATCACATTGTTCGCGCTGTCTCCGCGCACGCCCTCAGCAGATTCCGTCACCGTCAACACCACCGACGCAGGCAATTCCATACTGGCCGCCTTGCCTTCCACGTAGAGCACCTCCACAGACATGTTTTCCGTCAGATACTCTTGGGCGTCCCCGACGAAGGAACGGTCGAAAGTCACCGTTTCGTAATTCTCGGGATTCATAAAATGAAACCCGGTCTGGTCTTTGTAAGAAAACTCCAGCGACTCACGGGACACCTCCACGGTCTCGACCTTGTCGGTGGACCCAAAACGAACGTCCGCCGATTTACCCGTCCCGATATAGCGGATGATCGCCTGAACGAAGGCGCGGAGGTTTCCGGGAGTGCGATGCTGTACCTCGAGAACGATGGCAGGGTTGCCATTGTAGCGAATGCACATGCCTTTGCGGAGATCGTTTGCTGCAGCCATGATTGGAATTGAAAAAAATTGAGAAAACGGGGAGCCGCGGACTATCCGTGAACCGCCCCTGCCTGGCAAGAGTTCTCCGGCCAACCCTGCCGCTTCCCTTCCCCTCAGTCGGGTGACTCCACCCGAGGAAAAGTCCCGAGGATTTTCACAAGCGTGCTATGACGCTGGAGCTCCCCAAGCGCCTGGGCCACGGCCTCATCGGTTGCATGGCCGTCCACATCCAGGAAGAAACAGTACTCCCAAGCCTTCCGGCGAGAGGGACGACTCTCGATTTTACCGATGTTGATCCCCATTCGGCAAAACGGCTCCAGCGCCCGGTACAAAGCTCCGGGCTCATGGGAAACCCCGAACATCAGCGAGGTCCGATCGCTTCCCGTGGCCGGTGAAGCCCGCTGCCCAATCACGAGAAATCGTGTCGTGTTGCTCGGGGAATCCTGAATAGACGATTCCAGAGTGGAAAGACCGTACAGTTCGCCGGCCAACTTTCCCGCAACGGCCGCGGCCCCCGGCTCTTTCGCCGCCAACTCCGCCGCTCGCGTGGTGCTCGAAACCTCGACCCACTCCACCTTGGGAAAATGCGACTGTAGCCAGCGCCGGCATTGCCCAAAAGCCTGAGGGTGACTGTAAATTTTACGGATCGAATCCCGGTCCCCGACCGCCAGAAGATGTTGCTCAATCTTCAACAGAATCTGCGCGCACACCTTCAAATCGCTCTCCACAAACATGTCGAGGGTGTGGTTCACCGCCCCCTCCCACGAATTCTCCACTGGCACGACACCGTAGTCCGCGCGCCCCCTCGCCACCGCATCAAACACCTCACCAATACTCGCCTGCGGTTCATATTTCACACTCGCCCCAAATTTCGAGCGCGCCGCTTGATGCGTAAAAGTCGCCTCGGGACCAAGATAGGCGATCTTGAGATCCTTCTCCAACGCAAGCGACGCAGACATCACCTCGCGGTACACCGCGCGCACAGCCGACTCCGGCAATCGCCCGCCAATCCTCTGGTTTCGTTCTGCGAGGGATCGGTACACCTGCTCCTCCCGCTCCGGAGCGTAAATCTCGAGCCCGTCCGCCTTTTTTAATTCCCCCACTTCGTGCACGCAGTCTGCCCGGGCATTGAGAAGCCGCAGGATCTGCTCATCCAGAGCATCAATTCTTTTTCGGATATCGGGCAGGTTCATCGGACTCCAAGTTTCATCACAATCGCCAGGGAGTACAACCGCTCGAGCGCACCTTGCGCAACGGCTTCCCCGCGCTTTTTTTTTTATTCGGTGGGAGGCGACCCAGCGGCACCTGACGACGCCGACTCCGGGGACGGCTCGGCTGGCGGCTCGATTCCCTCCATCCGGCGATCCTTCTTTTTGGGCTTCTCCTCGGGAGAAGGAGCCTTCGGCAGATCCATCCGCCGCAACTCGTCCGCATTGGGCAATTCCCCGGTCGATTTGAGTCCGAAATGCTCAAGAAAATAGGCGGTCGTCGAGTACAGCAGGGGACGCCCGGGCAAGTCTGCCCGGCCGGCGATTTTGACGAGTCCGCGATCCAGAAGCACCTGCATGACTCCGTCCACCGCGACGCCGCGCACCGCCTCCACATCCGCTCGGGTGACTGGCTGGCGATAGGCCACAATCGCCAGCGTTTCGAGAGCCGGCCCGCTGAGCCGCGCCGGTTTGGCCTCCGGGTACAGCTGGCGCACCCAAAGCGCGTAATCGGGGTGCGTCACAAATCCCCAGCCCGAGGCACCCTCCACGAGGCAAAAGGGAGAACCCGCCTGTTCCAACCCGGCCCGAAGCTCCTCGAGAGCCGCCACAATCTGCGCGGGAGAGGCACTGGCAAATCCGCGGGCCTCGCTGTGCTCACTGGATTCGCCGGCCGATTTCAGCGCAGCCACCAACTCTCCGACGGAAATCGGCTTTGGTGACGCGAAAACCAGCGCCTGCAACACCTGTTGGAGCGTCATCTCAAACCTCCCCCTCTTTACTTGGCCATCCGCAGCTCGATCTCCCCAAAGGCTTCACTTTGGAAAGCGCGCAACTGTTTGAGCCGGATCAACTCCAGCACCGCGAGAAAAGTCACCACAATCTCCGCCCGCGAAGCCACACTCGCAAAGAGTTCCGTAAACAACACCGGCACACCGCCCGACATCACCTTCAAAACCAGTTCGATTTTGTCGGAGACCGTAAAGTTCTCCTCAAAAATCTCTCTCAAATCCTCCTTTTGGTTGAGCCGCTTCAAAATGCCATTGAAGGCGTTGATTAGATCAAACACCCCCACATCTCCCAGAGGCCTTTCGGGCGCTTCGTCCGCGATCTCCGGCACCCTGGAAAACAGTGCTTCCTGCGCAGCCTCGCGCTCCTGCAACTGAGCGGCGGCGTCCTTAAACTTTTTGTATTCGAGGAGCTGCCGCACCAACTCCCAACGCGGATCTTCCTCCTCGGCCTCCTCCTCGGGAGGCTGGACACTCACTGGCAAAAGCGTGCGGCTCTTCAGATAGATCAGATTGGCAGCCATCACCACAAACTCGCCGGCGACCTCGAGATCCAACACCTTAAAAGCCTCCATGAAAGAGAGATATTGCTGGGTGATCCGCTCCAGCGAAATATCGTAAATATCCACCTCATCCCTTTTGATGAGGTACAGCAGCAAATCGAGTGGCCCCTCGAAGACCTCCAGTTTGACCTTGTATTCTTGCTCCGCCATGAAGGCGGCCACCTTAGGCACCCAAACTCGGATTGCTCAACCCTCCGTTGAGTGAGCAAGGGCCGGCCCAAAAATTCCGGCCTCTCCACGTCAAAGGCATTGAAGTTCGCCAGACTCCCTCTACGTAACCCCGCCCCACTGATTCATTCCCATGAAAACGAAAGCCCTGAACGAGGCGCAATTCCTCTCACTTCTTGAGAAAGTTCTTCCCAAAACCACTCAGGATCCGCACCTGGCCTCCGCGATCTACGAAGGCGTTGCCCGCGAAGTGCGCCTGATCAAAAACCTGCAATCCTTCGAAAAGTTCTGCGAAACCGGCGCGCTCCCCGACCTGGAACCCCAAACCGTCTCCGATTTCCAACAGGAACTCGTCGAAAAATTCGGCTCTGAAAACGTCGAGCTCACTCAGGAAGACGACGGCAAAAGTGTCGCCGTGGCCATCGAACTCCCCGACCGGATCGTAAACAGTCGCGTCAAAGTGGATCCCACCGTGGCCCAGGAAGAACCCGTCAAACCTCCTTTTGTCCCCTTCCCTGTCACTCTTCCGGAGGATCCCGAACTGGTCTGGATGCTCGGTCGCCGGGAAGACCTTGGACCCGACGAGGCCCTGCGATCCCTCGCAAAAATTGAGGAGGAATTTTGGCAGACCAAAAAAGGCATCCAGCTCCAGCGGGACCGCGTGGAGAAATCGTTTGCCGAGTTCATCGTTCACGTGCCCGCGGCGGCCCTTGCGGAAAGCGGACTCAAACGCCACTACAAGGGGCCGGAAACCCTCCGCTCCCTACGCCTACTCGCACACGCGTCGACGCCCTAACACCCACCGGGTTCCCCCCCCTACAACAACTGGTAGGCGTCCACGTCCACCGTCACAATGACCTCCTCGGGAAAGGTGAGTTTTTCCAAAACCTGACGCACATACCGGCTCAAGCGTTGGATGGCCTTGGATCGCAGCATGAGGTGAAAGCGAAATTGGCCGTGAGACTTTTCCAGGGGCGCGGGTGCGGGTTCTCCCATAATCACGCCGGAAGGAAGTGCCTCGCCCAGACGTTTTGCCAGGGTCTGGGCGGAGAACTCCGCGCGCGCCTGGTGCACAGAACGCACCTGGATCAAAATCAGGTGCGTAAAAGGCGGGTACTCCCACTGCCTCCGAAATTCGATCTCCTGCTCCCAAAATCCCTCGAAGTCATGGTGTCGCGAAAATTGGATGGCCGGACTGAATGGGGTGTAGCTCTGGATGAAGACCTCTCCCTCGACGTCTCCCCGGCCCGCTCGGCCCGCGACCTGGGTCAAAAGCTGAAAAGTTCGCTCGCCCGCCCGGAAATCCGGCATGTGCAAACCGAGGTCCGCATTAATGATCCCGACCAGTGTCACATTCGGGAAATGCAGCCCTTTGGCAATCATCTGGGTCCCGACCAGGATATCAATTTTCCCCGCCTTGAAGGCGGAGAGGGTTTCCCGGAACGCCTCCTTGCGCTGCATCACATCCGCATCCAACCGGCGCACCACTGCTTTTCCAAAGAGCCTCTGCACGACGTCCTCCACCCGCTCCGTCCCAGTCCCCCGGTGGCGAATTCCGGGATCGCGGCACTCGGGACACTTTTTGGGTGCGAGCGCGAGATGCCCGCACACATGACAAACAATCCGGTCCGCCGCGCGATGGAACGTCAACGCAATCGAGCAGTTGGGACATTCGCAGGTATAACCGCATTTCTCGCAGAGCAGGGACGTCGAGAAACCACGCCGGTTTAAAAACAGGATGGTTTGCTCCCTCCGCTTCAGGCGCTCCTCCATGGCGGTCATGAGCCGGGAGGAAAGAACCGGGTTCGATTTTGCGGACTCCATCCGCATATCGATGATCCGGATGTAGGGCAGTTTTTTGTCGTCCACCCGGGAAACCATGCGAAGCAGTTCGTATTTTCCGAGGGAGACATTGTGAAAGCTTTCCAGGGAAGGCGTCGCCGATCCCAACAAGACGGCGCACTTTTCCAGGCGCCCCCTCAAGACCGCAATGTCCCGTCCCTGATACCGAGGCGCCTCCTCCTGCTTGTAAGAAGGCTCATGCTCCTCATCCACCACGATCAGTCCCAGACTTTCGAGAGGAGCAAACACCGCACTCCGAGCCCCGATCACGATCCGGGCCCGTCCACTCCGAATCCGGTGCCATTCGTCGTGTCTCTCTCCCTCCGAAAGATGACTGTGCAACACCGCCACCTCGTGCTGCGTTGACGCAAACCGGCTCTTGAAACGCTCCACCGTCTGGGGGGTCAGCGAGATTTCCGGCACCATCATGATCGCCGTCCTACCCTGCTCCAGAACCCGCTGGATCGCCTGAAGATAAATCTCGGTTTTGCCACTGCCCGTGACCCCGTGCAAAAGCAGCGGTTTGGGAGCGTCCGCCCCCTCCTCCCGGAGGTCGAGGGCGCGGCAGACTCTTTCAAAAACCTGCGCCTGCTCGGGGTTCAGATCCCACTGAGGCGCGGCGACAAAAGAGTCGTGGCGCGTTGGGTCCCGCTCGACACGTTCCCATTCGATTTCCAGCCAGCCCTTGCGCTCCAAGGCCCGCACCACCGCATGCCCCGCATCAGCCTGCTTGGAGAGCTCCGTGACCGCCAGGGGGGCGCCAGCCGCCTCCAGCGCACGCAGAGCGGCCGCCTGGAGCGGAGCACGTTTTTCGAGCGCCGCCCATTCCTCGACGGACGGCAACCGGCACAAACGCACCACTTGGCGCTGTTGGTGGGTCATTTCCGATTTGCGAATCACCTGGGGCAACACCGAACGGATGGCGGCCTCCAGAGAACAGCAGTAGTATTCGGCCATCCACCGTGCCAACTGAAGCAGGGCGGGGTTCAACACCGGCTCCCCGCTCGCCACCGAAAGAATCGCTCGCACCCGGGAAACCTCACTGGACTCCGTGACCTCCAGCACCGTTCCCAAGACGCTGCGCGTGCGCACCGGCACCCGCACCCGGGCCCCCACGCGCACATCCATCCCCTTCGGAATGGAATAGTCCAAAATCCGGCTCCCGGAGTCATCCACCACCACCCGG
>JBANFR010000082.1:0-15824 GCA_037975925.1 Verrucomicrobiota bacterium
CTCACCGGCGCCTGCGAAAGGCTCATCCATACATGACTGGATCTTTAACACTCCGCAGGAATCGAAGGGGTGGATTTTAGAGGCGATCTGCAGAGAAATTGGCACCCGCCACCAGGGGTCTTGGAATATTGTATACAACCCAAAGCAGGACCTCCCAGCGGCAAAGAATTACTTCTTTTCGCATTACTGGAACTATTTGGACCGAATCCAAAAGCAGCCAAAAATACTCGAGTCAAATTGCTTCATTTGGCACACGCATCCACGGCCTATCCCCTACAGCATTCAGGAACAAATTGCAGGCTACAACAAAGCAACGAAGGTGATTTTTACCTGTTCGGACTTCCTAAACAAATGGCTCGTCTATGGAATCGAACCTCAAAGAGCCTGCGTTGTCCTTGGTGCAGCAGACCCCCAACTATTCCATACCCATACCCGCGGAAGCGGCGCAATCGGTCTCTCCAGCTCATTTTACGCACGAAAGAACCCAGATCTCCTTCTGTCTCTAGTCAAGTCCCTGCCACACCGCAGGTTTGTTCTCGTAGGGAAGGGATGGGACGAATACCACAGATTTCCAGAGCTATTGGCCTGTAAAAACTTTGAGTACCATACCGTAAAATACGAAGATTACCCGCGTCTATACGCAGGTTTTGACGTTTTCCTGTCACTGGCAGTGCTTGAAGGCGGCCCAATTCCTCTCATTGAAAGTATGATGTGTAACGCCGTTCCGGTCGCAAGTCGCACCGGCTTCGCTCCCGATTTGATTACTCACGGAAAAAACGGCTTCATTTTTGATGTGGGCTCTTCTCCCGAGGTCATTGCGGACCTCATTGAAAAGGCGTTTCATGTAACCACAGACGTAAGATCGACCGTAATTCAATACGATTGGGACACGTTTGCTCGCACCATACTTTCGCTCGGCAACTCATGAAGGCAGGTGTTCTTTGGCAAAACAAGTTTTTGCAGACGCAGATTCAGCGCCGCATCCTTGCGAATCGCGTCTTGCTGAAAGAAAGGCTATGTCTAACGAATCAAATAGCACCTCGTTTACGGGAGGCTGCTTTGGCAGAAGGTCCCCCTGTCTTTCTGCTCATCCCCGTAGTTTCGATCCATGATCTCGAATACTGCGGTCTTCTAGTCCGCCTTCTTGATACCTTTCGCTGGGCCTGGCGGCTACGCCTCGTCATGTGCAACGACGATGCGGCTTGTCTCGCAGACTCGGGTGCGAGGTTCTTGGAAATCGAGTCCCTTATCCAGATTGATACAGTGACCGGATTACGATCCTCCTTGCCTCAGATAGCGGTCACGTCTTTCTCGCTCTTCCTATCTTCGTATGACTTTTGGGGGAGCGAACTTGAGAACGTTATACGAGAGGCTTCTCGAGGCGCATCCCCACCACCACCCGGAATATTCTGTTCCAGTGCACTGCATGGCTCAGAGCTTTTTGAATCGCTCTTTAATTTAGACAAAGCCTCCCTTCTCCCGTTTGCGGTTCGTGAATTTCCGCAGAGGACGCTCGATACCAGCAATCTGGATGATTTTGGACGGCATCTGATAGCGATTAACTCCACCCCCACTATGCGGGATGAGTTGCCAAGTGCGACAGACACTCCGGACCGACAGTTAAAGAGGCTCAAC
Source organism: Verrucomicrobiota bacterium (assembly GCA_037975925.1). Classification (GTDB taxonomy): domain Bacteria; phylum Verrucomicrobiota; class Verrucomicrobiia; order Chthoniobacterales; family Chthoniobacteraceae; genus Chth-196. The sequence continues at coordinate 1,636 of JBANFR010000082.1, forward strand.
GGGCTATCACTGGTGGAAAAGGACCTGCGGCTTAACTCGCACGGCCAAACGATCCAGGAGGTTATTTTTTCCCTTCGCGATCCTCTCCTCCAAGGCAGGGAGATCCCGTTCTTTGTATCCCGTCCCGATAGTCACTCCCGTGGCGCGGAGCCTGTCAGGCTGCCCATTACCGGCATCCGCTCACGCCCGGTCGAAGTCATCACTCATTTCCGCTCCGGAGGTAAGCTGATCGAGGCCGGCTCGGCTTGGGCTGATTTCCCCCCCGGGTGCATCACGCCGGATATGGTCATCTGCTACATGAACCGGGGCGGAGCAGGAAATGATGTCATCAGGGCATTTGCGGAGTCTATCGGGGCAAGAATCCGCTATGCGGAAGATGAAGTATTTCCTGCACACGGCGTGCCTGTGGTTTGGGGGGTGCTCAGAGGTAGCGACCTTGTGCTCCGCTCGGCAGCCGAACACTCGCAGTATTTTTTCTATATCGACCACGCCTATTTCTCGCGTGGACATGGCAAAAATTACCGAATCACGCGCAATGGATTCGAGGCTGGCGCCGTGCGCAAATATCCGACTGATCGCATCACTGCATTGGGAGTGGAGCTTTTGGACTGGCGCAAAGGCGGCAACTCCATCTTGGTGTGCCCACCCACAGAGTACTTTGAAAAAGCGCACGGCTGTGAAACCTGGCTAGACGATACCCTGAAGCTACTGCGGATGCACACCGACAGGCCCGTAGAGGTAAGGCGCAAACCCAAAGCCGGCGAAACCGTGGAACCCTTGGATGCGGCTTTGGCCAAGTCCCATGCGCTTGTTACGCACTCTTCGAATGTCGCGGTTGAGGCCGTGATTCAAGGAACGCCAGTGTTTGTTTCCCCCACCAGTGCTGCAGCCCCTGTCGGCTGCACCGACCTCTCGCGCATTGAGTCACCCGTGTACCCGGATAGAAATGCCTGGCTCGCCCATCTCTCCTATTCCCAGTTCACCATGGACGAGATCCGAAGCGGTGAAGCCTGGAGAATGCTTCGTGATCACGAAACCAGACCCTTGGTCCTTTAAGCACATCTCGAGACAAGGACGCTAAGATCGAGTCCACGCACAGTTCAAATCGATGTTAATTATTCCAGCAATCGGAGCCACAGAAGCTCAACAGGCATTAAACACTGTCCCAAAATGGAGGCCTTCATTTCAATCCATTCAGATATGCACCGATCATAAATTGAGCGCCGGCGACCTTTGCACTGTGATGAATATTCACTCCACCGTTCCTCAATATCAGACACTGCGCCTCAATAGCTCCTGGATCCGAAATAAACAGCTTTCAGACCAGTACCTTCGAATTGGCTTTCTGGTCATATCTTTATTGGAAACGGTCTCCAGAAATCAAGAATCCGAATACTTCTGGCCTATCACTGCTGAGCCAAGCCGGGTTCCTGAACGTCCCATCCAAAGCTCACATCCCGAATTAAACGTCAACTCCCTCAAGATTAGTGATAGGCCAGCGACGATTCGCGCCCTCAGATCGGCGATGTTGCTCTTTGTGGACGGGTCAATTCTTTCCTTGCCTGAATTCTGCGTCCACACTGCAATCGATATCGCAAGCCCACACAAGAGTTGAGAAACGGAGCTGTTAACCGCAGCCTCTTTCCCTGGCATGCCACGCGAATCCCAGCTTGCGTGATTTCACTATGGCGCATGCCCAATACTAAAACCGTCACACCTTCGACGCAATACAGCCTTAGCTCGCTCCCACCTGAGGGCGGCCATATCTTGAAGAGTAAAATTGATTCTGAAAGCCATTCACAATTTGGAATCTCCGGGATAATACCATCTCACTGACCCAAAGCAGCACTAGTAGCGTCCGAGTCTGTCTTCACAATAATTTTTGTAAGGGTGGAGGCCCATGCAGAGGTATTTCCCCTTACCTTTGAATCGTCTTTAGCGAGAGTGTGTAGTGAATCAATTGGAGCCGCACTTGTAAGGGAGTGCCGGTCATCATACACCACACAGTGCAACTCGACACCATGGAAACGCGATTCCAGTGCGGCGCGAACAGACGCAATAGTTTCGTCGCAAAGCCTTAGAGCGTCCTGTTCGAGAAGGGTGTTTGTAAATTCGAGTAGGTTGCTTTGGATGTTAGAAGGAATAAAAACCTTTCGACGGCAATGAACTAAGTTCGCAAAGTTGTCTGCGATGTGTAGCCATTTTTGACGTGCTTCGTCAAAATGCCCCTTGAGCTTGCTCTCGTGCACAAACAGACACTGCATCTCACCCCGGAGATTACACTTTCCAAACGTCAATGCCTCTCGCTTCTCCGGAAAGAACCTGTTTTCACCAATCATACGCGCTGTGCCCTCAGGGCCACTGATTATCTAATCAAATGGGGTTCACTTGCATACCGCCGATACGCTGATCCTGCTTTCTAAACAACCCCGATTCTCATCCCTTTGCATGACCGTTTGGTAAGACATCTCCAACCCGCGAACACATAAATCGTCAAATATCATCGCCATAAATCAGGAGTCTGAATTTCTTGGGTCCGGACGTTCCGCTCTTTCCACATTCAAGACAAACCCGTCTGGAGCCATTCTAAGACAGGTCTGCTCCGCGAATTAGAATAATGCGACCAAAGCTACTTCCAGAGTTTCACTCCGGAAGCTTAAATTGAGGAAGCTAATTCTTATCAAGCGCCTCTTCGTCGCACTCGACGTCCACTAGCTTCTGCGCTTTCAAAATAGAACTGCTCTGCTCGCTCTCGACGGGTTTCAAAGTAACTGCGGAAGGACTCTGCACGGACAGGCCTGTCGCGTGCTGAATAAAGAGTCGCATGACATGATTCACGCCCTCCTCAGTGACACTCCTTAAATCTTCGGCGAAATACCGCCCCCGCGAGTAGGTGCCGGAGATGATCTCATAGGAAGGGAAATAGTGAACGTGAGGGAAGGCCTTACGCAGGGTCTCCGCCGCCACCCTGAGCACCGACTTTGAGTAGGTCGTAGCACAGAGAGCGTGTGCATCCGGCTCCGCCGTCGCAACCAAAGGCACCGGGGATACCGTCAGCACCACCTTGGCGCCCGGATTCACAGCGTGGAGTTCATGGATAAACGCCGACATATCCTCCACCACATCAGAGGCATCCTGATTTAAAAAAATGTGTTCGCTCGCATCAAAAATGCCGCCCTTAACCCCAGGGCAGAGTGGAAAAACAGCACCATCCCGCTTGGATTGCCAACACTCAGTCAAGCCGAGGGTAAAGACAAAGACGTCTAAACTCTCAAACATACGTCTCACAGCCGCCAAGTGTTGAAAACGGTCCGCGCGCATCTCGCCAACCGAGGCAAAGCCACCCGGTTGCACTCCTGGCCGGAAGGGATCTAGCACAACACCGTTGCCGCTATCCCAGAAATCTTCCGCCGGATGAAATCGACCATAGGCTCGATGAAACAGCTGTAGGAGTTGCTTGGCCGTATAAATATTTCCGTATCTGCAAGAGAACACCCCATATTGGTGAGCCGTTCGCACCTTTTCCGGAAGGATTGGATGTCCATCCTCCACAACGTAATAACAAAACCCTGCTTTCTGCAGGTGTCTGGAGATATGTTGCGCAAAGCAACTACCCGCCGTGGCCACTTTAGAGTCTGGAGAGAGCTTTAAGGAAAACGATCCAACCGGATCGACTTCCCGAAAGTCTATTCCAGCGACGGAGTTACGCCAAAAAGCCTTTGGGGCGAGTTGCTGATAGGGATGGCGATGCTGGTTCATGTTCCAGAAAGAATGCGCGACAATTGCTCAATCACCAGTTGACCATAATCAGAATTTGCGTGGGTGGCGTCCGCTGCATAAAAGTCAGCTTTCAGAAAACCCTTCTCAGTAAAGGAAGCCTCAGGTGGTGAAATAAAACCTATCTGCAGGCTTTTGCAGAACTCATTCAGACACTTCATTTCCAGTCGCCACAGTGAAAGTCGAAGCGACGGATCATTCACATCGTGTTCTCCAACAATCTTGTCCCGATAGCGGACAATCTTTGATCTGATATAGTCGTTATCCTCTTTAGGGGGAGGAGGCATCATATGATATACCCGCGCCGAGGAGGCTGATTGCAAATCACTCAGCACGTTTTTGCGCCCCCAAAGCCCCAACAATAAATCCCGAAAACAGTTTGCCGGGACAAACTCGCAGTTCGAATCCGGCGATAGCATTGGAAGATCCGGATCAAAGATGCCGAAGGGACGCTCGTGCTTGAGTAGTCCAAAAACGTTGTGGGCAGTCCCAAATACTGAAACCACAATCAGATCGTCTGCGGTCAATTGTCCCGCCAGTGCTCTGGCCTCCTCCCACGTCACATCGCCGCTGGCAACTCCCTCCTTCGACTTTACCCTCGAATAAACTTCGAAAGTGACGTCCGAGCGACCTTTCCAACCCTGGGCAGCCCGCTTGAGAGCCCGCGTGTGCGAATCCCCATAAATCATCACCTTTCGCATCATTTTATCCTCCCATCAGTCCGTGTGAGCGCAATTCCGCGTTAGCCGATTCAAGACGATCCTCGGGGAGCGCTTGCCGATTGACCCATTCCGCAAATCTTCTCATGCCTGCAGCGAGATCCACGGAGGGACTGTAACCCAGGACTTGTTGCAGCCGCTGAGTATCCGCAAAGTTGTGTCGGATATCTCCGACCCGATATTCCCCGGTCACGACAAGATTGGCGTCTGCCGCAAATGCGTCGCTCAAGTGCCTTGCGATCTCCTCCACAGTGGTTTTGACCCCTGTTCCGACGTTCAGCGCGGTCCGGATATCTGCGACGCTCTCCACCGCTGCCCCGAAGCTCTCAGCAACGTCGTGAACATGGACAAAATCGCGGGTTTCCTGACCGTCCTCGAAGATAGGCAGCGGCAATCCACGCCGGATCCGGGTCGAAAAGATGGAAAGGATACCCGTGTAAGGGTTCTTCAAAGACTGGCCCTCGCCATATACATTTTGCAGACGCAAGATTGCGTAATCGATCCCCAGCGAGGCCGCAGCCACCCGCACTAAATCCTCCTGAGTGTATTTGGTGGCCGCGTAAATGGACGCAGGCTTGGCAGGATCGTCTTCGTGCGTGGGAAGCGGTTCCAGAGGGGATCCACAGACCTGGCAAGCATGCTCCCAATGTCCCTCTGAGAGTTGCTTTGCAGTACGCGCCTCGGGATACACCCGGGCGCTCGGCTGACATTGACGGCAGGAAAAGGCTCCCTCCCCATAGATGGAACGGCTGGAAGCCAGGACAATTCGGCGCACGGTTCTACCGGGGTCGTTCGCGAGAATATCGAGCAGGATCGCCGTGCCGCTCACGTTGGTTTCGCAATATCGGGCCACCTCATACATCGACTGCCCGGTGCCCGTCTCCGCGGCCAGGTGCACCACCACATCCATCCCCTCGAGCGCACGCCGCATATCATCCCGATTGGTGACGGAGCCGCGCAGAAACTGGATACCCTCTCCTTGGAGCCACTCAAGGTCTCGTGGGATAGTTCCGTGCACCTGCGCCGAGAGGACGTCCAGAATTCGCACGGAGTGACCTGCCTTCAAAAGGCGCTTGGAGACGTGGCCGCCAATAAATCCAGCGCCCCCTGTGATTAAAATCTTACTCATTTGATTAAGCATTACTTCTCCAAGGGACAATTCCCAGCAGCCGGTCAAATCCAAACCCACAAATACAAGCTTTCACACTAATACACCTTTACGTCTTACTATGTCAGACCATGCTTGACGATGCCTTATCAAAAACCTCCAAAACTTGCCTGCGCAATGCATCCACAGAAAAGTGGCGTTTCAGCTTGTGCTGCGCCCTAACGACCATCTGAAAGCGCTTCTCTGGGGAGGAAATAAGAGCATCTAAGGCCTCAAACCATTCATCAACCGACTCTGCAAGCAATCCGCACTCATCGGAGCAGCACTCGTCATACACGGTAGATCTACTGGCCACCACCGCGACCCCAACCGAAGTATATTCTACCCACTTCGTATTTGCCTTTACCAAGTTAAAGGGAATCGGAGTTAAGGGACAAATACCAACATCCCAGTTGTACCCAGCAAACGTTTGAAGAAAGTGATTGTAATCATCGATTTTCGGCGCCTTTGAGATTCGATCACCGAACTCAACGAAATCCGAAGGCATTGGGATTGTACCAAATAACTCAAATTTGAGATCCGGATATTTCCGCAACAGCCGAATAATGGCGGGCAGGACATACTCAAGGTTTTTTTCATGCCCAATACCCATGTAACCAATCTTCTCCACTGGCTTCAAGACAGGCTCTCGTATTACGCTCCCTGAACAATAAATATCACCAGAAACGATCGGAGATTGAATATTTAACTCCTCCAACCTGCTTTTGAGCTTTTGAGTCGAACAATAAACGAGGTTAGAATGATCCAAGAGGTGTCGCACAGTCGCAAGCCGAGCCGGATCATTGTGGAACTTGTACTTACTGGCACCAATGTCTTCAGGCAAATGCAGCAGATCATCGTCTATGTGATAAATCACAGCTGCACCTAAACACTCAGCACATTCCATCATGTGAGCCGCCCAAGGACCACTGTAACGACAAAAAACCACAGTGGTCGGCTCAAATTTCTCAATGTACGAACGAATCCAGGCCTGAACCTCCGCATCGCGTACGGTAGACTTAAACCGCCGGCGAATCATTTCCTCGGACAAAAAGTCTGTCTGAATTTGCCCCTCCTGTATCAGTGCGGCTAGGGGTTTGATGAAACTTAACTGCAAAGTCGGAATATATCCATTGGCAACAAACAAGACTCTCTGCGGACGCCGAGGATTTCCCAATCGAACGGAGGGACCGACGCTAAAGCCTGCACTCAGAATCAATCGGTAGCAGTCTCGAACGCTCACCGGGTCGGTCTTCAGCCGCTGATCCTCGAGAAATTTGGCTTGGGCCTTGAGAAAGGGCTTCGGATTGCTCACCGCCAAACGCGTGAACTCAAGCCAATCCGCCACCGTACTCACCCGGTGCAATCCTTGATAATTACCCAAGTCCATTCGGCCTCCCCCATCCTGCCAAACTGCCACCGGTATCCCGGCCAGAATCATATCAATCAGGATGGAGGAAGGCGCCGAGATCCCATAAGCATACCGTGATAAATCCACCCGATAAATGGGGTGATTATTCAAGATCACGTTTTCGGGTAAAGCCACCTTGTTTTTGAGGGTGTACTGTCCACCGGGATGGGGCCGGAGTGCAACCCGGCTCCCCTCCCTCTCCAGCGAAGCGCAGTATTCGCTAAAAACCGTGAGGAAATCGGTTTTGAAGTCGCCTGCGACGTTTAACCGAGGGGAATGCATGTTTTCACACACCAGTCCGTATCCCGACTTTTCACCCTTCTTCCCCGAGACAGGCATTTGAAGGACCGCACTCGGCCCCGTGACGTACAGTTTGGAGCGCTCGCTTGGGGGCATCGCCGTCAGCCGTTCCGGCGCACACCATCCGCAAATGACATCCGCCCCAAACGTAATTTGGGTGCCATGCGCGAGGTCCTGATCCCGACTCTGTAAAAACCCAACACATTCAAAGCCGTGTTGCAGCGTGACTTTCAGGAAGGAAGAGGGCGCAACCCGAAAGACATTGTGCGTGAGGGAATGCGCCGCGAGGTTGGACTCGCTGCCGGCAATCAGGAGTCCAGATTGATTCTTGAGAATCTCATAAGCCGCATATTCGTCCTCATAAACCGAGAAAGTCGCGCCCAGCTCATTTTGGATCGTCTCCAACTCTTTTTTCCACACCCCCTGGAGGTCGCGTTCTAAAAACTTGTGCGAGATTAAGAAGTGAACCTTCTGTCTAAGCGATTGTGCTGAGAGATAAGCCAAGGGACGGACAATATTCACGTCCTGGAGAAGGTTGATCAAAAATACGGTGACCCGGGCACTCATCTATAGGACCTCCAAACGCTCAAAAGTCTGACCTTGATTTTCCGACGTCCCGAAAAAATAGGGAGACGCATTTTCCGAGAGCACAAATTCTATCCCCGGGAAATACCCCTTTAAAATCTGCTGCGCATAGGTGAAGTACTGCGAATAAGCATCCAGTCGCTCCGCTTTGGTCTTGAGTCGGGAGAGCCGCCCAAATGCCTGAACAGCCGGATCCCGATCCAGGGGTACTTCGAGAACCTGGACTGCCCGGCCGGTCGCCGAGGTACCCGAAACGGTCTTCGCACGCGATGCCTTGTCGAGGTGGGCAATTGCTCGGGGCTCTAATTGGAGTAGGACTCGGGCATCGTGGCTCCCAGCGACAAGACGCACATCGTAGTTCAAAGACGCCGCACTCCACGGAGTGCCAATCGATAGCGCCTCGACCTTGGGAGCAAACTTGTGAGCCGCAACCGGGCTCTGAATCCCATGAAGCACGGCAGAGATCCTGGGCGACCGGTCCGTCTGCGAAGATCTCTGCGGGGCATGGACACGCACTTCTTGCAAAAAGGCATGCAATCGCTGGGCCTCCACCAGGGGATTCCCCCAGTCCTGCAGCAACTCCTGCAGTTGGGGCAACGTCTGCGCACACAACTTGAGCTGCTGGTTTCCCAGATCCCGAACGAAGTCCGAAGGGGAACGATACACAAAAGCATCGAGATTCTGGTACAGCGGGAGACCCACCGACAGCACTTGGGTGCCCGCGCAAAGAGCCGATAAAGCGCGGTTGAGAGATTTCGCCCGGCTAAAGGCCTGCCCATTGACCGGGAGAAACGCCACCAGAGACTCCCCTAAAACCTGTTTCTCCCTTCCGACGGACCATTCCTCCACGCTCCAGGGCACCGGCAGGCGCTGCAATTTCTCCAAGCCAGAGACGGTGAGAGCCCTTCGGTTGGTCAAAATCTTTAGCCGAACCCGAAACCCTTCCTGCTCCCATCCGGCAAACACATGGCTGAAGGCGCAAAGATCAGACAGTCCGACGGGAAAATGGGCGTTGTCGCCGATCCCAAACCACGCCACCGAAATTTCCCGACGTTCCACGGCCGATTCCAGGTTCCGATGAAGCAATTGGGCAATCGGATCCCATTCCGGAATTTCAGCCGGATCATTGAGGACGTGTGCGGCTATGCCCGGCTGAAACTCCTCAGCAACCGCCCGCATTCGCTCGGTGGAACACAGAAAAAAGTGAGAGTGTTGAGAAATCTGCCGCAGCCATTGGCGGCGATTCACAAACCGACTGTCACGACTCTGACTGAAGTAATCGTCAAACAGATCGACCCCCACCCGCGCTCCGCGCCGGGCCAACTCCTTGGCCAGCAGGATTCCACGGGCATCATCACCTTCTGGAATGAGATAAACGTCGTCCTGGAAGGCGGATTTTTCGTGGAACTGGTCGATGAGCCGAATTCGAATCTGGAGGCCCAAGCTTTCGAGCGGCTTTTGAAGCCTTTGGTACCGGATCCGCACTCCCGCAGTCGCCAGATGCTCCTCCGAGGGAACTACGACACAAACTTTCATGACACAAACTCGCGCAGGGTGGTGACGGACTCCAAAAGCCGCTGCCACGCCGGAACCGGTAAGAGCCTGACACTGTGCAGATCGCGAAACTCCTGAGCACGCCCATCCTTCAACACCGTGGCCGTGACCGCCGAAGTGCACCAATGTCCCCACCCGGCCTGGAGGGCTCGGAGACAGAAATCGAGGTCCGCCCCGTGCTGGGGAAACCTTGCCGCATCGAGCCCGGCGAGTTGACGCCAGAGGTGCCCCCGCACCAACACGCTCCGAAAGGAGTTCCCCACCACCGGGTAGGTGGAATCGGGAAGCCCTGCCAGCGTGTAGGGCTCCGCAAAGCTCAAGTGCGGGCCGGACACCAGCGACACGTGACTCGGAAAATACCCCCCCGAGTAGAAACACACCTCGACCTCTTTTTTGTAACTCACCTCTCTGAGGGTCACACAGCTGGCCGTGGCCTGTTTGCCGTCCTCCAGCAAAGTCTCCAACGTCTCCAGAGTCCGGGCGTCGTGCAGATGCGCTGTGGCGTCGGCAAAAAACAGAAAATCACCCTTGGCTTGGCTGGCTGCCTGATTGAGGTGGGCGCTGCGGTTGTTACCTTGGACGGGAACGATCACAAAGCGGCCTGGGAAAAACTCCCCAAGCGTGCTTTCCAGAGCCGATTTCTCGGAGGCCAAAGCCGGCACCAGCGCGACAATCAGCTCGATTTGACCGGCCAACGTCTGGCGCGAGAGCGATCGCAGCAACGGCAGTTGACACTCGGCGACACTCTCCGGAGCCACCACGACGGAAATCGATCCCGGCGAACGCAAACTACGGTGTAGCACAGCTCCGGGCGCATCCGGCGCCGTCGGCTGTAGCAAACGAGCCACCGGGGGCCGTTGGCCGTCGCTCAGACGAATTGCCACCGGAAAGGGCACTTCCGCCGAGTGGGCCTCTTCTGCGGAGCCCTGGGGACTGTTTCCTTGCCACTCGAGAACCGGAAAACGGGCACTCACATTGCGCGGTTGCACCTCCATGCACTCGCTTGTCACCGCAGGCAGAGACACAACAGCGATCGGGGAACCCGTCACCGCATTCGCGACCACGTAAGGCGCCACCACGGAGTGGCCGTTTCGGGCTGGCTGCATCCTGCGCGACACCAGAACGGAAAGCGTGGGTACGCCATCGGGTGGAAGACGCAGCTTCCAGCCCTCCCCCACCCCATGGCTCCGCCGACTGACGACACCCGGCTCCAGAAAGCGCCGAAGCAATTCCCGGTAATCTCCGTTGTGGTCGCCCGAGGGGTCAGCCTCCGACTTGCGCAACGTCGGAACCACCCCCACAACGCGCACGAGCCACTCTTGGAATGACGAGTTGAACACCTTTTCGGCTCCCGTGGCCCCGGCCAAGTCCCACTCGAGCGCCGAAACCGCAAAGGCCCCGGGCGCGCCGTCCCAACCAAAAAGTTCCGAAAGCAGCATCCCGGAGACGGCGCACAGATTCTCACGTGAATTCCCGTAAGGTCCCACTGCGGCCAGCTCACCGTGGTGAAGGCCGCCACGGCACAGCGAGGGAAAGGGCAAAACCGTGACCGCCCTCAGATGCCCTGCTTCATCGGAAGCCGCCAACAAGAGCGGCGCAAAAGGGTTAATCAAGGCCGCGTCGACAAAGCCCAAAGCGCCCTCCAGCGGGGTTTCGCTCAGCAACTGCACCGTTCCGTCCCCAACCTTTGCCTGGTACGCCCGTAAAACCGCAAACGACGATTCATCGCCCGAGGTCTCACTCCAGCACTCCCATCGCAAGCGCAAGCGGGCATCGTCCACGAACCACAGATCCGTCACCCGAAACCCGCTGGCATCCAAATCGCGTAAAACTCCGTGGTCCGTCAGCCCCGGGGAAACCCCGTCCGCAGGCACCCTCGCGTTCGCACCCGAAGTGTCCGTCCAAGTGACGGTTGCCGGGTTCAATTGCACAAAGGAGACGATCGCCCGGAATCCCGGAGGCAGGGCGTCGGGTTCCGGCTTTGGAGAAAGCCCCAACACGGCCCCGCCAACGGCCAAAATCCCCTGATCTCCCGATGCTCGCAGATTTGCCAAGGCCCGCCATGAACGCGCTTTGCGCGCCGGCGACACCGCCCCATCCGGGACTTGCACCACGACCGGAGTCACGGGCTTTTCAGTATTCGGCCGCTTTTCCACCGCAACCTTGGGAGCTGCGGCGGGAGCCGAGGAAGCCTTCTCCAACGGGGTCTCCCGGGGCCGAGGATCGGGTTTGACAAAAACGGGCGCTGGAACCGGCGAGAACACCACCTCCTCCCGGGACTCGGGACAGGGAAGCCGGCCCTCATCGCTCCCGTGCAAAAGATAATGCACCAGAGGATTCATTCCCGCCTCGGCCACATCCCGGTTTGTTCGCAGGTAATACCGCGTTGAAAAATGGGGTCCGGGATCGCGCATTTCGGCGGCGCCGTGGGTCAGGTAATGGCGAATGGGATTCACCTGTTTCTGGGCGACATCCGGATATTTCGCCAGATACCAGTCCCGATCAAAGAGATGGCTCTCCGAAAGCAAGGCCATCTCCCGCTGCAACCGCTTCTTGAGCGTGCGCCTTCCAAAAAACCAACGGACATTCCTCTTGAGGGAAGTCACCTCCGGAGCCCGCTTCGAGAAATGGTTTAGATCAATGGCCCCCAAAAAACGGAGCACCCGCAGAGCGGGATGCGCCATCATGCGGGCCAGGCGTTCTTCCAAATCACTGGCCTTGTGCCGCTCCGCGAGCACTTTCGAAGAGACGTAGTCCCGGCTCTGTTTGAGTTGCTTAATTTTTGCATGCAGGCCGTCCATTCTTTCCCTGCTCTCCCGCTTGCGCTTCTCAAACAACTTCGCCGATTCATCCGCGCGGCGCTTTTCCGCCCGCTCCCGCTCAGAGGTCGCTTTGAGCCGCTTTTCCAAATCCGCAATCTGCTTGCGCAATTCCCCCTGCAGTTTTTCAAACTCCCCCGAAAATCGAACGCACCTCGCCTCCGCCTCGGTGAGCGCCTTCTTCAGTGAGGCTTCCCGCGCGAGGCCGCTCTCCACCTTACTCCCGGCCTCGCTCAACGCCTTCTCCAGTGAGGCTTCTCGCGCCAAGCCGCTCTCCAGCTGGCTCCCAGCCTCGGTCAACGCCTGCTCCAGCGATGCTTCCCTCGCCAGACTGCTTTCGACCCGAAGACCCACGTTTCGAATCTCCTCCCGCAACCCCGTAATCTCTTCCACCCGGGTTTGGAGGGACCTTCCGATTTCTTCCCCACGGGCTCTTTCGGCCTCCCGCGCCTTCTCCACCTCCCGGATTTGCTGTGCGAGTCGGTTCTGGGTTTCCTGAAAGGCCGTCGCCAGCGAAATGCAACGCTTCTCCGACTCCATCAAGCGCTCCGTCAGCGCATGGTTCTGCTCCTCTTTTGCCGTCAACGCCGCTTCCAAGCCCACCCGCGCCTCCAATCGCTCCCGCAAGGACTCGCCCTTCGAAAGCGCCTCCTCGAGCCGCTCGGACATCTTCGCGAGGCTTTTGAGAAAATCCCTCCCGTTTTCCTCCGAACGATCAAACCGCTGCTTAAACTCTGCGGCCAGCGCCTGAGATGCGGACAGTTGCTTGCCCAAATCCTCATTCAGCGCAGTGATCTCCCGGAGGCGGCTTTCCTTCTCACGGTTCGAGGACTCCAGAGCCTTGGCTTCCTGGCTCAGCTTGTCCAAAGCCTTACTCCTCTCCTCCAAAACCGTGACTTTTTCAGTCAATTGTCGGTTGACCCCTTCGGAGGCCTCCAACTGCTTCTTGGTTTCCTGAATCTTGTCCTTCAACTCCCCAATCCGACCCGTAAGCCGTTTCCCTTCAGAAAAAGCCTCGTAGATGACCTCTCCACTTGCGGACAGGAACGTCTCAAATTCGGCAGACAACGCGTCCAAGCGGGCGTGGTCTTGTGCATCTTCCCCCGTCTCCGCCCACCTCTCGAAAATCCCGGCTGCTGCCTTCACAAAAGAAGGAGCCCACTCCGCTCCCTCCAACTCGGACAAACTGACGCTGCTGTGCCGGGATCCGGGATCCACAAAAGCGCCAATCTCCGCACGCTTCTGAGCCGAGATACGTCCGAGTCCAAAGCCAATTTGCTCAAAAACCTTGCTGCAGGTCGCTTCCCAATGACCGAGCACCCCGGCGTAACTCACAAAAGATCGGCGTAGCTGACGCGTACTCGCCTCCGCAGCCAAGACATGGCCCATCCAGCACAACACCCCCAAAAGCAGCGGCATCTTGTTTCGCTTTTGCAGGGAATTCGCAACCTCCCACGGGTTGCGAATAATATGCGCTGCACACACCTCCGCTCCAAATTCCTCCAATACCGGAAGCCAGAAGCCCATCAACCGGCACATCCGGGGTTCCTTCAAAACAAAACACGAAGATTCCCCCAGCTCGGAACGCAAAAGGCTCAGGGCATTTTCGCGAAACGTATTGAGCCAAGGCCCCGCTTGCCACGCTGGAGAGATAAGCCGGGGATCGTACCAAGCGGAACCGCCAAGCTCTAGAATCGCATTATTGAGCCGATAAATCTCCCCCGACTCAAAATACCCCTGCGTATTGTTGGCATTGGCCGGAAGAAGGGTTGCAGGGAGGTCAAAACCCAATTTCGAAAGCACCCCAGTCAGCGCAGACGTCCCGCTGCGATGCATTCCAAGTACCAGTAAAGCTGTCTTTTTCATCTCAATCTCCG
>JBANFR010000083.1:0-15562 GCA_037975925.1 Verrucomicrobiota bacterium
CCCGAATCGCCCGTCTTGCGCATTGGCCATCAGCCACTTGCGAACCCTCCAGCATCCCTGCCGATAAAGACACGGAGGTCGCTGAAGTTTCATTCCATGTTCAATTCCGTGTTTAATTCCCTATGAGCAGTACCACTCAGCAGCGGCTCGAATCCTGGATCTGGAATGCCGCCTCCTCGATCCGCGGAGCCAAGGATGCCCCCAAGTACAAGGACTACATCCTCCCCCTGATTTTCACGAAGCGCCTCTGCGATGTCTTCGATGACGAGCTCAACCGCATCGCTACGGAGGTCGGCTCCCGCGCGAAGGCATTCCAACTCGCGAAAGCCGATCACAAGCTCGTCCGTTTTTATCTGCCCATCGTCCCCGAAGATCCCGAACAGCCGGTCTGGTCCGTGATTCGAAAGATTTCCGACAAGATTGGCGAAGGCGTCACCTCCCACATGCGGGCCATCGCCAGAGAAAACCCACCCCTGCAGGGCATCATTGACCGCGTTGACTTCAACGCCACCACGCACGGACAGCGCGATCTGGACGACGACCGCCTCTCCAACCTCATCGAGGCCCTCAGCACCAAAAGACTCGGGCTCGCGGACGTCGAGGCCGATATCATCGGGAAAAGCTACGAATATCTGATTCGCAAGTTTGCCGAAGGCGGCGGCCAGAGCGCCGGAGAGTTCTACACCCCGCCGGAGGTTGGGATCATTATGTCGAAGGTGCTCCAGCCCGAGCCCGGCATGGAGATCTACGACCCCACCTGCGGCTCCGGCGGCCTGCTCATCAAATGTGAGGTCGCCATGGAGGAAAAGGAGCGGGGACTTTCGAGTCCCCGAAAGGAGGTGGACAGTCCAGTCCCCCATCTTCGGCCAAACACGGGGGACAAGAATGCCCCCGCCCCTCTCAAACTCTACGGTCAGGAATACACCGCTGACACCTGGGCCATGGCCTGCATGAACATGATCATTCATGACATGGAGGGGCATATTGAAATCGGCGACACCTTCAAGAACCCCAAGTTCCGTGACAACCGGGGGAGGCTACGCACTTTCGATCGCGTGGTGGCCAATCCCATGTGGAACCAGGACTGGTTCACCGAGGCCGACTACGATCAGGATGAACTTGACCGGTTCCCCGCCGGAGCCGGATTTCCAGGAAAATCCTCCGCCGACTGGGGCTGGGTCCAGCACATCCACGCCAGCCTCAACAACACCGGACGCGCCGCCGTCGTGCTCGACACGGGAGCGGCCTCTCGTGGATCGGGTAATGCCGGCACCAACAAGGAAAAGACCGTCCGCCAATGGTTTGTGGACCGCGACCTCGTCGAGAGCGTCCTCTACCTGCCCGAGAACCTGTTCTACAACACAACAGCCCCCGGCATCGTGCTGTTTCTGAACAAGGCCAAGCCGAAGCAGCGCCAGAGCAAGGTCTTCCTCGTCAACGCCAGCCAGATTTTCGAAAAGGGCGACCCGAAGAACTTCATCCCCGAGGCGGGCATCCAGCGCATCGTCGACACCCTGATCGGATGGCGGGAGGAGGAGAAACTCAGCCGCATCGTCGATCACTCGGAGCTGAAGAAGAACGACTACAACATCTCCCCGAGCCGCTACATCCACACCAGCGACGCCGAAACCTACCGACCCATCGCGGAGATCGTCGAAGAACTGAAGGTCATCGAAGCCGAGGCACGGGAGACGGACAAGGCGCTGAAGGAAATTCTGGAGAAACTCGGGGTATGAGTGAATGGACTGAAAAACCACTGGGAACTCTTTGCTCGATCAAAACGGGCAAGAAGGACGTGAACGAGGGATCGCCTAACGGCGCATATCCCTTTTTCACATGTTCCAGAGATGTTCATGCTTCTGACTCCTATTCGTTTGATACAGAGGCCATTCTTATCGCTGGTAACGGAGCTGTTGGAGATACAAAGCTTTACCGTGGGAAGTTCGAAGCCTACCAGCGCACCTACGTGCTTGATGGATTCGAAGAGGATTTGGATTTCATTTTTTACGTCCTCAAAGGCTCATTAAGCGAAGCCCTCAGCAAAGTGGTTTCTGGGTCGACCATGCCCTACATCAGAAAGGGCGATTTAGAACGGTTTCCGATCCCTCTCCCCCCGCTTCCCGAGCAGAAGAAGATCGCGCACATCCTTTCGACGGTGCAGCGGGCGATCGAAGCGCAGGAGCGGATCATTGCGACCACCACCGAGCTGAAAAAGGCCCTCATGCACAAGCTCTTCACCGAAGGCTTGCGGGGGGAACCGCAGAAACAAACCGAAATCGGACCCGTCCCCGAAAGCTGGGAGGTGGTGGAACTTGGCGATGTGATTAATCTCTTCGCGGGCTACGCGTTCAAATCTGATGAAGGCATTTCAGAGTCGAACACTCAGCTTCTCCGAATGGGGAATCTGTATCGGAACACCCTCGACCTGAATCGGAGCCCGATCTTCTACCCTGATTCATTCGCTGCCGCCCACAAACGCTTCGTTCTGAAGGAGGGCGACTTGGTGATGTCGCTCACAGGCACGAGCGGTAAGGAGGACTTCGGCTTCACCGTCCGAATCCCGAGAACGGACAAGAATTTACTCTTGAACCAGCGGGTTACGAGAATCGACGTCACTGACCACCGCCTCCAAAAGGACTTCGCTCACCATTTTCTTCTTTCACGCAAGTTTCTTGATCACCTGTACCCAACAGCGAAGGGAATGAAGCAGGCGAACCTTTCCACCAATGCGATGAAGAAGCTGAAGGTCGCTCTTCCCGGAGAGGCAGAGCAGTCAGAAATAGCCAGGTGCTTCAAATCGCTGGACCAAAAAGTGGTCGTTGCCGGGCGCAAGGTCACAGCCCTCCAAGGCCTCTTCCGCACCCTCCTTCACGAACTGATGACCGCGAAGACCCGCGTGGCTAGTCTGCCTTTTGCCGTGGCCGACCCCTAAAAGTCTGGGTGTTTGTCTTTTATCCTGCCCGTTTCACATTCCATTGCCATGAAACTGCTTCATTTTGTTGAGATTGAGAACTTCAAGCGCTACGGGGAAACCCAGCGCATTGAACTGGATCATCCGGCGGTGCTAATAGGGCCGAATAACTGCGGCAAGACGAGCGCGCTGCAGGCCATCGCATTGTGGTCCATCGGACTGCGGACGTGGCGGGCCGAGTCGGAGAACTCGAAGGCGGACAAACGGAAAGGCAAGGCGCTAAACCGGCTCAGTATTCTATCGGTGCCGGTGCCGAAGACGCGTCATTTCTGGCACAACCTCAAGGCGGGCAACAAGGACCTGCACATCACGGTGGCGGTGGATGTTAGGGGCAAGCCGGTGCCGGTGAGGATGATTTTCCGACATCATCCGAGTGATGAACTGGTGTATTGCCAACCAGCGGCCGAATCACTGGCGGAGGAGGAAGCCTTTCAGGCAGCTGCGGGGCTGGATGTATCATTGCTGTATCCGATGTCCGGCATCTCAGCCGATGAAGCGGTGATCAAGCCAAACCGCATTGATTTCCACCTGGGGCGCGGCAGCACTGCGGAGGTGGTCCGAAACCTGTGTCTTCTGGTGCATCAGAAAGCTCCCACGGATTGGACAGAGATCACCGATCTGATGCGGCGGTTATTCCATGTGCGGCTGACGGTGCCTGTGGAGAACGAACGCGGCGCGGTCGACCTCAGCTATGAGCAGGATGGTGCGGGTGGCGAACTGGACCTTTCCCTGGCCGGGCGGGGCTTTCAGCAGATGCTACTGATCTTCGCGCACCTCTATTCCCACAAGGGCAGCGTGCTGCTGATCGACGAACCGGATGCACATCTGGAGATCCTGCGGCAGCAGCAGGTGTATGTGCTGCTGCGTGACATTGCCCACAAGAACGGCTGCCAGGTGGTGATCGTGACTCACTCCGAGGTGGTGCTTCGGGCGGCGCTGGATCGCAACCTGACGCTGATCCTCGCCGGGCAGTGTGAGAACCTGGCCAAGAAGACCCAGATCATCAACTCGCTGAAACACTTCGGAGCAGAACATTATGTGAAAGCGCGGGAGACAGGTCATGTCTTTTACGTGGAGGGCAGCACCGATGTGGACATGCTGCGGGCTTTTGCTGACAAGCTGGAACACCCGGTGAGGGACCGTCTGGACGATGGCGCGCGGCTCAATGTCTATTACCTTCAGGACAATTTCCCCAGCGATGACCGCAGCCTTGATGAAAAACTAGAGCGCGTCGAGGGCGGCTATGGATTGAAGGCGACAGAGCACTTCCACGCTTTGAAAGGAATGATCCCTGACCTGCACGGCTTGGAGATCAGGGACAACGACGGAAAGCAACACCACGAAGGTGAGCATGGCGGGCTTCAATTGCGCATGTGGAAACGTTACGAACCCGAGAACTACTTCATCACGCCCGAACTGCTGCTGGCGTGGGCGGATAAGCACCTGCCGCGTGAAGATTTATTCGCCAAAGTCAGGCAGAAACTTCTGGATGAGCTTATCCTAAAGGATGTGTTTGATGGGAATCAGCTAGACTTCACTAACTATCAGAAGGCCGACCATTCCACCCGCAAGACGCTATGGCGTGCGCAAACGCGGTCTAAGAAACTGAGCCTCTTTGCAGAGGAGTTTTATCGTCAGCTAGCGGAGGCGACGGGAACGAGAATGCTGGCCCGAAAAGGGGAGCTGCACTCATTGGTGGTCCTTTGTGATCGCAGCGAGCTGAACGGTGAGGTGAGAGAAAAGCTGGATGCTCTGCTGAGCCTCTTGAAACCGTGACAAGGGAATTTTTCATGTCCACACCGAGAGAACACAGAACCGTCCAACCCCGGATTCTCCCGGATACGACCGAGACCTCTGTGACGCGATGAAGCCGAGTCCCATCACCCCCGACTACGCCGCCTTCCTCACCGAGGTGAAAGGCCGGATACAAACCGCGCGTTTGCAGGCTGGGCGGGCGGTGAACCGGGAGCTGGTGATGCTTTACTGGGACATCGGGCGCGGGATTGTGGAACGCCAAAAAGGCCTTGGCTGGGGTGACGCGGTGGTGGAGCGTTTCGCCGCTGATCTCCGGGCGGAGTTTCCCGACATGCAGGGTTTTTCCCCGGCAAATGTGTGGAGAATGAGGCAGTGCTTCGAGGCGTATTCCGGTCCTGAGTTTCTCGCACAAGCTGTGCGAGAATTGGGTCCGGTTCCCGTTGGTATGCCGCGAGATCAGTTTCTCGCACAAGCTGTGCGAGAATTGGTGGCTGCGGTTCCTTGGGGACATCACGTTTTCCTGCTGGGCAAAATCAAGGAACCACAGGGCATGTTCTACTACCTCCGCGCCACTGCTCAATGCGGCTGGAGCCGGAGCGTGCTCTTGAACCAGATCAAAGCGCAGGCGTATGAGCGGGCGGTGAAGGAGAAGAAGACGCACAATTTCGAACTGGCGCTGCCGGAGCATTTTGCGGAGCAGGCCAACGAGATGCTCAAGAGCCGCTACAACCTTGAATTTCTGGGGATCGCCAAGCTCATGAAGGAGCGGGAACTGGAGGAGCGGCTGGTTTCCCGGCTCCAGCAGTTCATCTTGGAACTGGGATACGGATTCTGTTTCGTGGGCCGGCAATACCGGCTGGTGCTGGGAAAGAAGGAGTACTTCGTGGACCTCCTGTTTTATCACCGTTTCCTCAAGGCGCTGGTGGCGTTTGATCTCAAGATCGGCGAGTTCGAGCCGGAACACGCGGGCAAGATGGATTTTTATCTGAACCTCCTGAACGAAAAGGAACGCGGTCCGGAGGACAACCCCTCCATCGGCATCATTCTCTGTGCGGAGAAGGATGCGGTGGAGGTGGAATTCGCCCTGAGAACCAAGGCGAACCCGATCGGTGTGGCGGAATACCAGCTCCAAGAGACCCTGCCGGCGGAGTTTAAGGGCAGGCTGCCCACGGCCAAGCAGCTTGCCGATGTGGCTCGGGAGTTTTTGCCCGTGCCAAAACCATCAGCCAACCCCAAGCGCCGATGAGCCGCCCAACCGAACACAAAACCGTCCAGCCCCGGATCCTTGCCTACGCGCAAGAGATGGGTTGGACCTTTGTGTCCCGGGAGCAGGCGGAGGAAAGGAGAGGCGGCGTTCCTGCCCCCTTGCGGAGGAAGGACGGGGACAGGAATGTCCTCGCTCCGTTGTCGCTCTTCTTCGACGATCTCCTCGACGCCAAGGTGCGGGAGTTCAATCCCCGCTATGGCGAGGCCGAGGGCGCGTTGCTCGGACAGTTCCGCCATCTCCACACCGACATCCACGGCAACCGGGAATTCGTCTGCCACCTTCGCAACCGGGGCAAGTCCCTCGACTATAGGGAGAAGTGCGAACGCGATCTAATCCTGATCGATTCCAATAAAAACAAGGAGGAGACGTATGCCTGAGGAAACGCCATCCCGCTATATCGCGTTTTTCGACGAATGCGGCGACCACTCTCTGGAACAGATCGACCGCGACTTCCCCTTGTTCGTGTTGTCCACGGTGATTGTGGAGCGGTCAGCCTACCACGCACAAATCGTCCCTGCACTGGGACGGCTGAAGATGCGGTTCTGGAACCATGAGGGGGTGAATCTGCACAGTCGCGAGATCCGAAAAGCTCTCGGGGATTTTTCCTTTATGCAGGTGCCGCAAAAGCGGGCCCAGATACTTTCGGCTTTAAGCGACATGATGAAGGAACTGCCAATCACCCTTTTCATCACCGCGGTTCACAAGCAGGAGCACAAACAACGCTACGGAATGGCGGCGTCGAATCCGTATGACCTCGCATTAGCATTCACGTTTGAACGAGTACTGCATTTTTTGGCTGGAGAAAATGAAGTCCGGTTGCCGGTGACCGCCGAGGCCCGCGGAAAGAACGAAGATAACGAGCTGGAGGCATCGTTTTACCGATTGATGACCCAAGGAACCCGCTTCATTCCGGCCGATCGATTTAAGCGGTTAGAGTGTCCGATCACCTTCCGTCGAAAGACGGACAACATCGCGGGACTACAGATTGCCGACCTTTGTGCGCATCCGGCAGCAAGGCAGGTCCTTAACCCGGGACAACCGAACCAAGCGTGGGACGTGGTGAAGGATCGGCTTTACAAGAGAGATAATGTGACCGGGTGGAAAGTTTTTCCCTAAAAAGAAAAAGGCGGCTCCGGGTAAACCCAAAGACCGCCTTCCGACCGAGAATTCCCAGTCCTGAGACAATAGTCGCACGAAGCAACGAAATGACCAAAGGAAATCTTTTCACCATCGCGTCGTGAATGCCATCAAGGCAAAAAATCCGCAGATCTGACTAGGCTGGCTCTGCGAGGGCCTCTGTAGGTTCTGCTGCCGCTGGCAGAGAACACTAGAGAATCCCGTCTTTTTGTAAAAAATCTCAAGTTTTCATTTCCTGTGCCCACTCCCGGAGAACACAAAACCGTCCAAGCCCGGATCCTTGCCTACGCACAAGAGATCGGTTGGACTTTTGTGCCCCGAGAGCAGGCGGAGCGACGGCGTGGTTTTGATCCCTCGATTCCTCCTGCGGAGCGGGCGAAGAATCGCTCGCTCTTCTTCGACGGTCTCCTCGACGCCAAGGTGCGGGAGTTCAATCCCCGCTATGGCGAGCCGGGGGGAGCGCTTCTCGGCCGGTTCCGTCATTTCCACTCCGACATCTACGGTAACCGGGAGTTTCTGGATCACCTGCGGAACCGGGGGAAGTTCTACGACCAAGAGGAGAAGCGGGAACGCGACTTGATCCTGATCGATTACGTCGACCCGAGCCGCAACGTCTACGAGATCACCGAGGAGTGGGCTTTTCACAACGGCCACTACGGCACCCGGGAGGATGTGGTCTTTCTCATCAACGGCATCCCGGTGCTGGTGATCGAGTGCAAGAACGCGAACAAGGACGAGGCGATTGCGCTCGGGGTGGACCAAATCCGCCGTTACCACCGTGAGACGCCCGAGCTGTTCGTGTCGCAGCAGCTCTTCACGGCCACGGACGCCATCGGCTTTTCCTACGGAGTGAGCTGGAACACGGTGCGCCGGAATATTTTCAACTGGAAGGACACCGAGGTCGGGAGGCTGGAGGCCAAGGTGAAGAGCTTCTGCGCCCTCCCGCAGGTGCTGGGCTTTTTGAAGGACTACATCGTCTTTGCCGAGAAGGATGAGGAACTGAACAAATACATCCTCCGCCAGCACCAGACAGGCGCGGTGGAGGCGACGATCCAGCGGGCACTGGACCCGAAACGGAGTCGGGGACTGATCTGGCATACCCAGGGGAGCGGGAAGACTTTTACGATGATCAAGGCGGCGGAGCGGCTCTTCCGCGCACCCGAAGCGGACAAACCGACGGTCCTGCTGATGATCGACCGCAACGAGCTGGAAGATCAGATGCTCAAGAACCTGGCCGCACTCGGTCTGGGAAATCTGGAACATGCCGACAGCATCGCCCGGTTGAACCAACTTCTGCGCGATGACTATCGAGGCATCATCGTGACGATGATCCACAAGTTCCGGGATATGCCGGCGGACCTCAATCTCCGGAAGAACCTCTATGTCCTCATCGACGAGGCTCACCGGACTACGGCGGGTGATCTCGGAGTTTTCCTCATGGCAGGGCTGCCGAACGCCACGTTCATTGGCTTCACCGGGACCCCCGTGGACAAGACGGTCTACGGGAAGGGAACGTTCAAGACCTTCGGCTGTGAGGATGACCAGGGGTACCTGCACAAATACTCCATCGCTGACAGCATTGAGGATGGAACGACCTTGCCGCTCTACTATCAGCTCGCTCCCAACAACCTGCTTGTCCCGCATGAAACGCTGGACCAGGAGTTTCTGTCGCTGGCCGAGGCGGAGGGTGTCGCCGACATCGAGGAGCTGAACAAGATTCTGGAGCGGGCGGTGAATCTGAAGAATTTCCTCAAGGGGAAGGAACGGATCCGGCAGGTGGCGGCCTTTGTTGCCAAGCACTACACCGAGAATGTGGAGCCCCTGGGCTACAAAGCCTTTCTGGTCGGGGTGGATCGCGAGGCCTGTGCTTTCTACAAACACGCCCTCGACCAGGTTCTCCCGCCGGAATACTCCGAGGTGGTTTATACAGGAAACCACAACGACTCGGCGCTGTTGAAGGAGTTTCACTTGGACCCGAAGAAAGAGCGGCAGATCCGCAAGAGCTTCGGGAAGCTCGGCCAGCAGCCGAAGATCCTCATCGTGACGGAAAAACTGCTCACGGGATTCGACGCACCCGTGCTGTACGCGATGTATCTCGATAAGCCGATGCGGGATCACACGCTGCTTCAGGCGATCGCCCGGGTGAACCGCCCCTACGAGAACGAGGCGCAGGAGATGGTGAAGCCGCACGGCTTCGTTTTGGATTTCGTCGGGATCTTCGACAATTTGGAAAAGGCGCTCGCCTTCGACAGCAAGGAGATCAACGCGATCATCAAGGATTTGAAGCTCCTGAAGGTGCTCTTTCAGAGGAAGATGGAGACGCAGGCCCCCGTCTACCTCGGGCTGATCGAGCGGAACTTCAACGACAAGGACATCGATACCCTGATCGAGTACTTCCGCGATCCCGCGCGGAGGAAAGAGTTCTTCAAGGAATACAAGGAGATCGAGATGCTCTATGAGATCATCTCACCGGACGCTTTTCTACGGCCGTTCCTGAATGACTTCACGATGCTTTCGTCGATCTACGACATCATCCGCAAGGCTTACACCAAACGCGTGATGGTGGACCGGGATTTCCAAAAGAAAACCGATGCCCTCGTGCAGGAGCATGTCGGTGGCTACACCAGCGACGGGCCGCTCGAGCTGATCAAAATCGATGGCACGACGCTCGATCTCATCCACAAGAAGCGTGGAGGCGAGGGTTCCAAGGTGATCAACCTCATCAAAAGCATTCAGAAGACGGCCGAAGAGGAGAGCGACGATCCCTACCTGATTGCTATGGCCGAGCGTGCCCAGGCGGTGCAGGAAAAATTCGAGGAGCGTCAGGTGAGCACGAGCGAGGCACTGGGCGAACTGCTCAACGAGATTGGTCGCAATGAGGAACGAAAGAAGGAGCAGGCTGAGAAAGGCTTCGATGGGCTGACCTTCTTTGTCTACCGAACGCTGCTGGATGCCCGGGTGGGCAATGCCGAGAATGTCAGCCGGAAGATCAAGGAGGCGTTCATCATGCATCCCAACTGGAAGCGGAGCGAGGCTGCGCTTCGGGAACTGAGGAACAAGGTCACCTTTGCTGTATTCGCGGAGCTGGACGATCTCGACGCCGTGGCGCGGATCGTGGACGAGCTTTTCACACTCCTGGTGCGGGCCGATCGGATTTGATGGACGTTTTGGCGAGAGAGAAGTTCCGGTCCCGGATTCTCGAGTGGGCTGCCCGACTCGAGGTGAGGGCCACCTCCATCTATATTCGGCCGATGCGCCGCAAGTGGGCCTCGTGCTCCACAGCGGGGACCTTGAGCTTTAATGATGAGCTGGTCGGGATGCCCCCTGAGCTTGGCGACTATGTGATTGTCCACGAGTTGTTACACTTCTCCGTCCCCAACCACGGCAAGCTCTGGAAAAGCCTGATGCGTGCCCATTTGGGGGACTACGAGGGTCTGGAAAATCGACTGAAGCAGATGGGAGAGTCCGAGCATGGCTTTCGCGGGTCGATCTGATGGCGCGCAGCAACCTTCTGTACACGAGCCCTTCACAAAAGCGCCTCCCCTAACCCCCGCACCGTCACCCGTCTCATTCCATTCGTAGATGCGGCAGGAAATCGCTACGGGCCTTGTCAACTCCAGCAGGACACGTCCTCCCGCAAAAAGGCGCCGCTTCCGCCATTTTGAGACTCAAAATGGCGCCTCACTCCCGCCCTAGCCATCGGTGCCAGACTCGCCACCTTCATTCAGAATCCCCAGATAGGCGTCATACGAAAAAACGCGATTCCGACGCTGCCCGGTCAGTTCATGGGCGATTTCCAATTTCACAAGCTGTTGCATCGCCTTGGATGCCGTCGGAAACGTCATGCCCGTGTTTTGACAGACCTGCCTGAGACCAAGCAAAGGGCGCTGACGAAGGGCATGCAGGACCCGCAAGGCGTTGGGAGCCCCCCGACCTATCTCCTGCGTGCGACGCGTGTCAGCATCAAACAAGACCACGAGTCGCCGAGCCGTTTCCACGGCCCCAAGGGCGGTTTCTTCGACGCCCTCGAGAAAAAATTCCACCCACGCCTCCCAGTCCCCCTTGGTCCGAACTAGGTCAAGAAGCTTGTAATAGGTCGCCCGTTGACTGCGTGCGGTTCATGAGAGGACCTTGAATATGAGTTGGCACTGTTAAAGAAAATCGATCGTTTCTTTAACACTGGCACCCGATCACACCTCTTCGTGGCCCTGGGGCAGAACACGGTTTTTCACCTGCCCCCCTTGTTGAGGCGGGTCAGGATACGAACAGGACGAGTGGCGGACAGCCCGGCTTACTCCCAAACCGATTGCTCTGGCTTGGCGCCAGCGCCCGAGCTTTGTGCTGACGGTCTCGGACTGCCGCAACCTCGCCCCATCCGGGATCGTTTGCGAATAAGCCTCCTGCAGCGACGGCCACCACCGATTAGCAGTCGATGCCGACTTCATCCCACTCTGGGCCCTCACACCCGCACCCCGCTGCGCTCTTGCTCCCCGTTCACTTGCGACTTCTTCGCGTGACAGGCGGCGGAGACGATGGCTTGGGGATCGTGGGCGTGTTCGGGATGTTGGCGGAAATGGGCTTCCACGGCCTGGAGGATCGAGGGGTGTGTCAGGGCTTCGATACGGGAGCCGAGGGCCTGTTCGAGTTTGCGCGTGTAGAAATCGCGTTCGGGGAACTCGGCGGCGCTCGGATTTGCGCTATTGGCGGCGGAGTTTGGGGAGGCTTCGCGGTCGGCGGGTGCGGTGCGTTTGATCATGGCGCGTGGTGGTTGGGCCGCTACCAGTCCCAGGCGGCGGGTTTCGGGGATTTGCGGGAAGCAGCGCCGGGGGATGTGGGAGAGGCGGCGTCGCCGCCTGCGGGGGGAGTGCCGGGTGAGAGTGTGGATTCGAGACGGCTCAGGTGGGATTGGGCCGAATCGAGGTCCCTTTCCAGTTGAGCTCGGCGGTCCGCTTGCTCGATGGACCGGGCGAGGGCCGAGGCGAGTGCGGTGACCTGCTTTTCGAGCAATTGGTGGGACTTCAAGAGCTCGGCATTCGCGGACTTCTGACGCTGCACTTCCACGAGCCATTCGTCGCGACTGGGCAATGTGCGCTCTGGCGAGGCGTTTCCGGCACGGCTGTATGAGGACGTCGCGCGTGCTCCAGATGAACCGGCGGCCCCGCCCGTCGGCAAAGAGCCAGCGTTGTTTCCGGGCCGCAGATTCCAGTGCGGCTGGCTCTCCACGCGATACACCGTGTGGGCTTCGTGGAGGATGCCCGCGTGATTCGGGTCGATGTAGCGCGCGACGGGATACGCCACCAGACGCTCCACGGTTCGGAGCGAAGCGGGTGGTGCCTTGGCGGATTCCATCACAGAAAGACCGCGCGTCGTGAGGAGCGGAGTTCGTGGGCGCGGACCTGCACAGGCGGTGCAGCCGAGAAATGCCATAAAAGCAAAGGTCGTAAGTCGGAGGGTCTTCATGGTGCGTTGGGAAGCGGTTGCGGAAGGCGGTCAGGCAACGGGTCTGTGACGACGGGAACGGTGGGCTCAGGCTCGAACAGGGACCCCTCGCCGGAGATCCGGCTTGGACCCACAGCAGCCGAAGGGGTGAAGGGTTCGATCCATGGAGCGGATGAACCCGGACGGGTGACCGTGCGCGCGGAACCGTGGACGGCCTTCGCCCTGTCGATCGTCTGGGTCACGTACACGTAAAACTGTTTCCCCGCAGGCACTCGGACGAAGAACCCCTCGCGCTGGATCGTCTCGTAGATCTGCTTTGCGTATCCGTTGAGCACCTGCTGCATCCCCGCGATCTGCGCGTTCTTGAGCGTCCCGGCCAACTGGCTCCCAAACGCCGTGCTCTCCCGGTCCGCGAGGCCCGATGCCGCGCCGCTTAGAAACGTGGCTGCAAACAGGCGGACCTCGGCGAGATCGTCGCTCTTGAGCAACTGCCCGCGCAGCCCGGCGCTTCCATCGGTGATGCCCCACGCCCCGCCCTCGCTGTCCTGTTCCCGATCCAACGCCAACCCGCTCAGGCTCAGCTCCTCGCCCGTCTGCCACACAAACGTCCACTGCCCCTGCGCCGCAATCCGCTCGCGCATCCGATCCACCCGGGCCCGTCCGTGGACCTCCGTTCCTGCGGGGATGATCCGCCTGCCCTGATGCCACACATCCTCGGTCACCAGCCCGATGATCGGCGTGTCGATGCTCGATGAATCGACAGTCACAACCAGTTCGCACGGGATCAACCGACCATAGGGCGCGGTTTCTTCTCCTGTGCGCTCGGGAATAACTTCTTTCTCCGCAGACGCCACGAGGCTGATGGGGAGAACCTCGGACTTCCGACGTTCACGCGGTGGTACCGGTTCGGGGGGAACTTGAGCCGCCTTCGGAGGCTGAAACGGCGTCATGTCCCGGATCACTGTCTCGACCACCTGTGCCTTCCCTTTTCCCTCCAGCGCCGCCTTTCGATCGGGCTTGAGCTCCGACACGGTCCTCGGTCCGGTTCCTCGGAGCAGCACGTACCCGATCCCCAGCACTGCGCCAAACAGGACAAACTTCCCGGTCTTGGTCCGAAAAAACTGCAAAAACGCTCGGGGAGTCATTTGGCAAAACCCTCCAAGCTTTTTGCAGGCACCTTAGATGGTGGGGCCGTGGGTGAAGGCTGCCCAATCCCCTCCACGAAGACGGTGAACTCGTTTTTCAGCGCCAGCTCATTGCGTCCCCCAAAGCGGGTGCCGGTGATTGCAAAGAACGCCTCCGATTCGCCGTTGGCAGGGATGCTACCGGAAGCGTCGCTCACCGATTGCTCGTAGCGTTCCGCTCCAGCCCGCACGGAGAAACTATCGGGGCGAAACGCGATGGCCTGTGCGGTTTTGTTCCGGAGTCGGACTCGGAACACCAGTGTGTCGTGCGCGTCGAATCGGAAGGCCTCGAGAATGTGGACCTCAAAATCCCCGAAATCCGACACGGCTTCGTCCTCCTTGAATTCGCGGTGACTGACACCCCGTAGCGCCTCCGGGCTCCCCTGTTGGAGTAGAGGAAACGCCTTCGCCTTATCCAAAAGCCCAAGCAACGCGGCAGGAGACACTCCCCGCAGCGAGCGTCCACCAACCCCGCGCACGGGTTCCGTCGGGGGACGCAGAATCAGCGAGAGGACCGGGTCCGTGCTGTCGCGGAGCTCGAGAATGTACGTCTGATGGTTCCAACGAACATTCACGTTCGTCGTCGCATTCGGGACCAACGTCTTCACGGAGAAAAACGATGAGCCCGGCTGATGCGCGAGCTGGAACAGACCGTCCCCCTTGGCTCCCGTACTGACCATGGCCGCGTCCATGGCGGTGATCTAGCTCGGAAAACTGATGGTCGTCACCCGCGCCGAAGAGACGGGAATGCCCACGACCTGATGCGGATCCAGTTCGATTTCGCGCACCCGGTTGTCGGGCGCCGCCCACAGCGGGCCGGAGAATCCTTTTGTGACGCCCAGGAGCAGAAGCGTGGAGGCGATGGATTTAGCGGTTCGGTTCATATTTGAATTCGCTCACGGCGGTGGGGAAACGACCGTTCCGGCTCATGTCGGGATTCCGGCGGAGGCGCAGCCCCAGCCGGAACGGAATGGATTCCGTAAAGGCCCGCTGTTCGAAGATGCCCGTGCGGATGAGCTGCCCGGTGATTTGGGTCATGACGGCGTCGTCCCGGGTTTCCAGAATGTCGATCCGCGCAATCTCCGCCTTTTGATGGAGTTGCTTGGATTTGAATTCCTCGGCTTCGCTGAGCAGGAGCTTTTGGACCCGTTCCTGGGCCGGTTTGAGGAAGAGTTGTTTGAGCAGTTCGGGATGATCGAGTCCGCCCGGTTGGCGTTCCAAAAAGGCCGTCGCCGCCAGCGTGCTCTGTTGGACGTGAAATTCTTTTGCCTCCCGGAAGTCGAGCAGAGGCGAGAGGTAATAGGTCCCCGCCGGATCTACGATGACCACGCGTTCCCGTTGCCGGAACTGCGAGAGCATCCAGAAGGGCGTGAACACCGCCACTCCACAGGCGCCCATGGCCACGCAGAACCAAAGGAAAGCCGTCCGGTCTTTGGAGACAAAGACGCCCGTCGGATCCGGTGGCAAATGGCCGCGTTGGCGGTTCGCGCTCGGGACGGAGGTGGAGCGCGGTGTGGTCTCGGCTTGAGAGTTCATGGGTTCGCCTCCTTGGATTGGGAAGTCCCGACGAGCCGCGAGGCCTCGCGGTCACCGGTCGGGTCGTTCGACTGGAAAGACGACGTCGGCTGCGCGGAGGTTCGAGGGGCCGAGGCGGAGCCCTCCGTGGAGCGCTCTCTTGAGCGGGACGATGTCGCCGAGGTCGCGGCAGCGCTTTGGGCCCCAGATGCTCCCCGACTAAACCCGAGGCTCCCGGCCATGGACCCGCTCAAGGGCGGCCCGCCTCCCTGCATCGTCGAGCCCGCAAGACTG
>JBANFR010000084.1:0-15355 GCA_037975925.1 Verrucomicrobiota bacterium
TTTTCCGTTCGCCCCATTCTTTCTCATGTCTTCTGTTTACTCTGAAATTCCCGGTGGTGTGACCGCGCCGGAGGGCTTCTTTGCCGGGAGCGCTTATTGCGGCATCAAGGCGACCAACCCGGACCGCCCCGATATGGCGATGATTGTTTCGCCGCAGCCCACCGTTGCGGCTGGAACGTTCACGACCAATCGCGTGAAGGCGGCGCCAGTGCGAGTTTCCGCAGCGCATTTGCGGGGTCCCGATGTGCGCGCCATTGTGGCGAACTCCGGAAACGCGAATGCGTGCACGGGCGTGGCAGGGATTGAAACGGCCAAGCGCGTGACACGAGCGGCGGCCTCGGCCCTGGGCTTGAAGGAGCGTCAGGTCTTGGTGTGCTCGACCGGGCGTATTGGGGTGCCACTACCGGTCGAAAAGATGGAGGGCACGGTGGGCGGGTTGGTGGCAGCGGTGAGTCGGGAAGGATCCCGGGCGGCGGCGGAGGCCATCATGACAAGCGACACCTTTCCAAAGGAGACGGCGGTGGAGCTGGTCCTGGGGGGGCGAACGGTGCGGATCGGGGGGATTGCGAAGGGCGCGGGCATGATCGATCCCAACATGGCGACCATGCTGTGTTTTCTGACGACCGATGCCGTGATCGAAAAAGCGGAGTTGCAGCAGGCGGTGTCCTTGTCCGTGGAGCATTCCTTTAATCGGATCACGATCGACGGCGACATGAGCACCAATGACACGGTGCTGATGCTGGCCAATGGGCTGGCTGGCAACGAGGCGCTGCGGGTTGGGACCCCGGAGTTTGAGATCTTTCAGAGGGCTCTGGACCACGTGACCATGACGCTTGCCCGCTTGATAGTGGAGGATGGCGAGGGCGTGACCAAGTTTGTGGAGGTGTGTGTGAATGGAGCGGCGAGTTTTTCGGATGCGCGGCGTGCGGCCGAATCAATCGCAAAGTCGTGTTTGGTGAAGTGCGCGTGGTTTGGGGGGGATCCGAACTGGGGGCGGATCATGGATGCGATTGGTTATTCGGGCGCCAAGGTGAGAGAGGAGCTTGTAGACATCTATTATGAGGGGTTGGCGGCGGTGAAGGGCGGGGTGGCGAGCGCAACTCCCTTTGAAAAGTTGCAGCAGGCCGTGGCGCAAAAACGCTTCCGTGTGACGGTGGATCTGCAGCTGGGGACGCATGAATACGCTGTGTTCACCACCGACCTGAGCACGGAGTATGTGCGGTTGAACATGGGCGAGTAAGGGTGGTCCAGTGGTCCCCTGGGCCGGCCGCGATCAGCGTTCTGGTGCTAAGGCGGAGGCCCCGGCGCAAAACTCGGCGATGTCAGCAGGAAGAGGCGCTCTCCACTGGAGGCCGGATTCTTCGAGCAGCAGTTCCTCCGCGTGCAAAGCGTGGCGGGGGAGAAGGAGTCGCTCGCGAAGTTGGGGCGTCCATCCGGTTTCTATAAACTGGAGGTAGAGAGTTTCGTCGGGACCGTAGATTTTGTCGCCCACGATCGGATGGTTGCTCGATTGGAGGTGGACTCGGATCTGGTGCATTCGGCCGGTTTGAGGGAATGCGCGTACGAGGGCGAATTGGCGGCCTTGGGTCGTTGAAATTTCAAGGCGTTGAAGAACTTCAAACCGAGTGCAAGCCTCGCTGCCCGCGGGGTGGATGGCTTGTTTGAGCCAGATTTTGGAGGGCAAATGAAGGCCCTGGCGAAGAAGAGGGGCGTCTACGGTCCAGTGGTCATCGGAGGGCCACCCCCAAACGAGCGCAACGTAGCTTTTTTGAATGCGATGGGCCTCCATTTGCCGGCAGAGGGAGCGGGCACCGGACCGGGTTTTGGCGACGAGGGTGAGTCCACTGGTCTCACGGTCCAGTCGGGTGATGATGGAGACCTGGCCACCGTTCACCCGTTCGTAGGCGAGGAGATCGCACAGGTAATGCCAGAGCGTGGCGCAATCGGAGGGCTTGCTCGGGTGGGCCGCCATCTGGGCGGGTTTGTCGACCACGATCCAGTGGTCTGACTCGTCCAGGATGACAGGTTTTCCCGCGCGCAGTCGGGAGGGTGGGATGGATTGGGGTGGAACGGATGGCACGCGAAAAAAAAGAGGCCCCAGATTGGGGCCTCTCGCAAGTCTTCGAAATGATTCGCGGTCTTGGAATGCTGGACCTACTTGGTCAGCCCAGGCTTTGCAGAACCATCTTCGTTCAGGTTGCCGGTGGCCCAGAGGACGCCCCTCGCGATGAGGTCCAGATACCGGTCATCGCCGACGGTGGCGTTGTTGTGGCCGATGGTCGTGCTGAAGACACGCGTTTTGCCCCCGTAAGTATTGGTCCAAGTGACGACCGATTCCACGGCGTCCTCTGCAGGTTCCCCCTCCTTCGGGCTCTTCTTTTTCACCATCTGTTTTCCGCGCGCGAGTGGTCGGGCTGTGTCCAGCACCTGCACGTTGTTGTAAAGTTCCTCCTTCGTCGTGGTCCAGTCCGGGAGGCCCTTCACGATCGGAGAAGACTTGTCGAGGTAGGTAATTTCGATGGGTTCTTGGGGGCCGTGACGACTGGACTGAAGGCCGAGGTATTCGAACCACATGCTGCGCGGGGTCCCCAGGGCGGCGGGTTCTGAGGGGTTTCCAATGCGGTAGGAGTGCATCGCGCAGTGGAGGTTCAATCCCGGGGTGCCGTGCTTGTGCGGGGCGAGGACACCCTCGATCACCTTTTCGTCGCTCACACCCGCAGAGCATTCGTCGTGGATGACCAAGTCGTACCCTTTGGCGTAATCGGGATTCCCGTAGATCGCGATCGGGGGCTTGGTGCTTTTGTCGTCGGTGTGGATCTGGTCGACCGTGGCTCGGAGGCGTTTTTCAATGCCCGCTTTCAGGAGATCCTTCTGGCTGGCGTAATCGTGGCAACAACCACCGGTAATGAGCAGGATACGGAGGGAAGGAGGGGTGCTTTCAGCGTGCAGGTTGGTGAGGGACAACCCGAGGGTGAGAAGCAGCGAGGGGATCAATTTCATGGTAGGATTTCAGTGGGCAAGCCGGAAGCTCCGGGAAAGAAAACCCTCGAAGAGCCGAATCCTTAGCCTTCGCCAATGCGGGATTGCATATTGGAAGGAGTAACTCTCGAAAAAGGATTCTTGGAATTGGTCTAAAAATCAGTGAAGTCGGGGAGATGGGAACGTTTCTTGGAAAACCTAGTCTCCTGTTGCCGATTCTTTGCCTCGCAGTATCTCCGGCGGAGATGGTGGTGAGTGCCCAGACCACTTTGAAGGAGTGGGCGGACAAGGCGGTCGAAGCCTATCCCGAGTTAGGCCAAGCTGGTTCGCCGATGAACCAAAAGTTTGTGGAGCGCGTCAACATCCTCAAGGTGCGCAATCCCGAGTTTTTTGCGGATGCGAGCTGGCCCTATCGTTTGGCGAACATCCTTAGGGCGGAGGCAGTAAATCCTACGGTGACCGCAGGACCGGGGCGTCCCCTTCCGATTGCCGAGGCCCCCCCGAGTTTGCCCGCTTCCGGAGAGTCGGGTGCGTTGGTTGGAGACGTGAGTGAGCCGGTCGATTCCTTTTGCGGTGCCATGCTCCGGGCGAAGCTGAAGGCGCATGAAATCAAGGACAAGGAGGAGGTCTGGTTCGGTGCTGGAGGGCGGATTTTGTTTGCGAAGAAGGCTGCGGCGATGGAACTAGCGCACACGCAGAACCCTGACTTTGCGGAGCTTTTTGCGAAGTTTCTGACCGAGATTTTGTCGAAACAGAGGCGGAACACGAATGAGGATCGCGAGTGGCTTTTCGCATTCCTCTGCCAGTCGAAGTTTCACTACTGGGCCTCTTCGATAGAAGAAGTAAAGGCGCCACTGTTATTGAAGTTACTCGCGGAATTGGAGGATCCGGAGCTCGTCGTGCTGTGGCTTCGGGGTAACGTCAATATCGCGAAGTTTGTTCCTGCACTCCCCGTGATTCCGCCGGAGAAGCGTTTGCCCGTTTTGGAAGACCTGGTGGAACAAAAACTGGAATTGGGGGGGCGCAAAATACCGCGGGAGGATGTGCTGGCGATTGCCCTAAAGAACAGGCAGTACGATTTGGTACTCCAGTTTCCGATCGCGGAGTGGGGCGAGTCTATTTTTCTGGAGACGAGCGCTCCCGCACATCGCTTTTCTGAGACGCATAAAGACTGGAAGGAGTACCTTCGCGCCCTCGAATTGATGGACGGTTTCGAGCGCCGCAAGACGGCTGTGGGCGTTCTGCCCAAGGAAAATGTGCCCGGGCTCTTGGAGGCGATGCTCCTCCACCACTTTGCGGCGCTTCCGGGCGCGCGGGAGGCGTTGAACCGTTTGGATGCTGTTTCTGCAAAATGGGCCGAGGTGACGGATCGGCATGCCCAGCAGGCCGCGCGTATTTTGCCCGCATTGCGCCACCACTTCGAGGAACTCTCCAAAAAAGAGGCGTCTCCGCAGTAGCCAGGTGCCCGCTTGCCGGTGGGGCCCACCAAGGGCCCACCAAAAGAGCCGCACGCTGCGAATGGACCGCCTTGAACGCGTCTTGGCTGACGCAAAGGGTAATTCTCCCGCGTTTTTGTCTCGGGGTTCAATGTCCGCAGACCATGGCGGGTGCTTTCAGAAATCGGCGGAGTCCCGCCTCGACAGGGCAGCCCGGGCTCGCTTCGATCCCTGCCTTATCATGAGTACGCTTTGGGATCGTTTTCAGCAGTATTATCTCCGCCACGACGGGATGGGCATCTCTCTGGATGTGTCCCGGATGACGTTTTCACCGGAATTTTTGTCCGCGATGGAAGGACCGGCTCGCCGGGGGTTGGAGTCCATGAAGGCCCTCGAGGCGGGAGCGGAAGCGAACCCGGACGAGCACCGGATGGTTGGTCACTACTGGCTGCGCAACGCTGCGCTCGCTCCGGATCTTTCCCTCACGGAAGCGATCGAACAAACCAAGACGGACATTCTGAATTTTGCTCGAGAGGTCCATGCCGCCGGGGTGATTTCCGATGTTCTGGTGGTTGGAATTGGGGGATCTGCACTCGGTCCGCAGTTCATTTCCGATGCTCTGGGGGTGAGGGAGAATCCGATCCGGCTTCATTTTGCCGACAATACGGATCCCGACGGGATGGACCGCGTTTTTGAGGGACTCGAGGGGCGTCTTGCCAACACGCTGGTCGTGGTGATTTCGAAGTCTGGCGGCACCAAGGAGACGCGCAACGGAATGCTGGAAGCGGAGAGGCAGTACCGGTTGGCGGGGGTGCCGTTTGCGCCACGGGCTGTGGCGGTGACCGGGGAGGGGAGCGAGCTGGATCGGTATGCGATTGCCCACGGGTGGTCCAAGCGGTTTCCGATGTGGGATTGGGTGGGGGGAAGGACCTCTGTAATGAGCGCCGTGGGGTTGGTTCCGCTCGCACTTCAGGGGATCAATGTGGAGGGGTTTTTGAAGGGGGCGGCGGAGATGGATGTTTGGACGAGGGAAGCGGATCCTTTGAAGAACCCGGCGATGGTGCTGGCTCTCATGTGGCATTTTGCGGGCAAAGGCCGTGGCGAAAAAGACATGGTGATCCTGCCTTACAAGGACCGCCTCGTCTTGTTCTCGAAATATCTTCAGCAACTGGTCATGGAGTCCCTAGGGAAGGATACGGATCTGGATGGGAAACCGGTCCGCCAGGGGATCGCGGTATACGGGAACAAGGGTTCCACGGACCAGCACGCATACGTGCAACAGCTGCGGGACGGGGTTCACAATTTCTTTGTGACGTTTGTGGAGGTCCGCAAGGACCGGGCAGGGGACAACTTCGAGGTGGAGCCGGGAATCACGACCGGTGACTACCTGCAGGGTTTCCTCCGTGGAACTCGCACGGCCCTGTACGAAAGCGGGCGGGAATCCATCACGGTGAGCCTGCCCGAGGTGACTCCCGAAAGCGTGGGGGCTCTCATCGCCTTGTACGAGAGGGCGGTGGGTTTTTATGCCTCCCTGGTGAATATCAATGCCTATCACCAGCCGGGAGTGGAGGCCGGGAAGAAAGCGGCGACCGCAGTGCTGGAGTTGCAGAAGCGGGTGGCCGCAGTTCTTGGCAGTGTTCCGAAAGGAGCGGTGGAGGTGGCTGCCGAGATTTCTGCGGATCCTGAGGCGGTCTTCCACGTGTTGCATCACCTCGCGGCCAATGATGGCTCGATTCGCATCAGCCCGGGGGCTGCTCCCGGGGGCGACCGGTTTGCGAGGTCGGCATAGGGAGAAACCGGCTGGCTATGCGTCGGGAGGGGCAAGCTGAAGTGATGGTTTCCATGGAGAGCGTGGGTTCGTTTTTTCGAACCCTCTCCCATGAGATTCGCAATGACCTCAACGCCATTGAGCTGCTCTCGGCCTATGTCCAGGAAATTGCGGGCCCCGGAGCGGTGCGCGAGGAATTACGGCAAGTGCGTTCCTCGGCGCAATACGCTGCGAAGCGACTGCTGTCGGTTTTGAAGTCGCTTCAGGTTCCTGAGCCCGAGTGGATTGAGTATTCCTTTGCGGGGGTGGCGGAGGAGTGGGCGCGGCTTTTGCAAAACGAGAAGCCAGAGGTTGCGGCGAGGGTAGACTGGCAAATAGAGGGGGGGGATGTGCCGTGGAGGGTGGATGTTTCGCTCGCCCTCGAGTTGCTGGGGGAATTGTTGGACAATGCGGTGGCGTTTGCAGCGCGGGATTCGAGGGTTTGTGTGGGGTTGAAAATGGAGGGGGCGGTGGGGTGTTGGGAGATTCGCCAACCGTGCCCGCCGCCCGAATCTGATCCGGCCCAGTGGGGTAGGGAGCCCTTGGTGAGCACGCGCCCTCGTCATTACGGGTTGGGCTTGTTTCGGAGTCGGCGCATTGTGACGGCTCTCTGTGGGGAGTTGGGATACGCTTACGAGGAGGCGAGGCGGGAATTGGTCACGCGGCTTCGGTTTTCCGGGGGGAGCGGAGCGTGAGCAGAGCTGGGGAGGAAGTGCGGGTGCTCATTATCGATGACGAGCGCCCGGTGTTACTCACGATTGAAGCGCTGTTAAAAAGGCGTGGTTTTGCGGTGGAGGTGGCGGCCACGGCGGCGGCGGGGTTGGATCTGATTCGAAAA
Source organism: Verrucomicrobiota bacterium (assembly GCA_037975925.1). Lineage (GTDB taxonomy): Bacteria > Verrucomicrobiota > Verrucomicrobiia > Chthoniobacterales > Chthoniobacteraceae > Chth-196. Next base: position 7,061 of record JBANFR010000084.1, read on the forward strand.
ACCAAGCCGAGGCTTGTGCTCCTTGATTTGGGTTTGCCGGATGGGGACGGGATGGAGGTTTTGCGCCGGGTGCGGCAGGAAGAGCCGGAGATGGAGGTGCTCGTGTTGACGGCGAATGATTCGCTGGCGAATGCGATCGAGTGCATCAAGTTGGGAGCGTTTCACTTTATTGGGAAGCCCTATGCGCCCGAGGAGTTGTTGAACCTGATTGCGCAGGCTTTGGAGCATCAAAGGTTGCGAAACGAAACGGTGCAATTGCGCGAGCAGAGTGCGCGTTTGGAGCGGCGTCTGCAGGAGGCGGAGGCGCGGCTACAGCCGGTGTATCAGAGTCGCTCGATGCGTCAGTTGGATGAGTTGATTCGGAGGGTGGGGCCGACCGATGCGAACGTTTTGATTGTGGGCGAGAGTGGAGTGGGCAAGGAGGTCCTAGCGACTCGCCTGCATGAACTCAGTGCGCGCAAGGGGCGGCCCATGGTGAGGCTAAATTGCGCTGCATTTCCAGCACACATGATCGAAGCGGAGCTGTTTGGGTATGCGAAGGGCGCCTTCACCGGGGCTCATGCCGCGTTTCCGGGGATGATCCGCGAAGCGGCTGGTGGCACGCTCTTTTTGGACGAAGTGGCGGAGATGCCGCCGGATTTACAGACGCGCTTTCTGCGGTTGCTTCAGGAGAGGGAGTACCGACCTCTCGGGAGCACGCGCACGCTCAAGGCGGACTTTCGTTTGGTTGCTGCGACCAATCGGGGGCTCCGGGAGGCCTTGCAGAGCGGGGCGCTGCGGCAGGACTTCTACTATCGACTCAATACCTTCCAGCTTCTGATTCCTCCGTTGCGTGAGCGCAGGGAGGACATTCCCGCGCTGGTGCAGAGTTTTTGTTCCCAATTTGCGAGCCGACACGGAGTTCCAGTTCCCGTGGTGGACCCTGAGGTGATGGCTCTTCTGCTGGCATATCCTTGGCCGGGTAACATTCGCGAGCTGCAGAACTCGATGGAGTACGCGGTGATTTTGGCGTCGGAGGGGCGGATCGGATTGGAGCAGTTGCCGGTGGGATTGCGATTCCCTGAGGCGTCGGCAGGGCCGGGTGAGCCGAATCGGGGCTTGAGTTTGGAGGAGCAGGAAAGGCGCACCATTTACCGTGTGCTCGGAGAGACGCAGGGAAACAAGAAGCGGGCTGCGGAGATATTGGGAATCCAACGGGCGACCCTGTACGCCAAGCTGCGGAAATACGGAATGGAGTCCGCAGGGGCTCCCTCGGCCTGAAAGCGGAAGTTTGCGCGAATTTTCTGCTGACACGTCAGCGTTGGGGACTCCGCGGGGTCCAGCGTCCGAATGACGATTTACGAGGTGGGGAGTTGCCAGTGAAGCAGGGCGTCGAGCAGGGCGGGGGTGGCGCGTTCGATCGACTCCCACGGGGGCAAGGGTCGGCTTTGGTGGGGAGGGACTTTCGGAAGTGTGTCGGCGAAGGCGAGGGCGAGCGATTCTTCGGCGGCGCGATCGCAGGGAATTCCGTTGATGCTGGCGAGCGCGACCGAGCGTCTCACGGCCTCAAGGGATTCACGCCGGTGGGCATCGGCGAGAGACTCGAGGAGGACGGGGGTGATGGCGCACCCCTCCAGCGCGAGTTGTTCGAGAAGGGTCCGGGCGATTTGGGAGCACATGGGGCTCAGACTGCTGGCGGCCGGTTGATGTTTGTGATCGTAGCCGGTACCGCCATCGACCTGACACATGCGGTGCGGTTCGGTTTGGCGAAAAAGGGCGCAGAGCATGCCGATTTCCAGGGACCAGCCGTGTTGCAAGGGAAGTTTGGAGGCCAGGGCGGCTTGCAAAGCGCACTCGCCCGCCAGCGGGTAACGGAAGCTTTGGAGAAAATCGAGGAGAGGGTGGTGTCCCGCGACTCGGATCAGGGCGTGCAGGAGCGGGGCGAGAAAAAGGCGGCTCACGCGTCCATAGAGGCGGTCGCTCACGCGGCTGTAATACATTTTTGCAAAATCGAAATCGAGAGATGGTTCGCTGGCGGCAAAGCAGAGGCGGGCGAGTGTGGAGCGCTGGAAGGAGAGAACGTCGCAGTCTTGGAGGGCGAACAGCCCCGGCGTGCGTTGGGCGTGCAAGAATCCGAAGGCGCTCCAGACGTTGAGCCCCTTTCCATGGGGCATGTGGCGGGGAGGAAGGTCGCAGGCCTTTGCGAGGATGGACTCGAGAGAGGGGTGGTCGGTGGGCAGAAAGGTGAGTGGAAAGGGGAGGTGTTTTTGAAAAAAAGCGCGGACCAGGTCGAGGTCCTGCGCGGGCACTCCGTTCATCGGAATGACGACCTGAGCAATCCACGAGGCGGAGGCCAGAGCCCGGCACATGGGTTGGAGGGCCGGGCCCCGGAGATCAGGGGCATGGCAGGGAAGAATGAGCGTAATCGGAGTCTGCTGACGGAGGGCCGGGAGCCACTCGGCGTCGAGGGCGGACAGGTGGGAGTCGTTGAGACGCTGGAGGGTGCAGACCGCTCCATTCTGCGCAAAATCGCTCATGGCGCAGCCTGTGGAGAGGGGGGACTAGCGGCCGGTGCTCGGATGCGAGTCTTCCTCCTCTGATTCCTCTTCGATGTCGCGTTTCATTTCGCGAGAGAGAAAAGGCCGGAGGAATCCGTAGAGGAGGTAGGTGATAAAAATAACCGCGGGCATCCACTCGAAATTCATGGCCGTGACCACGACGACGATGAGGATGCCGATGAAGCGAGGGAGCGACCGGGTGGAGCGCCAAGAGAAGCTCTTGAAGCTCGGGTATTTAAACTTGCTGAACATCATCCATGCGAGGAAGAGCATGAGCGGCGGGAGCACCCAGCGGGAGGGGCCCAACGGTCGGTCGTGTTCGTCCAGCCAGAGCATGAAAAGCGTCAGGGAGGCGATCATTCCCGCTGCGGCGGGAATGGGGAATCCGGTGAATTCGCGGTTGGCGGCTGCGGAATTGACAGCGGCCAGGCAGTTGAATCGGGCGAGTCGGAGCGCGCCGCAGACGAGGTAGATGGATGCGATGATCCACCCGACCTTGGGAAACTGGAAGAGGACGATTTTGTAGACCATCAGAGCCGGGGCGACTCCGAAGGAGACGATGTCCGCAAGGGAATCGAATTCGCGTCCGAAAGGGCTCTCGTGACCACCGAGTCTGGCGAGGCGGCCATCGAGGAGATCAAAGATGCAGGAGGCGAGGATGAGCCAGATGGCGTAGTGGATTTGCCGGCTGGCATCGGCCAGCGCGACGGGAGTGCTGCCGGACCCGGCAAAAATCATGGCGCTTTCCACGATTTTGAGTGAGGCGGCAAAACCGCAAAAGAGATTCCCTGCCGTCATGAGGTTGGGCAGGAGGTAGATTTTTGGACCTTCTTCTTCACTCATGGCAGTGAGGGGGGGGCGGCTACGCAGGAAGAGGCTTCAGCGAGTGGCGGGCAGGCGGGCGATAACGGTTTCGCCGCCCCGGACTTTCTGCCCCACCTCGACGGTGATTTCGCATTCGAGAGGAACGAAGACTTCGGTGCGGGAGCCGAAGCGAATCATCCCGAAGCGTTCTCCCTTGCGGACGATGTCTCCCACTCGACTCCAGGGAACGATGCGCCGTGCGATCGCGCCGGTGATTTGGCGAACAACCAGGGTGGCGCGTTCACCTTCGAAGGCCCACGTTTGAGCCTCGTTTTTGGAAGAGCACTCACGGTGCCTGGCGTCGAGGTAAGGGCCAGGGTAGGTTCCCGGGAAGTGGTTGAGATAGATGACTTTGCCGTCGATGGGGGCGCGGTTGGTGTGGACGTCCAGAACAGAAAGGAACACGCCGATGCGGCGCATGGGCTTTTTCAAAAACTCTGTTTCTTCCATTTCGACGATTTCGGTGACGATCCCGTCGGCCGCGGAAAGGATGTCGCGCGGGTCTTGAGAGCCGATGCGGTTGGGGTCGCGGAAGAAGTTGAGGCAGAAGAGAATTCCGAGGCCGCCGAGGAGGAGGAGCCAGGATTGGTGGAAGGCGGCGCCCAGGGCGCAGAGGAGGAGCAGGGCCGCAAAGATCCATCGGCCTTCCCATAAAGTCTGAAATCGCATGGAGGAGTCTACTCGTGGGTGGGCGCAAAGGGTCAAGTGGTTTGGGGCGCCGTGGTGTTGGGGCGAATGAAGGCCGTAGTTGAGTTTTTGTGTGGATCACGGATCTTGAGCTCCTTGCTTATGAACTACCGACCCCTGTGTGTTCTGGCGGCCTGTGCGAGTGTGGCGGGCTCCGGAGCGCTTGCTGCCCCCACGACGGCCCCCGCGCCCCGCATCGACGTGAGTCAGTTTCCGAAGGAGGCCAAATTGGTGGATGACGTGGTGGTGCCGGTGCCGAGCGAGGTGTTTGCGGTTTTGGACAAGTTGGGGAAGCCGGCGTGGACGGAGGTCTTGAGGCCCCTGAAGGGAGTGGCGACTCCCACGGGCGGGCGGGAGCAAATCTCGCTGATGCTTGGGAGCATCATTGCGGAGGGTTTTATCGCGGTGGAGGCGGAGAACACGCAGGAGGTCAAACACATTGGCAACAGTGTGCGTTCCTTGGCGAAAGCGATCGGGGTCGAGAAAGCGCTGAATCGGCGGGCGAACTCCATCGTCGAATACGCGGACAAACACCGTTGGCAGGAGGTGCGCAAGGAGCTCGACATGGCGCTTTTTGACGTCCGCCAGGCCATGCTAGAGCTGGACAGCGAACCGCTGGCCCAGTTGGTGAGCCTTGGGGGCTGGTTGCGCGGGACGGAGGCCCTGTGCCAGGTGGTATCCAAAGAGTACACGCGGGACGGGGCGGAACTGTTGCATCAGCCGGTTTTGGCCGAGCATTTTGATCGGCGCATCTCGCTAATGCCGCCGCGGTCTTCGGAGCAACCGCTCGTCTCGAAGATACAGAAGGGGCTGCGTGAAATCCGTCCGATGATGGGCAACGGAGATGGGAGCGCGATTTCAGAGAAAACCGTCAGGGAGATCGGGAAGCGGTGCTCGGATTTGGTGGCGTTAATTCAGGCAAAGGCCAAGTGACTTTTAATTAGGAACTTTCGTGAAAAGGAATTTGATTTTTGTCGTTTCCGCACTGTTTCTGCCGCTGCTCGCCATGCCGGTTCGGGGCACCATTGATGACGCCCTTTCCTTTGCCCTGGAGGCTGCGATGCCTGCGGTGAAAGAGGGGTTTACCCTGAGAGAGGAGCACTGGGGGGGAGATATGGCGGCCAAGCAGCCGAAATTGATTGCGCACCAGCTTTTTAAGGGAAACGAGTACTGGTTCTGGATGGGTACGGATTCGAAGGGGGCAAGGATTTCCGTCCACATCTACGACAGCGCTGGGAAGCTCGCGGAGGATGACGCCTGGCAGAAGGGACAGAAGGCCGCCGCACATATCCGCCCCAAGAGGACGGGGACGTATTATTTGTTGGTGGAGGTGGAAAAATCGCCGGAGGAGCGGACAACCTGGTCCCTGGCTTATGGCTTTCGTTGAGGGGGACTTTGTTTGATTTGCATCCCGAAGCTTGTGGACCACAATCAGATACGTCTCCAAGGATGACTGAGGTTGAAACGTTGCAGTTTGAGAGCGCGCGGGTTTTGCAGGCTCTTTACGGAAACGATTTGAGCCTCCTGAAGGCTTTGGAGCAGGCCTTGGAGGTGCGTCTGACAACCCGGGAAGGTTGGTTGCGGGTCGAGGGCGCGCTCGACGGTTTGGGCAAGGTAAGGCGCCTTTTTCAGCAGTTGGAGAAGGCCCGCCAAAATGGGGTGTCGATTCGGCGCCAGGAATTTTTGTACGCGCTGCGCTCGGTTTTGGAGCCGGAGTCTGCCGGCCTGGACGAGTTGAGCACTGCCCGCCTTCAAGTTTCCTCCCGAAGAGCCCCGGTGATTCCGAAGACGGAGGGGCAAAAGGCGTACTTGGAAACGATTCAGAGGAAGGATGTGGTGTTTGGTGTTGGGCCCGCGGGGACCGGAAAAACGTATCTTGCGATGGCCATGGCGATTGCGGCGCTCAAGCAGGAGCAGGTCGATCGGATCATCCTGACGCGGCCCGCGGTGGAGGCGGGCGAGGCGTTGGGCTTTTTGCCCGGCGATTTGAAGGAAAAGATCATGCCGTATCTGCGACCGCTCTATGATGCGCTGCAGGAGATGCTGGGCGTGGAGGAGCTGCAGCGTTGGATGGAACGGAACGTGATTGAGATTGCGCCCCTGGCCTACATGCGGGGTCGGACTTTGGCGCATTCCTTCGTTGTTTTGGACGAGGCGCAAAACACCACAACGGAGCAGATGTTCATGTTTTTGACGCGTTTGGGGTTGAACTCCAAGTGCGTGATCACAGGGGATCCCACGCAGATCGACCTGCCTTCCAACCGGCGCTCGGGGCTTCTCGAGGCTTTGCAGGCGCTCCGGGGGGTTGAGGGAATCGGTTTCTGTCACTTCGAAGAGCGGGATGTCGTGCGTCACGAGTTGGTGGCGTCGATTATTCGGGCCTACCGCCAACACCGGGGCGCGGGGGAGATGCCCAAACCGTTGAATCCAAGATGCAATGAAAGCCGCTGAGCGGAGGTTGTCCCTGTGACGGGTTTTTTTGCCAGGCAGCGTTTGGTGAAACGGGGGTTGGCGTCCGCAAAGATGCGGCGTCGTTTGACGCAGCGGGAGTGGGTCGAGACCCTGCGTCACGGGATTTTGCCCAAGGGCGTGCTGCTGGTGTTGGTCGGGCTGGCGATTGGGCGTTTGGTGGCGAGTGGGCCGCTTGGATGGGTTCCGGAGCGCCTGGTGGTGGGTTGGCTCATTTACGCGCTTTCGATGGCCCTGCTGTGGATGAATCACCCGAGGGTTTGGATGGATAACGCGCGGGTGCTGCTGATTTTTGGAACACTGGTGCTGCACCTGGAGGCGGTGAGCTGTGTGGTGGAAAACGCGCGGGAGGTGGCCTCGAGCCTGGGCGGGCAGTGGAGTGCGCTGGATCGGAAGATGTTTTGGGAGCTTGCCGTGCCCTACTCGTTGGGGCCGCTCCTGATTTCGGTGCTGCTCGGCCAGCGTCTGGGGATTGTGGTGACGATTTTTGCCAGTCTCCTCGGGGCGATGCTGCACGGGGGGATGGATCCCCGGTTTTTGACCATCAGCATGCTTTGCGGTTTTGTCTCTGCCCTCACGACGCGACAGGTGCGGCGAAGGGGCGATCTGATCAGGGCCGGCTTGGCGGTGGGCGCGACGACTTGGGCTCTGGCGCTTTTGACGGGGCTGATTGGTCCGGTGCTATGGGATAACTTGCAACTCACGCACTGGAAAATGGTGGGCTGGCAGAGCGCGGTGGCGATGGCAAGTGGCGCGGGTGTCGCGCTTCTAGTGTCGTCGATTTTGCCGGTGATCGAGGGGTTGTTTCGGATCACGACCTCGATCACGTGGCTCGAACTCTCGGATCTGAATCATCCCCTCCTCAAGCGCATGACGATGGAGGCCCCGGGAACCTACCATCACAGTCTGGTCGTGGCGCAACTGGCGGAGGCTGCGGCGGAGTGCATCGGGGCGAACGCGGCGATGGTGCGCGTGTGCTCCTATTTTCACGACATCGGGAAACTCGTGAAACCTGAGTATTTTGTGGAGAATGCGAGGCATGGCCGGAACGCCCACGAGGATCTCGCGCCCACGATGAGCGCCTTGGTCATCATCGCACATGTGAAGGAGGGGGTGGATTTGGCGCTAAAGCACCGGCTGAACCGGGAGATTATTGAGGTGATCCAGCGCCATCACGGCACCTCCCTCGTCTATTATTTCTACAACCGGGCCTTGAAGCTCCAGGAGGAGTCTCGCAAGGGACTCGGCGATCGCCACGCGGAGGACTTGCCCGACGTCCGCGAGGAGTCCTTCCGTTACCCGGGACCGAAGCCGGAGTCCCGCGAGTGCGCGATCATCAGTCTGGCGGACACCATTGAAAGCGCCTCCCGTTGTCTGGAAAAGGTGAGTCCGCAGAAGATCGACCAGCTGGTGGATGACATCATGCAGAAGCGTCTTTTGGACGGCCAGTTGTCGGAATGTGAGCTTTCGATGTGCGAACTCGGAGAGGTTGCTGAAAGCTTCAAACGGACGCTGCGCAACATGCTCCACAGCAGGATCGCTTATCCCAAGGCCCCCGAAAAAAAGGAAACCTCCCTCGCCTCCACCCGCCCGATTCAGCCTTCGGACGTGTGAGCCAGAGAAATCCCGTTCCGTTGATGAAAACAAATCCCTCTCCCGCCCCTCGTCTCCCGGAAATGGTGGTGTGGAACCGGCAACGGGCAGTGCCGCTGGATTTACCCTGGTTGCGCCGCTTTGC